>NZ_JALQDB010000013.1:0-93608 GCF_023631465.1 Caballeronia sp. GAWG1-1
CGGTGTCTTGGGTTTGCGTGGCATAACGGCTCCATTTCCATAATGGTAGCCTCACACACAAAATTGCTGACAGTCCCGTTTGCGGTCGTTCGCTTCGTTCGCTTCGTTCGCTTCGTTCGCTTCGTTCGCTTCGTTCGCTTCGTTCGCTTCGTTCGCTTCGTTCGCGTCGCCTGCGCGAGTTCCGCCCGACCAACCGATCACGCCCCCGCTTTCCGCCTCACCCGCCCTTCATGACGACCCCCAAGCCGGTGATACACTCGCACCACACTTCCCACGTCCATTTCCATGAAATTCTGTTCCGTCTGCGGCCACGAGGTCGCCCTTTCGGTCCCGCCTGGCGACAACCGCGAGCGCTTCGTCTGCGGCAGTTGCGGCACCGTTCACTACCAGAATCCGCGCAACGTCGTCGGCACGGTGCCGGTGTGGGACGACAAGGTGCTCTTGTGCCGCCGGGCAATCGAGCCGCGCTACGGCTACTGGACCTTGCCGGCAGGCTTCATGGAAATGGACGAGACCACGAGCGAAGGCGCATCGCGCGAAACGCTCGAGGAAGCAGGCGCGCGCGTCGAGATTCAAAGTCTTTTCACGCTGCTCAACGTGCCGCACGTGCATCAGGTGCATCTGTTCTATCTCGCGCGTCTGCTCGATATCGAAATCGACGCCGGCGAGGAAAGTCTCGAAGTGCGTCTCTTCGAGGAAAGCGAGATTCCGTGGGACGAAATCGCCTTTCCGACCGTCGGCCAGACGCTGCGTTTCTTCTTCGCCGACCGCGCCGCGGGCAACTTCACGCTGCACACGGGCGACATCTTCCGCACGCTGCGCGAAGGCTGAGCGCCTCGCGCATCGACTGCTTCGACCATGGTTCCCTGGCTCGCCGACGACGATCCGTTCCCGCCCGTCGAGCGCGCGCTCGGCGCATCGAGCGGCGCGCCGGGTTTGCTCGCCGCGAGCGCGGAGCTCTTGCCCGCGCGTCTCGTCGATGCCTACCGGCGCGGCATCTTTCCGTGGTATTCGGACGGTCAGCCCGTGCTGTGGTGGAGTCCCGATCCACGCATGGTGCTGGTTCCGGACGAGTTCAAGGTCTCCGATTCGCTGCGCAAGACGCTCAAACGCGTGTCGCGCGAGCCGCTCTGGGAAGTGCGCGTGGACGACGACTTCGCCGCCGTGATGCACGCGTGCGCCGACACGCCGCGCGACGGTCAGCGCGGCACGTGGATCACTTCCGAAATCGTTGAGGCGTACTCGACGCTGCATCGCGCGGGCAAGGCGCACAGCGTCGAAACGTGGTTCGACGGGCGGCGCGTCGGCGGGCTTTATGGCGTGTCGTTCGGCAAGATGTTCTTCGGCGAATCGATGTTCGCGCACAAGACCGATGCCTCGAAAATCGCCCTCGCCGCGCTCGTCGCGCACTTGCGCCGCCATAAAATTGGGATGATAGACTGTCAGCAGAATACGGCGCATCTGGCGTCGCTGGGCGGCCGCGAGATCGGCCGCCGCGCGTTCGTCACGCATCTGCGTCACGCGGTCGAAGATGCGCCGATTCCCTGGCGTTTCGATAAATCGGTTCTCGCGGAACTGATCGAGCGCTAGACGACGACGCAAGGACACCGGAACGGAACCAGGCACCGGACAGGCATCAACCAGGCAACCAGAAACCAGCAACGACGAGACGCCCGCGAGACGAGAGCCGCCAACGTGACACATCCGAACGAGCTGCCGCTGTCACCGCTTTCCGCGCTGCAATTCTATGCAACAGCGCCCTATCCTTGCAGTTATCTGGAAGGACGCGTGGCACGCTCGCAAGTCGCGACGCCCAGCCATCTCATCAATTCCGACGTCTACACCGAACTCGTCAAAGCCGGCTTCCGGCGTTCGGGCGTGTTCACGTATCGCCCGTATTGCGACGGTTGCCGTGCCTGCGTGCCGGTGCGCGTGCCGGTGGCGCGCTTCGCCCCGAACCGCACGCAACGGCGCGTCTGGAAGCAGCACGGCAATCTCGTCGCGAGCGTCGCGCCGCTGCATTACGACGAAGAGCACTACGCGCTTTATATGCGCTATCAATCGGCGCGGCACGCGGGTGGCGGGATGGATCGCGACAGCCGCGACCAGTACGAACAGTTTTTGCTGCAAAGCAGGATCAACTCGAGGCTCGTCGAATTCCGCGAGCCGGGCCACGCGGACACGCCCGGCGCATTGCGCATGATCAGCATGATCGACATTCTCGGCGACGGGCTTTCGTCCGTGTACACGTTCTTCGAGCCGGGCCTGCCGCACACGAGCTTCGGCACGTTCAACATCCTCTGGCAGATCGAGCAGGCGAAGAGCCTCGACTTGCCGCACGTGTATCTCGGCTACTGGATTCGCGAAAGCGAAAAGATGGCATACAAGGCCAACTTTCGGCCGCTGGAAGGGCTGATCGATGGCCGCTGGTCACCGCTCGATCCCGCAACGACGCTTTCCGCCGGAACCTTGCCGATGCCGGGCCGCATCCACAACGTGAGTCAGCCGAAGTAGCAAGCGCCTCGCGCGCGGCAACCTTGCGCTTGACACTCGGAAAGCCCCATCGGCAGGAAACAACCGCTTCCCCGAATCGCCGCACCTCGCCGACAAAAACTCGCGCCGCAACCATCCACTCCGGCGCCCTCTGCAAAGCCGCTAAAATAGCGGGTCTCAAAAAACTCGCCGTCGCAGGCGTTCACTTCGTGTTCAGCTCCCTTTACCCGCTCGCGCGCTCGCATCTGTTCAAGATGGACGCGGAAGACGCTCATCATCTCACCCTGCGCATGCTGGGCGCGGCCGGCCGCACCGGACTCGCCGGCATGCTTGCCAAACGCGGCCCCGACTCGCCGCGCAACGTGATGGGCCTCGCGTTCCGCAATCCCGTCGGTCTCGCGGCGGGACTGGACAAGGACGGCGCGTGCATCGACGGACTGGCGGCGCTCGGCTTCGGCTTCATCGAAGTGGGCACGGTCACGCCGCGCGCGCAGCCGGGCAACCCGCGGCCGCGCATTTTCCGGCTGCCGGAAGCGGGCGCGCTGATCAACCGCATGGGCTTCAACAACGGCGGCGTCGAACAGTTCGTCGCCAACGTGCAGGCGGCGCGCTATCGCGGCATCCTGGGGCTCAATATCGGCAAGAACGCCGATACCCCGATCGAACGCGCCGCCGATGACTATCTGTACTGCCTCGAACGCGTCTATCCGTTCGCGAGCTACGTGACGATCAATATCTCGTCGCCGAACACGAAGAATCTGCGGCAGCTACAGGGCGCGGGCGAACTGGATTCGCTGCTCGGCGCGCTCAAGGACAAGCAGCAGCGTCTGTCCGATCTTCACGGCAAGCTCGTGCCGCTCGCGCTCAAGATCGCGCCCGATCTCGACGACGAGCAGATCAAGTCGATTGCCGGAACCGTCCTCACGCACGGTATCGACGGCGTGATCGCCACCAACACCACGCTCTCGCGCACCGCCGTCAGCGGCATGCGGCACGGCGAGGAAACCGGAGGCCTGTCGGGCCGCCCCGTCTTCGATGCGTCCAACGAGGTAATCCGCAAGCTGCGCGCCGAACTGGGCGCGGATGTGCCGATCATCGGCGTGGGCGGAATTTTCTCGGGCGAGGACGCGCGCGCAAAGCTCGCGGCGGGAGCATCGCTCGTGCAGATTTATACGGGGCTGATCTACAAGGGGCCGGCGCTCGTGCGCGAGTGCGTCGAAGCCCTTGCGTAGGAATATGGAAATAAGCAAACGATCTTACGCATCGCTTGCCTTTTATCTATGATGCCGCACCTGCAAAGCACGGCTCGCCGTCGCGATGCCATTCAAGAGGAATAAAACACGATGAAACTGTCCACGCTCAAGAAAGTGCTCGTCGCCGGTCTGATCGGCGCGTCCCTGTCGGCTGCGGCGCATGCCGAAGACCTGCTCGATTCCGTCAAGCAACGCGGCACGCTGCGCGTCGGTCTGGAGGGCACCTTCCCCCCGTTCAACTCGAAGTCGCCGCAAGGCGAGCTGGTCGGTTACGACGTGGATATCGCCAAGGCGGTTGCCGCCAAGCTCGGCGTGAAGCCCGAGTTCGTGACGACGGAGTGGAGCGGCATCATCGCGGGCCTGCAGGCTGGCAAGTTCGACGTGATCGTAAATCAAGTCGGTATCACCGATGCGCGCAAGGCCACGCTCGACTTCTCGCCCGCCTACACGTACTCGAACGCGCAGCTGATCCAGCGCGCGGATGACAAGCGCGAATTCAAGACGCTCGACGAACTGAAGGGCAAGAAGCTCGGCGTCGGTCTCGGCACGAACTACATGGACATGGCGAAGTCGGTGCCGGGTATCGATGTGAAGACGTATCCGGGCGCGCCCGAATATTTGCGCGATCTGGCAGCCGGCCGTCTGGACGCCGCGCTCAACGACCGTCTGATGCTCGCCTATCTGCTGAAGAACTCGCAACTGCCGCTGCGCACGGGCGCGAATCTCGACAAGGGCAGCCCGTCCGGCATTCCGTTCAAGAAGGGCAACCCGAAGTTCGCCAAGGCGATCGACGACGCCATGACCCAGCTCGAACAGGACGGCACGTTCACGAAGATCTCGCAGAAGTGGTTCGGGATCGACGTGACCAAGCCCGCGAAGTAAGCCTCGTTCCCGCGCGCCGAAAGGCGTTGCGGACGTTACGAGCGTAACGCGCGGCTCGAGGGCGGCATCGTCTGACGGTGTCGCCCTTGTCTTTTTCGCGCGCGGTTTATGATGTGCGCTTTGCGCGGCAACCTGCCCGCTCTCCTTCCTGCTTCCCCGTTCATGTCCACGACCTCCCTGCTCGTTCAATCGGCCCCGGTGCTGGCGCAAGGCGCGCTACTGACGATCAAGTTCGCGCTCTATTCGATGTTCTTCGGACTCATCGCGGGCGTCGTCCTGGCGTTGATGGGCATAAGCCGCAGCCGCGCGCTCGTCGCCATCGGCCGCTGCTATGTGAGCGTGATGCGCGGCACGCCGCTGCTCGTGCAGATCTTCGTGATTTACTACGGCCTCCCGAGCCTCGGCATCTCGCTCGACCCGACGCCCGCGGGCGTGATCGCGCTGTCGGCGAACGTGGCGGCGTATCTTTCGGAAAGCATGCGCGGCGCGATTCTCGGCATCCCCAACGGGCAATGGCTCGCCGCCTACAGTCTCGGTTTGTCGCGCGCCCAGACGCTGCGCTACGTGGTCGGGCCGCAAGCCTTGCGCATTGCGGTGCCGAGTCTGTCGAACAGTCTCATCAGCCTGATCAAGGATACGTCGCTCGTCTCGGTCATCACCGTGACGGAGTTGCTGCGCAGCGCGCAGGAAGTGATCGCGGCGACGTATCAGCCGTTGCCGCTTTATCTCGCGGCGGCGTTCGTCTATTGGGTGCTCTGCAGCGTGCTGGAATTCGTGCAGCGCAGGTTCGAAAGACGCCTCGCGTTGCCGGGCCGGCATTGAGCTGCACGGGCGGCGAACGCTAATCTGCCTCGAACGGGAAGCGCACGTTCAGATCGCGCCGCGCGGCATCGATGATGGCGATCATGCGCATCGACATGGCGTGCGGCATGATCGGGCTTTCGGTGGCGCCCGCGCGCAGCAACTCGCAGAAGTGCGCGGTCTCGTAGTTCAGGCCGCCGCCGCTGAAAGGCTCGTCGAGTTCGACGCGGCGTCCGTCCGTATAAACGATGCTCGCGCGCGCCGGGTTCCACCAGTTCTCGTGGATCGTCACCGTGCCTTGAGTGCCGCCGATGAGCGCATCGCCACGACCTTGCAGATCGAGCCCGCAGAATATCTGCGCGATGCCGCGCTCGTGGCGCACGTTGAGACTCGCGAAGACATCCACGCCCGTTTCGCCCACGCGGCCGATCGTCTGCACGTCGAGCGCCTCGCCGAGCCAGTCGACCGCCAGAAACGCTTCGTAGACGCCGATATCGAGCAACGCGCCGCCGCCCGCTTCGAGTGAGAACGACGGATGATCGAGCGGCACGCCGGCTATCGAACAGCCCGCGCGCACGAGTCCGATCTCGCCGATGGGATCGCGCGCAAGATGCTCGCGCAAGCGGCGATAAAGCGGATAAAACGGCGGCTTCATCGCTTCCATGAAAAGCAGCTTGGACGCACGCGCGGCGTCGATCATGGTCTGCAAGGTGCGCGCGTTCACGGCGGCCGGTTTCTCGCAGAGCACGGGCTTGCCCGCCGCGAAGGCACGCAGCGCGTATTCGGGATGACTGTCCTGCATGGTCGCGATATAGACCGCGTCGATCTCGCCGAACATGGCGTCGAGGTCGTCGAAGGCGCGCGCGCCATGCGGTTCCGCCAGCGCGCGAGCGGGTTCGGCGCGTCGTGACCAGACGCCCGCGAGTGCCGCGCCATCGACATGCCCCAGGCTTTCGGCAAAGCGCCGTGCAATGCGTCCCGCACCCACGATGCCCCAGCGGATCGCGTTCGTCTTTCCCGTGTTCGTCGTCGTGTTCGTTTCGGTATTGCTCAAAGCCGGTCTCCCGCGAGATGTTCATCGTGGGAGGCATTGTGCCTCAAGGAACCGCGCGGCCAAATGCAAAAAGCCGGGACAGGTCCCGGCTTTTCACGCGATACGGACGCCGTTACGCGCCTGCCGGAGCATTCACGCTCGGCGGCTGCGCCGGATACTGCGGGCTCGAGCGCTCGAGCGAGAACGCGCGGCCCACTTCTTCCGCCGCGAGGTCGACGAGTGCGCGCGTCGCGCGTTCGGCTGCATCGGTATCTTTCGATTCGATGGCTTCGACCACGAGCCGCTGCGCCGCAAGCGTCGCTTCACGCACCGACTCGATGCCGTCGACGATCGGATTCACCGTGACGAGCGCACCGCGCACGATCGCCGTCATCTGGCGAAAGAACTGATTGCCGCTCGCCGCCACGATACGCGTATGCAGCACTTCGTCGGCGGCCTGATATTCCGGCTCGCCAACCTGCAATTGCGAAAGCGCGTCGAAGGCATCGCGAATGCCGGCGATCTCATCGGGCGTCGCGCGGGCTGCTGCCAGCGCGGCGGCACGGGGCTCGATCAGCATGCGGAATTCGATTACATCGCGCAGAAACGTCTGATCGGGCTTCGCGCGAAAACGCCAGCTAACGACATCTTCGTCGATCAGGCGCCAGTCGCTCATCGGCCGGATGCGCGTGCCGGTTTTCGGCCGCACGTCCAGCATATGCCGCGCGAGCAGCATGGAGAGCGCTTCACGCATGACGGTCCGACTTACGTCGAACTCCTTCGAGAGGATGTCCTGCGGCGGCAATATCGCCCCATATTTCTGCTCGACGATCCCTGAGACGAGTCCGTCCATGACCTTCGCCACCAGCGATCGCTCTTTGTTTTCATCCATCTCGCTTCTCCCCTTTGTCGCCTGTCCGTAGCCATGTGTGTTCGTCGTGAACACGCTGTTTGCTCAGAGGCGCCGAGGCACGGCGACAACCGACTGGTCCGGTCGTCGTGCCTGATACGTTGCGTCTTCGTTGCACCGAAAACCAGTTGGGAATTTCCTGACAGGGTATTCCCTCTGACGGGGTGCAATCGCCACGTCGCCGCCCTTCTTGCTGCATGCCCTGAGTGCTGCACTCGCGCCGCGCGCGCGCCGGCATTCGTCAGGGAAACTGAAGAATGGCGACGTCGCAGCGCGGCGCGAGCGTTTTTTTGCGGTCCGTCCGAAATGCGAACCGGTCACGCAAGCATTTGAGCAAGCATCTCGTATGCGTTCTGTGCGACCGCGAACGCTCGCCCGATTCGATACCCCTTTTGTATGACACTCGCGCGCTTTATGCGGTACGTATGCGCGTTTTCGTCGTGCACCACTTAGTTCATTCGTCGGTCTATTCGCTCATACGGCGCCATCGGGCGCGCGCGTGCGACGCGGGCCGACCGGCATCGCGCGCGGCCGTTGCGAAGCGCGTTCCGCGAGCGTTTCCTGATAGATCGTCAGGTATTCGTTGCTTACGCGCTCGACTGAAAGCTGATGCAGATTCTGTCGCGCGCGCGCCGACAGTTGGCCGCGCGCCTGCGAGTCGAGCAGCAGCCAGCGCAGTTTCGCCGCCGCCTCGGCCGGATTGCCATCGGGCACAAGCACGCCCGCCGCGCCGCCATCGAGTAATTCGGGGATACCGCCGACACGCGTGGCAACGATCGCGCACCCTGCCTCGCGCGCCTCGGCGATCACGAGCGGACTCGGGTCCTGAAGCGACAGCAACGCGAAGACATCGGCTTCGGCGAGATACGGACGCGGGTCCGCGACGAAGCCGGTGAAATGCACCGTCGCGCCCAGATCTAGCTCGGCGGCGAGCGTTTCCATCGCGCTGCGATCGGGCCCGTCGCCTACTAGGTACAGATGCGGCTCCGGTATGAATTCCCGGTCGTGCATCGATTGCTCGCGCAACAGCGCGAATGCATGCAGCAAATCGGTAATACCCTTTCTTCGATACATCCCCGCCACGCAAACCACGTTCGGATGCTTCAAACGCAGGGGTTTCGGCGCGGGACGGCACACGAGCCGCGGCGCGCCTATCGCACCATTGCGCACGACCGAAAGCCGCTCGGCCCCGATACCGCGCGCGACGAGATCCTTCGCGACCGCATCGCTCACGGCGACCATGCGATCGCCCGAGCGCACCAGCGACGCGCTCTTCTGCAATTCATGGTGCACGGTCGTGACGAGCGCGAAGCGGCGGCGCATGCTACCAAACCGCGAGATCAATGCGCCCGTCATCATATGCGCGTGCACGATATCGGGATCGAATCGGTCGATAAGGCGATTGAAGCCCGCGATCATCGAAGGGACGCGCCAAGGCTGGCGCGACTGTTGCAACGGAATATGCGTGATGCCGTGACGTCGCAAGAGCGGCTCGAATCCGCCGCCGGATGACGCCACGATTACCTCCTGCCCCATGCGCGCCTGCATGCAGGCGAGATCCACCATCATGTTGACGGTGCCGTTGCCAATCGTCTGTGCGTGGTTGGCTAGATGGACTATTCGCATGTGGGTTCGGCACGCGCGACCTTGGTCGGCCCGCGTGTCCTGGATTGCCTTTCGTTTTTACAGCGTGGAATTCGTTGGAGCGCGCGCGCCGCCTTAAGGGCCAAGCAGCGCGCGCAAAGCTGCTTACAGCAACTCGTAGGTGTTGGCGTGCAGTTGCGCCTTGCTGGCGCTCGCCGTTTCGCGCGCCGTCTGACGGCTCTTTCGCGTCAGGCCGATGTACGGCATGCCGTGTTCGAGGAACGGACCTTCGGTCTTGCGAAAGCCGAACGCTTCGTAAAAGCCGCGCAGACTCACAGGCGCCGTGAGACGCACGCCGCGTCCGGGCCAACGTTCCGCGGTCACTTCGAGCACGCGTTCGATGAGCGCATGCGCGGTGCCATCGCCGCGACGCAGCGGGCTCGTCAAGATCTTGTCGACGACGACTTCCGGGTCTTCGGCATCGCCTTCGTGAATGCGCGCATAGGCGAGCACGGGCATCGAACGAGTCATGTCTTCGGCTGCGAAGACATGCACGCCGCTTTCATCGCGGCCATCGGGATCGAGGTGCACATGCGACTGTTCGACGACGAACACCGCACTGCGTGCGCGCAGAATCAGATAAAGCTCTCGCGCAGTGAGCTGTTCGAAATCAAGGGCTTTCCAGTTCATCGTTTTATTCTCCATGCTCGGGCCGGATAAAACCGGCGTGGCGACCATCACACGTTACGTCCCGGTGAGCCAACATTCCGTGCGGCGGCGCACCGACGATAGCCCTTGCAGCCCCGTCAAATAAGGCCAACCGCACGCAAGGCGTCTCGGGGAAAAAGACGCCTTCGAACCTAAAACCGCATACACGGGCCGCGATGCACCGTTCGCCGCCCATAAGTGCATGCAACCGTGCACCCGGCGCGATTTCGTGCATTCGCATGCACCGATAGCGCTCGCTTCATGCGGCACCTTCATGGGAAAATCGAGATGCTTACCGCCGTCGACCGCGACCCGGGCGCGCAAAAAAACGAAAGCAAAAATGACTGCATGCCCGGCCGCACGGGCGGTATCGGACGCCGTCCTTACTGCTCAGAGGTCAACGCATGAGCGCGTTCCACACCGGCGGTGTGACGGGTTCCGACGCAGGCCGTTCGCGCGTCGTGCAACTCGACCCCTTGCGCCTGCGCGCGCGGCGGCATCACGCGCATGCGTTGCATCGTGGCGAGCGCATCTGGCGCGACGGCGCGGGACCCGTCGATCTCTGGATCGAGCTTCTGCATGGCAATGGTCTCGAACCGCGCGCGGCACTCGCGTATAGCGTCGCGCAAGACTTCGAGGACGACCAGTTCACGCTCGGCCGCATTACACCGGAAGACATCGAAAAGCTTTACGGCCTGCAAGTGCAGGAGCTTTCGATCTTCCATTCGCTCGAAGAACGCGCGCTCGTGCAGACGCGCCGCGCAAACACCGTGCTGATCGAAACGGATGCGTTCTTCTTGCCCGACACGCGGTCGGCTTCCTACCATCGCGAGCATGCGAAGACGACTATCGGTATCGATGTGATCGATCCCAATGCGCGGCGTCTCGGCTACTTTCATCACACGGGCTACCATCTGCTCGATGGCGATGACTACAACGGCGTGCTGGGCTTGCCCGCCAGCGACGCAAGCACGTTGGCCGCGACACTTTTCCCGCATGTCGAGTTCGTCAAGCGTGTACGTGAACCGCTTACCGGAACGGCCCTGGCGGAAGCATCGGCCGATCTGTTGTGCGCGCATTTGCTGCGGCGTCCTTTGCACAATCCGATCACGCGCTGGCGTGCTGCCTTTCCCGAACATGTCGATGCCATGCTCGCGCGCGGTGACGCTTACACGCAGCTCTACTTCGCAAACGTAATGCGACAGCTCGGCGCGAACTTCGAACTGCTTGCGCACTACCTGCAATGGATGCGCGAGCAAGGCTTCGACATACCCGTGCAAACGCATACCAGCGCCCGCAAGATCGCAAGCGAGACCATGGTCATGCAATGCCGTCTCGCTCGCTCGCTTTCACGACAACATCGCGAGCTTTGCGAAGCCTCTTTCGATGTTCTCGAAGATGCGTATTCGCGCGTAGTGCCGCCTCTCGCCGCTATTGTCTGTTGAACATTTCATAGCATGATTCATGAGATGCGCCCTTTGCGGCGCCCTCATTTCGAGCCTTATTTCAAGGGGTTTTCTGCTTGCTCCAATCTCTCGGCGACATGGCACGCCAAGTGTGTTAGTCAAATCTCACGCTGCTTTGCGCTGTGTTCAACGCTTCACGCGACACGCAAGCGCTCGAAGTTGTCCTCGATGAAACATTTCTGAGTTCTTCCCTCCGCGTAATTCGGCGTTGTCGCAAAGCACCAAACCATCAATTGTCACGCAAACGTTTTACGCTGAATCAGCGTGATGATGTTCGTTGAAGCATGCTGTGCAAGCCTCGTATGGGCCGATGTAAGCCATCACGGCCGACATGAAGATCGTTCACCGTGATGCTTATCGCGTGAGGTTTCCACATCGCGCAAGAGCCGCAACGTTTTGCCCTTGAACGCGAATCACGACCATGCACGGCTTGCACGTCGCAAAGACATACGCAGCAAGGCTTTGCGGATAAGCAAGCGAATCATTCACGAATGCACGTTCGCTTGCCCACGAAGCCGATGGAACACGGATGAATCAATTTTCAAACTCCCTACGAAAGAAGGAAGGTTTGCAACCTGATGTCTCCCCAAGAGCCCTGTCGCGCGGTAATGCGATATGACCAATCCTTCATTCGGGGGGATCGCAACAATGCTACGTATTGGGTCGCATACGTATTCCTAAGACCAGCAATGTTCAAAACTGAAACAAAAATGCTTCGCTGCACTGCATCACAAACGGCGGATTTGCACTGAGGCCCCGCCCACATTGACGCTCGCCGCATTGGCACAGTCCTCGCTAAAAGAGTGTCGCCACCCGATCGACGCAATCAACCAAATCAACTCATGCGCGACACAGGAGCTACGGGGCTGATGTGAAGGACGGAATGTGTTGGATAACGTTCACATCAGTAAATAAAAGAGTGAAGCGCACTGCGCGAGCTACGAGAGAACAATCATGCTGACCCTCCAGTCCGACCTGCACGGCAACCATTTGCTTGGCGCGCTTCCGGCGCACGAATGGCAAGCACTGACTCCGCATCTCGAGCTCGTTCAACTGCGCACCGAACAATTGCTGTGCGATTCCGGCCAGCGCATTCATCACGTCTATTTCCCGACGACGGCCATCATCTCGTTGCTGCATACCATGGAAGATGGCGGTTCCGTCGAAATCGCGGCGGTCGGCCGCGAAGGCATGACGGGCGTGCCGGTGCTCACGGGCGGCGAAACCATGCCGACGCGCGTGCAAGTGCAGTGCCCCGGCTTCGCGTATCGCATGAGCGCGCAAGCCCTGCGCGACCAGTTCGCGCGTTCCGACTTCCTGCGCCGCCTGATGCTTCTCTATATGCAAGCGCTGCTCACGCAAGTCGCGCAGACGGCCGCATGTAACCGCCATCATTCGCTCAATAAGCAACTTTGCCGCTGGCTTCTGATCGAAATCGATCGTACGGCGTCCAACGAACTACAAGTGACGCAACAATTAATTGCCGATATGCTGGGCGTACGCCGTGAAGGCGTGACCGAAGCAGCCGGCAAGCTGCACGATGCGGGCCTCATCCATCACAGCCGCGGCTGTATCAAGGTGGTGGACCGCGAAGGGCTCGAAGCCCGCGCCTGCGAGTGCTACGGCCTCGTGAAGCGTGAATTCGACCGCCTGCTGCCGCGCATGCGCGTGCAGGAAAACGTCTCCGTTCCCAGCGCCTGATAATGCAGATGCAAACTAAAAATCGCGATATGTTCGCCCGCTCGGCACGTTGTCTCGACGTGTTCCTGATCATCGCAGGCGGGGTGATTGCGCACTTCATGCGCTTCTCCTCGCTCGATTTCAGCGATGTCGAAAAGTTGCTGATCGCGTTCAATTGCGTGCTCGCCCTCTTGCTGTTTCCGGCGTTCGGCGTGTACGAAGCCTGGCGCGGCAAGCCGTTGCCGGTGATGCTCGCACGCGTGACGCTCGCCTGGGTCGCGGTGGCGGCGGCGGCGCTTTTGCTGGCGTTCACGCTGCATCGGATGGATCTGGTCTCGCGTCTGTGGTTCGCTTATTCCACGCTGATTTCCGGCGCGCTGATCGTCGTCGCGAAGTGCGCGGTCTATCTGAGCCTTAGAGCCATGCGTGGCCGCGGCTTCAACCAGCGCACGGTGGCGATCGTCGGCGCGCAGGGTTTCGCGCGCACCCTGCTCGCGCACCTCAGCAGCACGCCCGAACAGGGTTTTACGCCGGTTTGCCTGCTCGATACGACCGGCGACGAGGAATTGCACGCGAGCGGCGTAGGCAGCACGCTGGGCGCTTCCATGCGCATGCCGGTGCTCAACGACTTCGACGAACTCGTCGAGAAAGTGCGCCGCGAAGAGATCAACGAAGTGTGGCTCGCGCTGCCGCTTTCGCAAGAGCACACCATCTACCGCTTCGTGCACGCGCTGCGCCATGACTTCGTTAATCTGCGTTTGATTCCAGACACCCGCAGCATCTCGCTCTTCAATCATTCGATGACGGATGTCGCCGGGCTCGCCACCATCAACCTGACGACCTCGCCGGTCAGCACGCTGCAAATGTGGCCGAAGATGCTGTTCGACCGCCTGTTCGCGGCCGCCGCACTCTTGGCGCTGTCGCCGCTCATGATCGGCATATCGATCGCGGTGAAGGCTACCTCGAAGGGACCGGTCTTCTTCACGCAGAACCGCAAGGGCGCTGACGGACGGCCGTTCCGCATCTACAAGTTCCGTTCGATGGCCGTGCACAAGGAAACGAGCGGCCACGTGACCCAGGCAACGCGCAACGACCCGCGTGTGACGAAGATCGGTGCATTCCTGCGCCGCACGAGTCTGGACGAGCTGCCGCAGTTCCTGAACGTACTGTTCGGACATATGTCGGTGGTGGGCCCGCGCCCGCACGCGCTCGAACACGACGACTTGTACAAGGATCTCGTCTACGGTTATATGTTCCGTTACCGCATCAAGCCGGGCATTACGGGTTGGGCGCAGGTGAACGGCTATCGTGGGGCGACCGAAAAAGTCGAGAAGATGCAGAGCCGCGTGAAGTTCGACCTGTTCTATATCCACAACTGGTCGTTCTGGTTCGACATCAAGATTGTCGCGATGACCATGTTCAAGGGCTTTATCGGACGTAACGCGTTCTGATTTTGCCTTTGGATAAAAAATGGCCCGGACATTCCGGGCCATTTTTGTTTGAGCGTGCCGCCTTCGAGCGGTTTTTTATGCCGCGTAGTCGATACGTTCGACGCCCTTCTCCGTGCCCAGCAAACACACATTCGCGCCGCGCGCCGCGAACAGTCCGACGGTCACGACGCCCGGCCACGCGTTGATCTGCGCTTCGAGCGCGCGCGGGTCGGTGATGGAAAGCCCTTTCACGTCGATGATCTCGTTGCCGTTGTCCGTGATGAAGGGTGAACCGTCCAGCGTCACGCGCACGATCGGCACGCCCCCGAGCGTCACGAGCTTGCGGCCGATAGCCGTGCGCGCCATCGGCACGACTTCGACGGGCAGCGCGAACTTGCCCATCACGTCGACGCGCTTGCTTGCATCGGCGATGCACACGAACACGTCCGACACCGACGCGACGATTTTCTCGCGCGTGAGCGCGCCGCCACCGCCCTTGATCATCGCGCCGCTGCCGTCGATTTCATCGGCGCCGTCCACGTACACGGGCAAGCTTTCGATTTCGTTGAGATCGAAGACCTTGAAGCCATGCGCTTCGAGGCGCGCCGTGGTCGCGAGCGAACTCGATACCGCGCCGCGATAACGCGCTTTTGACTTTGCGAGCGCATCGATGAAGCAATTGGCGGTCGACCCCGTGCCAACGCCGATGATGCAGCCTTCGGGCGCCTGCGCGTCGACATAATCGGCGGCGGCCTGGCCGACCAGTTGCTTGAGTTCGTCCTGAGTCATGATGGTGTTGCTGCTTTCGAGGTGAGAATTCGAGTCCAAGGGAGCATCTTGCTCCGCTAAGCGAACGCGTGCAGGAAACCGAGCGGATCGTGCGTGCGCGCCACCGAAGCGATGAACGCGAAGACGACGATGGCGAGCACGCCGAAGATTGCCCGCGAGGTTTTGGTGCGGCCGCGTTTGAGCGCGAACGTCCCGAGCACGATATAGACGACGAGGCCCGCGATCTTCGCTGCGAGCCACGCGGCATTCGCGTCGAAGCCGATGATGACGACGAGCGCGATGGCCGAGACGAGCAGCACGGTATCGACGATATGCGGGACGATTTTTACCGCGCGCTTTTGCAAGAGACGCGAATCCGCGAGCATCCAGATCCAGCGCAGCAAGAAACCGGCGATGCTCAGTCCCGCGCAGGTCATATGGAGCGCGCGAAGCGGCAGAAAGTAGTCGCTCATGTCAGGGCAGATATTTGTCGATGAGCGCGGACGCGATGGCGTCGCTTTCGGCATCCGCGTCGCCCGCGTAGTCCGACGGGCGAAAGTGCATCTGGAACGCGCCGAATACGCGGCGCGTTTTTTCGTCGAGGACACCGTCGGTGGCGACATCGTAGCCGTAACGTTTGAGCTTTTCCTGAAGCGCGCGGACATCTGTGGGCGCCTTCGGCGCACGGCCGGCGAGATGCGCGGCGACCGTGGCATCGTCGGGCCATGCGCCGATGCCCGCCTGGTAAAGCGTGTGCCACGGAAAAAGCGGACCGGGATCGATCTTGCGTTGCGGTGCGATATCGCTATGGCCGACGACGCGCGTCGGCGGAATGCGATAGCGCGTGACGATATCGCGCGACAGCTTAATGAGCGCGTCGATCTGCGCGGGCGGATAAGGTTGCCATCCGCGGCCGGACGGCGTGTCGATGGGCCCGAGATTCACGTTCTCGATCCCGATGGACGAAGCGTTGAGTTCCGTCGCGCCTTGCCAGTAACTCAGCCCGGCGTGCCACGCGCGCTGGTCTTCCGGCACGAGTTGAAAGACGACCGGCTCGCCTCGTTCGATACGCGGGGCATCGGGGACGACGTAATGCACGCTCACTTGATCGCCGGTCAGGACCGAGAGAGACTTCGCTTCGTCGATCTCGGTGTAGTGCATGACGAGAAAGCGCACGCGGGAGTCGGCGCCTTTTGCGCGGTGCTGAGTGTCGGCGAGGTAGGTGCCGCGGTCGATCATGGTGGTGGTGCAGGCGGTGAGCGCACAGGCGCAGATCAGGGCGGTCAGGCGGGACAACATTGGCACGTTACTTCTTCACACTTCTCTGCCGCACGGCCTCGAATAAACAAACCCCGCTCGCCACGGACACATTGAGACTTTCCACGGCGCCGGCCATCGGGATATTCATGATCTCGTCGCACGTCTCGCGCGTGAGACGGCGCATGCCTTCGCCTTCCGCGCCCACCACGATAGCCACCGGGCCGTCCAGCTTCGTTTCAAAGAGACTCGCTGACGCTTCGCCCGCCGTGCCGATCACCCACACGCCCGCATCCTTCAATTCGCGCAGCGCGCGCGCCAGATTCGTCACGGTGATGTAAGGCACGCTGTCCGCCGCGCCGCTCGCCACCTTCGCCGCCGTTGCGTTCAGCCCGGCGGAACGGTCGCGCGGCGCGATCACGGCATGCGCGCCCGCCGCATCGGCGACACGCAGACACGCGCCGAGATTATGCGGATCGGTGACGCCATCGAGCACCAGCAGAAGCGGCGTGCCGGTCACGCCATCGAGCAATTCGGCCAGATTCTGCGCGAGCGGCAAGTCTTGCCCGCGCGCCACCACGCCCTGATGCTGAATGGTGCCCGCGAGCCCGAACAAGCGCGATTCCTCGGCTGCGATCAGGCGAACGCCCGCTTCCTTCGCGGTCCGCAGAAAATCCTGCATGCGCCGGTCCTTGCGCGAAGGGTCGTACAAGACCTCTTCGATCGACGATGCGTCCGCACGCAAACGCGCGGTCACTGCGTGAAAACCGTATAGAACCTTGAGACGTGACATGACTGATCCAAACCTTCGTGAAATCCATAAAAGCATGACGCGGTCCGAAGCTCGTGGCGTCGGACCGCGCGATTGCCAGCTAGCGCCCTGAAGCGCGTCTTATCGTTTCTTGCGCGCCGGCCTGCCCTGCGCCGATGACTTCGACGCCACGCCACGCTTTCTGGCCGCGCCACCACGCGTGGCCGACGCCACCGCCGCGCCCTTCTTCGTGCCGCCACGCGTACGCGTGCCGGTGACGTCGTCGTCGAAAGCGCGGATGCGCGGACCGCCCGCATCGCCGCCCGATGCATGCTCGGCGCCCGCATTCGCGGACGGACGCGGCGCCGGCGGTTTCACCGGCGTGTCGCGCACGAGACGGAAGTCGATCTTGCGCGCATCGAGATCGACGCGGCCCACCTGCACGCGCACACGATCCGACATGCGATACCGGATACCCGTGCGTTCGCCGCGCAGTTCGTTCTTGATCTCGTCGTACTGGAAGTAATCCGAGCCCAGTTCGGTGATATGCACGAGCCCTTCGATAAACAGCGAATCGAGTTGCACGAAGATGCCGAACGACGTCACGCCGTTCACCATGCCGCCGTATTCCTCGCCGAGCTTGTCGCGCATGAAATAGCACTTGAGCCAGGCTTCGACATCGCGAGAGGCTTCATCGGCGCGACGTTCGTTCGACGAACAATGCAGCCCGAGTTCTTCCCAAATCGCGACGTTGTTGCGCGAACGGCCGCGCGACTGATCGTCGTTCTTCTGCATCTCGCGCGCGGCTTTCGTGAGGCCGGTGCTAAGCGATGTGTCGTGACCCACTTCGGGCAGATACTTCTTGCCCTGCAAAATGGCGTAAATGGCGCGATGCGTGAGCAAGTCGGGATAGCGGCGAATCGGGCTCGTGAAGTGCGCATACGCCTCGTAAGCCAACCCGAAGTGACCGATGTTGTCCGGGCTATACACCGCTTGCTGCATGGAGCGCAGCACCATCGACTGGAGCATCTGCGCGTCGGGCCGGTCGCGAATCTGAGCGATCAGCGCGGCGTAATCGCTCGCGTGCGGTTTCGCGCCGCCCGTCAGCGTGAGACCGACGCCACGCAGGAACGTGCGCAGGTTTTCGAGCTTCTCCTCGGTCGGTCCCGCATGCACGCGGTAGAGGCCCGGATGCTTGTTGCGCTTCAAAAAGTCCGCCGCGCAGACGTTGGCCGCCAGCATGCATTCCTCGATCAGCCGATGCGCGTCGTTACGATGACGCGGCACGATCTGCTCGATCTTGCCCTGCGAGTTGACGACGATATAAGTCTCGGTGGTGTCGAAATCGATTGCGCCGCGCTTCTGACGCGCGGCGTGCAGCGCCTTGTAGACGCCGTAGAGATCCTGCAATTGCGGCAGGATCTCGGCGCGGCGCGCGGCTTCCGGTCCCTTGGTGTTCGTGAGCACCGCGGCGACTTCGGTGTAGGTGAGACGCGCGGCCGAATGCATCACGCCAGGATAAAACTGATATGCCTTGATTTCGCCGCGCGCGGTGATGACCATGTCGCACACGAGCACGCAACGGTCGACGTCCGGGTTCAGCGAACACAAGCCGTTCGAGAGCTTCTCCGGCAGCATCGGGATTACGCGACGCGGAAAATACACCGACGTGCTGCGGTCGAGCGCGTCGACATCGAGTGCTTCGTTCGGGCGCACGTAATGCGACACGTCCGCAATCGCCACGAGCAGCCGGAAGCCCGAACCGCGGCCCACGGAGATGGGCTCGCAATACACGGCATCGTCGAAGTCGCGGGCGTCTTCGCCGTCGATCGTGACGAGCGGCACATCGCGCAAGTCCACGCGATGGCGAATGTCCACCGGTCGCACTTCGTCGGGCAGCTTCGCGGCGGCGGCAAGCGCGGCATCGCTGAATTCGTGCGGCACACCGTACTTGCGCACGGCGATCTCGATCTCCATGCCGGGATCGTCGATATCGCCGATCACCTCGGCCACGCGGCCGAGCGGCTGCGAATGACGGCTCGGGAAATCGGTGAGATCGACGGACACCACTTGCCCGACCTTCGCCTTCTTCGGGTTCTGCGTGATGAGAATGTCGTGACCGATGCGCTTGTCTTCCGGCACGAGAATCAACGCGCCATTCTCGTTGATGAGCCTACCGATGATGCGCTTGTTCGCGCGGTCCGTGACCTCGACGATATGCCCTTCCGGCCGGCCGCGCCGGTCGAAGCCGACGATGCGCGCAAGCACGCGGTCATTGTGCATGACCTTCTGCATTTCGCCGTTGGGAAGGAAGAGATCGTCCTGGCCGTCGTCGCGGATCAGGAAGCCGAAGCCATCGCGATGACCTTGCACGCGGCCTGCAACGAAGTTCGAAGGATGCGTGAGCTGGTAGTGACCGCGCTTGTCGAGGCGGATTTGCCCGTCGCGTTCCATGGCCGCCAGTCGCTTGAAAAATCCTTCGCGCTCCTGGCGCTTGATCGACAATGCCTCGGCGATGTCGTTCGCGGCATGCGGAGTCTCGCTCGTGCGCAGCACGCCGAGAATCTCTTCGCGGCTGGGAATCGGATACGGATATTTGCTCAAGGGCTTGATCGTCTTTCTTCTCGTTTAGATGGACTTTCGCGGAACTTTGCAGCCTTCAGTGGCGGGCATCGTTGCGGATCATTCTAACACCCGTATTCGGGCCCTCATGAGGCTCGCAGGCGCTTGAGCATGCCGCGGCGAGGATCACGCTCGCGCTGCGAATCGTCGAATGGAAATGCTTGACAGACGCAATCCGGTCGATATAATGGCGTTCTTTGCTGCTCATGACGCACAAAACGCAGTACACGCACCCTTGCCCAGGTGGCGGAATTGGTAGACGCACTAGGTTCAGGTCCTAGCGGTGGCAACACCGTGGAGGTTCGAGTCCTCTCTTGGGCACCAAGGTCTCTTTCAGCGTTTTGCAAACAACCCCACGAATCAACGCGTGGGGTTTTTTGTTTCCGCGCCTTTTCTTTTCAAATCCTATTCAATTTTCTTACGTCGTCTATTCGATCTTCTGTTGAATCGAATCGATTCGAATCATTCGCGCTTACGATCACGATTTAATCGCGCTTATTCGTGCCACGCACTTTCTTGACCTCCTGCAGCTAATTAAACACGGGCGTACACTCAGCGTGCCTGCGGCCCTGCCTGTCCGGCCTCGCCGCTCGCCAGGCAAGCCAATCAATTAATCGAACGGAGACCACGGCAATGAGTTGGACGCGCGAACAACGAAACGTAACGATTGCGGCTTACCTGGGCTGGACACTCGACGCATTCGACTTCTTTCTGATGGTCTTCATATTGAAGGACATCGCCGCCGAATTTAATACCGGCATTCCCAAGGTGGCCTTTGCCATTACGCTTACGCTGGCGGCGCGTCCGCTTGGCGCGTTGATCTTCGGGCGGCTTGCGGACAAATTCGGCCGCCGTCCGACATTGATGATCAACATCGCGATTTATTCGCTGCTCGAATTGCTCTCGGGTTTATCGCCGAATCTCACGACTTTGCTGATCTTGCGCTTTCTCTTCGGCGTCGCGATGGGTGGCGAATGGGGCGTCGGCTCCGCGCTGACGATGGAAACCGTGCCGCCTTCCTCGCGCGGCTTCGTCTCGGGCTTGCTGCAGGCGGGATATCCGAGCGGCTACTTGCTCGCGTCGATCGTATTCGGCGTGCTTTATCAGTTCGTCGGCTGGCGCGGGATGTTCTTTGTCGGCGTCGCGCCCGCGCTGCTCGTGCTCTATGTGCGCGCGCACGTGCCGGAATCGCCCGCGTGGCGCGCGCTCGAAAAGCGCAAGCGGCCGGGTCTGCTCGCCACGCTCAAGCAGAACTGGAAGCTCTCGCTTTACGCGATCGTCCTGATGACCGCGTTCAACTTTTTCTCGCATGGCACGCAGGATCTGTATCCGACCTTCCTGCGCGAACAGCATCATTTCGACCCGCACACGGTTTCGCTGATTACCATCGTGCTCAATATCGGCGCAATTGTCGGCGGACTCTTTTTCGGGTCGCTTTCCGAGAAGATCGGACGGCGCGTGGCGATTTTCATCGCCGCGCTGATCGCGTTGCCGGTTCTGTATTTATGGGCGTTCTCGACAGGCCCGGTGATGCTCGCCATCGGCGCGTTCCTCATGCAGATTTCCGTGCAGGGCGCGTGGGGCGTGATTCCAGTGCATCTGAACGAGATTTCGCCGGATGAGATTCGCGCGACGTTTCCGGGGCTCGTTTATCAACTCGGCAATCTGCTGGCCGCCGTCAATGCGACGATGCAGGCATCGATTGCCGAGGCCCACGGCAAGGACTACGGCACGGCAATGGCGATCGTTGCGGGAACCGTCGCTGTCGTGATCGCCGCGTTGATCTTCTTCAGCCGCGAGCGTAGGGGTATCGATATGACGCGCTCGGCGGAGGAAGTGGCGGCGCAAACTTAAGCGAGCCATCGGGCGCCACAAGCTATTTTAGAGGGCGATGCCGACGCATTCGGCACGCCCCGTGCTGCTCCTCCGAACCACCGCCGCTTCGGAGACCCGTGATGCTCGCCCTCTTCGTCATCGCTTTCCTCCTTGTCGCTGGCGCGTTGACCTTCGTGCAAGCGCCTGCCGTCGCCTGGCTCGCGGCGCTCACGATCTGGGTCGCGGCGGGCGCATTCACCGGCATCGTCGGGCCGATAGTCACCGCGCTGCTGGCCATCGTCTTCGTGCTTCCGGCGCTTCTCCTCTCCATCAAGCCGTTGCGCCGCGTGCTCATCAGCCGGCGGGTGCTGGGCGTATTTCAAAAGATCCTGCCGCAGATGTCGGCCACCGAACGCGACGCCATCGAAGCGGGCACGGTCTGGTGGGACGCCGAACTCTTTTCCGGCCGCCCGCACTGGGACTCGCTCCTCGCTCACGGCGCGCCAAGACTCACGCCGGAAGAACAAAGCTTCGTCGACAACGAATGCGCCCATCTCTGTGACATCGCCAACGACTGGGACACCACGACGATCTGGCAGGATCTGTCGCCGCAAGCCTGGGCCTTTATCAAGGAGAAGGGCTTTCTCGGCATGATCATTCCGAAGCAGTACGGCGGAAAGGCGTTCTCCGCTTACGCGCACTCGCAAGTCATCATGAAGCTGTCGACGCATTCGTCGGCGGCGGCGGTCTCGGTGATGGTGCCCAACTCGCTCGGACCCGCCGAATTGCTGCTGCATTACGGCACCGAAGAACAGAAGAACTACTACTTGCCACGCCTCGCGCGCGGCGATGAAATCCCCTGCTTCGCGCTGACGAGTCCTTATGCCGGCTCCGACGCCGCTGCGATTCCCGATGTCGGCGTCGTCTGCCGCGCGATGCACGAAGGCCGCGAGACGCTTGGCTTTCGCGTCACCTGGAACAAGCGCTACATCACGCTCGGACCAATTGCCACCGTGCTCGGACTTGCCTTTCGCGCGCTCGATCCCGACCGTCTGCTCAGCGGCAACGAAGCGCCCGGCATCACCTGCGCGCTCATTCCGACGACGCATCCCGGCGTGCATATCGGCAGACGTCACTGGCCGCTCAACGCCGTGTTCCAGAACGGCCCGAACTGGGGAACAGACGTTTTCATCCCGATGGAATGGGTTATCGGCGGACGCGAACAGGTCGGGCGCGGCTGGCGCATGCTGATGGAATGTCTCGCGGCGGGCCGCGCGATCTCGCTGCCGTCGTCGAATGTCGGCATGGCCAAACTCGCCGTGCGCGGCACCGGCGCCTATGCCGCCGCGCGCCGCCAGTTCCGGACGTCGATCGGACGCTTCGAGGGCATTCAGGAAGCGCTCGGCCGCATGGGCGGCAATCTGTACGTGATGGATGCGGCGCGCCGCCTGTCGGCACAGGCCGTCGATCTCGGCGAGAAGCCCTCGGTGATTTCGGCGATCGCGAAATATCACATCACCGAGCGCGCGCGCAAAGTGATCAACGACGGCATGGACGTGGTCGCGGGCAAGGGCATCTGCATGGGGCCGTCGAATTTTCTGGCGCGCGCATATCAGCAGATGCCGATCTCGATCACCGTCGAAGGCGCGAACATTTTGACGCGCTGCCTGATCATCTTCGGACAGGGCGCGATTCGCTGTCATCCGTATGTGCTCAAGGAGATGGCGGCCACGCGCGAGCCCGACGCAAAACGCGCACTCACCGACTTCGACGCGGCCTTCTTCGGTCATGCGAGCTTTCTCGCGTCCAACGCGATCCGCAGCCTCGTCTACGCGCTCGGCGGCGGCGTGTCGATCCGCAAACCCGCACAGGCCGATGCGCGCCTCGTCCCGTACTATCGCGCCGCGACACGACTGTCGAGCGCGTTCGCCCTCTTCGCCGATATCTCGATGCTCGCGCTCGGCGGCGAGCTCAAGCGTCGCGAGCGCCTGTCCGCGCGCCTGGGCGACATCCTCGCGCAGCTTTATCTGATCTCCGCGACGCTCAAGCGCTTCGAGGACGACGGCCGCCCGGAAAGCGACTTGCCGCTCGTGCGCTGGGGCGTGGAAGACGCGCTGTATCAGGCGCGGCTCGCCTTCGACGGCTTGCTCGCCAACTATCCGAACCGTGCCGCCGCGGCCTTCTTGCGCGTCTTCGCGTTCCCGTTCGGCCTGCCGCACACACCCAGCACGGACGCGCTCGGCAACGACGTCGCGCTCCTGATGCAGACGCCCGGCGATGCGCGCAGCCGCCTTGTCGAAGGCTCGCACGTGTCCGCGCTCGAGGACGATCCGATCGCGGTCGGCGAGAAATTGCTCGCGCTCACGCCCGCCGTCGTCGCACTCGAAGCGCGCCTGCGCGACGCCGTGAAATCCGGCAAGACCGCTCCTTTGCCGCAAAGCCCGGACGAGATCGAAGCGTGGGCGCGGCAAGCGACCGCGCTCGGATTGATCGATACGAGCGAGGCGGCTCTGCTCGAAGAATGGGCATCGCTCGCGCGCGAAGCCGTGAAAGTCGATGATTTTTCCGCAGACTTCGGTATCCTCGAAGCATTGCAAAAGCGCAGCGCCGAGATCGAGCAACAAATGCCCGAAACGGTCGCTTGATCTCGAAGCACACCACGCTGCCGACGACCGCTCGCCAATCGATGAAAGACCGCTACCTCGACTTCGTCAATTCGCCCTTCGGCACGAGCATCGCCCGCTCGCTCGGGCTGCCGCGCCCCGAAGCATTGCGCCGCCTGCGCGCAGGCGAAACCGAGTTCGGCGGTATGGCGGCCATCGGCGCGGGACCGTCCCCGGCACTGTTCGACGACCTCCTCGCGGTGTTGTCCGGCATCGGCATGACGGGCATCGCGCATGACAGCGCGTCCGGATGGCTCGCCGTGGCAAGCCGTCAAGGCGCGATGAGCGGGCGTTTCGAGGCGCGCGCCACCGATTCCAGCCCCGCCAACCGTGTCCAAGCGCTGATCTTCGATGCCACCGGCATTGTCGAAAGCAGCGAGCTGCATGCGCTCTACGCCTTCTTCCACGACGCGCTGCGCTCGCTTGCCAGAAGCGGCCGAATCGTCGTGCTCGGCCGCCCGCCCGGCGCTTTGAGCGATCCGCGTGCGGCGACCGCGCAGCGCGCGCTCGAAGGTCTCACGCGCTCGCTCGGCAAGGAAGCGCGCAACGGCAGCACGGCGAATCTGCTGCGCGTGAGTCCGCAGGCTTCCATCGAAGGCGCGCTGCGCTTCTTTTTGTCGCCGCGTTCGGCGTATGTGTCGGGGCAAGCCGTGCATCTCGAAGGCGCGGCGCCCTCGCCCGCGAAGTGGGCCGCGCAGCTCGCCGGAAAGCGCGCGCTCGTGACGGGCGCGGCGCGCGGCATCGGCGCATCGATTGCGGCGGTGCTCGCGGCGCACGGCGCCATCGTCACCGGGCTCGACGTGGCCGCCGCGCGCGACGCGCTCGATCAGACCATGCTCGGCATAGAAGACGCGTCGCCTTCTAACGGCGCGCATACCGCGCTCTATGCCGATATCGCATCGCCCGAAGCGCCCGCCGAACTCGCGGCAGCGCTTGCGGCGTCGGGCGGCATCGATATCGTCGTGCATAACGCGGGCATCACGCGCGACAAGACCATCGCGCGCATGAGCGCAGAGATGTGGGACAGCGTGATCGACATCAATCTGCTCGCGCAGGAACGCATGGACGAAGCCCTGCTCGCGCAGAACGTGATCGGCGCGGGCGGGCGCATCGTCGCGGTGTCGTCGATCAGCGGCATTGCGGGCAATCGCGGCCAGACCAATTACGCCACCTCGAAAGCCGGCGTGATCGGGCGCGTGCAGAGCATGGCGCCGATACTGCATGAACGCGGCATCACCATCAACGCGGTGGCGCCGGGCTTCATCGAAACGCAAATGACCGCGCGCATGCCATTCGGCGTGCGCGAGGCCGGACGAAGGCTCAACTCGATGGGCCAGGGCGGTTTGCCGGTCGATGTCGCCGAAACCGTGGCATGGCTCGCGAGTCCCGGCAGCGCGGGCGTGACCGGCCAGGTGGTGCGCGTCTGCGGCCAGAGCCTCGTCGGAGCCTGACGGATGCACGTCTCCACGATGCCCCGCCCGCGCACCGTCGTCGTCGATACGCTGCCGTCGCCCGCAAAGCTCTATGGCCGCTTGCTGCCGGGCCTGTTCCGGCGCGGCCACGCAACCGATCTGCCCGCGCTGCGCCTGATTCGCCCCGACGTGCGGCTCGACCCCGAACATATCGGCCGGTATGCGCGCGTATGCGGCTTCATCCCCGAGCACGGCGTGCCGCTCACGTTCCCGCATGTGCTCGCGTTTCCGCTGCATCTGATGATGCTTACCGATCCGTCGTTTCCCTGGTCGGCGCTCGGCGTCGTGCATCTGTCGAACAGCGTGCATCTGCGCCGGCCGCTGCTCGCGGGTCAGGGCTTGCGGATCGAAGTGGAATGCGGACCGCTCGTGCCGCATCCGAAAGGCCAGGCGTTCACGCTGCATACGCGCATCTACCGGCGCGGCGAGGCCGTGTGGGATGGCGACAGCGTCTATCTGAAACGCGGCGTGAAGACCGAAGCCACCGCGCCCGTCGCCAATGCCATCGAGACCAGTACGCCGCTCCTCGTACGCGAAGCGCGCTGGCAGCTTCCCGCGCAACTGGGCCGCGACTACGCGAAGGCTTCCGGCGACTTCAATCCCATTCACCTGCATGCGTTGAGCGCGAAGGCGTTCGGCTTCCAGCGCGCCATCGCGCACGGCATGTGGACGCTTGCGCGCACGCTCGCGGCGCTGCATCCGGTGAAGACGCTCGCATCCGGTCACGCGCACGGCGACTTCAAGCTGCCGCTCTTTCTTCCGGGCGACGCGACGCTGTGGAGCGCGGCGCCCTCGTCCACCGCGCGCGCCTTCGAAGTGCGCGATCTCGCCGGCGACCGGCCGCATTTACGCGGCGAGTTCGAATGGGAGCTGCCATGAGCACGTCTTCGAACCTCGGGCGCAGAGTCGCGATCATCGGCAGCAACCGGATTCCGTTCGCGCGTTCGAATACGGCTTACGCGACGGCATCGAATCAGGACATGCTGGCCTTCGCGCTGCAAGGTCTTGTCGATCGCTACGATCTGCACGGCCTGCGTCTCGGCGAGATCGCGGCGGGCGCGGTCGTCAAGCATTCGCGCGATTTCAATCTCACGCGCGAAGCCGCGCTCTCGACCACGCTGGCGAAGGAAACGCCCGCCTACGATGTTCAGCAGGCCTGCGCCACCGGCCTCGAAACGGTGATTCTGGTCGCCAACAAGATTGCGCTCGGACAGATCGACGTGGGTATTGCAGGCGGCGTGGATACGGCGTCGGACGCGCCCATCGGCGTGAACGAGCGCATGCGCAAGATTCTGCTCGAAGCCAATCGCAGCCGGACGGCGGGCCAGCGCGTGGGCGCGCTCGCGAAGCTGCGGCCCGGCATGTTCTTCAGGCCGACGCTGCCGCGTAACGCCGAGCCGCGCACCGGTCTTTCGATGGGCGAGCATTGCGAACTGATGGCCAAGCGCTGGAAGATTTCGCGCGAAGCGCAGGACGCGCTCGCGCGGGAAAGTCATCTAAAACTCGCGGCGGCGTACGAGCGCGGCTTCTTCAACGACCTGATGACGCCGTACAAAGGCCAGACGCGCGACAACACGCTGCGGCCCGAGCTTTCGCTCGATCAGCTCGCGCAACTGAAGCCTGTCTTCGATCGCGATGCGGGCACGCTCACCGCCGGCAACTCGACGCCGCTCACCGATGGCGCGTCGGCCGTGCTGCTCGCATCGGAACAATGGGCCGCCGAACGCGGCTTGCCGGTGCAGGCGTACTTGAGTTTGTCGGCATCGGCGGCAGTCGATTTCTTCGACAAGCGCGAAGGTCTCTTGATGGCGCCCGTCCACGCCGTCCCGCCGCTGCTTTTGCGCGCCGGCCTCGCCTTGCAGGACTTCGACTTTTACGAGATTCACGAAGCCTTCGCCGCGCAGGTGCTATGCACGCTCGCCGCATGGGAAGACCAAGAGTATTGCGAAACCGTGCTCGGACTCGGGCAGGCGCCAGGCGGCATCGACCGCGCGCGTCTGAACGTGAACGGCAGTTCGCTCGCGACCGGGCATCCGTTCGCGGCGACGGGCGGGCGCATCGTCGGCACGCTCGCGAAGATGTTGAGCCATGCGCCCGCTCGCGGCGATGGCCGTCCCACGCGCGGGCTGATCTCGATTTGCGCGGCGGGCGGACAAGGCATCGTCGCGATACTGGAACGCTGAAGCCGCGAGACGCTCGCGGCCCTCAACGCACGTAGCCGACGCAACGCGAGCACGAAGCACGAAGCACGAAGCACAGCAGAACACAAAGCAGCATGACAAACATAAGGCGCATACAACCCGCGCCAACGGAGACAAACCATGAGTCCGGCACCGGCATCGCCGCGCGGGGCTGTCGAGCCGCATTGCACGGATGGCATCTGGCATGCCTCGTATCCGGCGGGCGTGCCGCGCGATATCGATCCGTCGCGTTACCGTTCGCTCACGCACTTCTTCGATCAAGCCGTCGAGCGCTTTCGCGATCGCGTCGCTTATGTGAGCCTCGGCTCCGAACTCACGTTCGGCGCGCTGCGCGATAAGGCGCTGGCGTTCGCTTCGTATTTGCAAGAGCTCGGCGTCAAACCCGGCGATCGCGTCGCGCTCATGATGCCCAATTCGCTGCCCTATCCCGTGACGCTTTTCGGCGCGCTTGCGGCGGGCGCGATCGTCGTCAACGTGAATCCGCTCTATACGGCGCGCGAACTCGCGTATCAGTTGAAGGATTGCGGCGCGCAGACCATCGTCGTCGCGGAGCCTTTCGCGAAAACATTGCAGGACGCGCAGCACGGCACGCGCATCCGCCATGTGATCGTGAGCACGCTCGGCGACTTGCTCGGCGACGGCCTCAACCTCAAGGGTCAAGCAATCGATTTCTTTCTGCGTCACGTCAAGAAGAGCGTGCCCGCGTACTCGCTGCCCGAGGCGGTCGGCTTGCGGCAGGCACTTGCGCGCGGCGCCAGGCGCAAGTTCGAACCGGTGCGCATCGGGCACGGCGATATCGCCTTCATCCAATATACCGGCGGGACCACGGGCGTGGCGAAGGGCGCGATGCTCACGCACCGCAATGCCATCGCCAACGTGATGCAGGCGCTTGCGTGGGCGCGCGCGAGGCTCGTCGATGGCGCCGAAACGGTGGTCACGCCGCTGCCGCTCTATCACATCTATTCGCTGACGATGAATGCGCTCGTGTTCCTCGGCATCGGCGCGCGCAATGTGCTGATCGCCAATCCACGCGATCTCAGCACGTTCATGCGCGCGCTGCGCCGTGAGAACTTCACCGCGATCAGCGCGCTCAACACGCTCTACAACGCGCTGCTCGACAACGACGAATTCCGCGCGCGCGACTTCTCCGCGCTCAAGCTCGCGATGTCGGGCGGCATGGCCACGCAACGCGGCGTCGCCGAACGCTTCGCGAAGCTCACGGGCCTGTCGATCACCGAAGGTTACGGGCTCACCGAATGCTCGCCGCTCGTGTGCGCGAGTCCCATCGGTGTCGAAGACAACATGGCTTTCGATGGCAGCATCGGTCTGCCCGTGCCTTCCACGCTCGTGCGCATGCGCCGCGAAGATGGCGTATGGGCCGACATCGGCGAACGCGGCGAGCTTTGCGTGTGGGGCCCGCAAGTGATGAAAGGCTACTGGAATCGGCCTCTCGAGACCGCGCGGATTATCGGCGCGGACGGCTGGCTCGCCACCGGCGACATCGGCGTGATGGACGCGCGCGGGTTCGTTCGTATCGTCGATCGCAAGAAGGACATGATGATCGTGTCCGGGTTCAATGTGTATCCGAACGAGATCGAGGACGTGCTCGCGGCGCATCCGAAAGTGCACTCGGCGGCGGCTATCGGCGTGCCCGACGCGGTGACGGGCGAACGCGTGAAGGTGTTCGTCGTGCGGCGCGACGCTACGCTCACCGTGGAAGAAGTCCTCGCCTTCGCCCGTTTACATCTGACCGGCTACAAGATGCCGGCGTTCGTGGAGTTTCGGGATTCTCTGCCGCTTTCGACCATCGGCAAGGTTTTGCGACGCGAATTACGCGATGCTGAACGCGCGAAGCTTAAGGAGTAGCATCACTGGTCCAATCGGAGAACTCATGCCGCCAGTGCCGCCAGTGCCGTCAGTGCAATTGCGCCGCATCACGAACTGGCGGCTCGCCTGTGCGAGCCTGTGTTTTCTGCTGCTCGCGATGTTCGCGCTGTTCGAATCGCACGCGTACGCACAGGCTGGCGCGGACCGCGTCGCCACGCTCGATGCCGATCAGCAGGTTGCGTGGCTGACCGGCGCAGCGGCGAGCGGCGAGCTTGCGGCGCTCGACGACGAGCAACTCGTCACCCTCTTCCAGTCGCTCGATCCTCACACGCTGCCGCGTTACTTGAGCGCGGGCACGCACCGCTTCGCATCGTGCGAATTCACCATGTGGCGGCGCGAACGCGTGAAGGGAAAATGGCCGAAGCGCGCCGACCACATGCTCGTGCGCGTGACGCGCGAACCGCTGCGCATCTACGCCAAATGGTTGCCCGACGGCGCGCATGCGGGCCAGGAGATCATCTACGACGATTCGACGCGTCCTCGTGAGCTATACGGGCATCTGGGCGGGCTGTTCGGCGTGGTGCCCATGTGGACGAAGATCGACGGCGCCTTTGCGCGCGCGCAGTCGAATCATTCGATCCGCGAACTCAGCATCGACGCCATTACGCAGCGTTTCATCGACGAAGGCCGCCGCTTCATCGAAGCGGGCATCACGCGGCCGGCCAGCGTCGATGTGCGGACCATCGACGGTGTGCGCGTCGTCGCCCTCACCTACGATACGCCGAGCGGCCAGCCCGACTTCTACGCCAAGCGCGAAGTGCTCGGTCTCGATCTGACGCGTCCGCTTTTGCGCAGCATCGAATCGTTCGAAAACGACGGCGAGCAGTTCGAAAGCATCGTGCTCGAACGCATCGATCCCAAGCCCTTCGACGACCTGACGTTCGACCCGAAAAATCCCGACTATCGCTTCTGATGGCGGCGCTCTGAAGTGCTCGCTGACTTGACGACACACGCTGTAACAAGCGCGATTTCCCGGCATCGGTTGATTTTAAGTTTCGCCTAAGAATCGGCTTCTAACCTTGCCGGACTTCATCGACATCAACGTCGGCTGCCGGATGTCACCGGCGCCCAGAATCGTCATGTAATAACCAAGGAGTTCGGTCCATGAACCTCCGTTTAGCTTCCGCTTCGGCGCCCGTGCGGGCCATCAAACGGCTGCTCAGCCATCACGAAATCGCCACGCTGCTTTTGCTTTTGCACGCGCCGATCGACGCCATGGCCGCGACGCCGGATGTCGCTTCGTTGCAGGAATATGGCTACGTCGAAATCGTGTCTCCCGAAGCGGGCGCACCGAAAGTCCGGCTGACCGAAGACGGCAATGCCGTATTGCGCGGGTTGGGCGTTCGCTAAAGACGCGCGCTTGGCACGTGCTTGACACGCGCTCGGCACGCGCTCGACACTCATTCGGCGTCGCGATCTCTGTAATAATCGGTTGATCTCATTCACAACCGACCAAGGAGTGATTCGCGATGTCCGCTACTGAACCCGTCGTTCAACGTGTGCTGCTGACCAACGACGACGGTATCGACGCCCCCGGCCTTGCCGTGCTCGAAGCCGTCGCCCGCGAAATCGCGCACGAAGTCTGGGTGATCGCACCCGAGCACGATCAGAGCGGCACGTCGCACTCCATCAGTCTTCATTCGCCGTTGCGCGTGTCGCGTCAGGGCGAACGGCGCTTCGGCGTACAAGGCACACCCGGCGATTGCGTCGTGATGGCCGCGCGCCATCTCATGAAAGATGCGCCGCCCGATCTCGTGCTTTCTGGCATCAATCGCGGTGCGAATCTTGGCGTCGAGACCATGTTTTCCGGCACGGTCGGCGCAGCCATGACAGGCTTGCTGCTCGGCTTGCCGTCCATCGCGTTGAGCCAGACGTTTTCAGATCGCAACAACGTGCGCTGGGACACGGCGAGCGCGCTCGCGCCCGGCGTGATCCGTCAGTTGCTCGCCATCTCGCACGACGCGCCGACGTGTCTCAACGTCAATTTCCCCGATTGCGATGCAGAAGCCGCCGGTCCGCTTACCGTGACGCGGCAAGGCGTCGGGCTCGTGGAAGGTATCGACGTCATCGCGGAAGTCGACCCGCGCGGTCTCGATTACTACTGGCTACGCTTTCAACGCGGCGCACGTGAGAATGCGCCCGACAGCGAGACGGCGAACGTGGCGGCCCGACGCATTGCGGTGACGCCGCTCAATTTCGATCGCACCGACGCCCGCACTTTCGCCACGCTCGAAGCCGGCTTGCGCGGCGCACGGTAGCGCGTTGTTGGCTAGAACGTTTCCTCTCAGACGCAGATACGGCTTTCTCGTATGCTGACGCGACCGCCGTACCAGCGCGCGGGATGACGATTAGAAAAAGGAGACACCCTATGAAGCGTGCGATCAGCCGCGCATGCGCCGCTGCGCTCTTCGCGTTGTCGGCGGCAAGCGCGTTTGCGCAAGCGCCTACGCCCGTTGGCACATGGCAGACTATCGACGATGCCACGGGCAAGCCGAAGGCGATCATTCAGATCGTCGACGACGGCAGCGGCCAGTTGTCGGGACGCGTGGTGCGCGGCATCGGCGAATTCGATCATCCGGAGCGGCGCTGCACGGCCTGCACCGACGAGCGGCGCGATCAACTGGTGAAAGGCATGACCATCATCACCGGTCTCAGGCAGAACGGCGACACCTGGGAAGACGGGCAGATTCTCGACCCTGAAAACGGCAAGCTCTACAAGTGCAAGATGAAGCTCGAGGACGGCGGACAGAAACTCGTGGTGCGCGGGTATATCGGCGTGTCGCTCCTGGGGCGCTCGCAGACATGGTTGCGTCAGTGATCTCGCTCAAATGAAAAAACCGGCCAAGGCCGGTTTTCGTTTTGCATCCTCTTTGCAGACGCTTTGCAGACGCTTCGCACGTGGCCGATGTCACGCAGCGCGGCGTTCCGCTTCGACGCTCTCTTCCATGAGCGATGGAAGCTCCGCCGGAACGCGCATGCGAGAAGTCATCAACGCGTAAAGGGACTCGCCTGCCGGGCCGAACAACTGCGTCATCACGCGCAGCAGCACGCCCGATTCGTGCCACGCCTTGAAGCGCCGGTGACACGTCTGATACGACGGGTATTTGCGCGGCATGGTGGACCACGACGCGCCGCTATACATGACCCAGAGCACGCCATTGAGCACGGCGCGGGTGTTGGCGAGCGGCCGACCGCGCAGTTCGGAACGCGGCCTCAGCTCGGGGAGCAACGGCGCCACCATTTGCCATTCTTCGTCGGACATGTCGCGGTAGGGCTTCACGTTAATTTCTCCAATTTACTGTACCCGGCAACGATACCGAGCGCACCAAAGCGGGGAAATAAGAGTCCTCCTAATCTTGAAAAAGCCCGACAAGCCTTACGCCAATTGGCTGAACGGCTATTTTTGGTTTCTCGGTATTAGGTCAGTGAGATATCCGATAGACGGCGCGGCGACTCCAGATATTCCTTCGACTGCATTTCCACGATGCGCGATACCGTGCGCGCGAATTCATTGGCCATCGGTCCTTCCACGTACAGGTCTTCGGCGGGCACCGCCGCCGACATCAGCAGCTTGACCTTGTGGTCGTAGAACACGTCGATGAGCCACGTGAAGCGACGCGCTTCCGATGCCATGCGCGGCGACATCTGCGGCACGTCCGACAGAATCACGGCGTGAAAGCGGCTCGCGAGTTCGAGGTAATCGTTCTGCGAACGCGGTCCGCCGCACAAGGTCGCGAAATCGAACCAGACGACGCCGTCCGCGCGACGCAGGGCCTTGAGCTCGCGCTTCTCGATATGCAGCAGCGGACTTTCGTCCGGCACGGCGGCGAGCTTCGCGAAGTCGTCGCGCAAGGCTTTATCCGCGGCTGCGCCGAGCGGCGTGTGATAGGCCTGTACGGTCGAAAGCGTCAGTCTGCGATAGTCGGTGCCGGCATCGACATTCAGGACGTCGAGATGCTTCTTGATGAGCTCGATAGCCGGCAGCAGCCTGTCGCGATGCAGGCCTTCCGGGTACAACGTGTCCGGCTCGTAATTGGACGTCATCACGAACTGCACGCCGTTGGTGAAGAGGCGATCGAGCAGGCGATAAAGAATCATCGCGTCGGCGATATCGGAGACGTGGAACTCGTCGAAGCAGATCAGCCGGTAACGCTTCGCGATACGCCGCGCGAGTTCGTCGAGCGGATCGGCCTGGCCCTTGAGGTCTTCCAGTTCGCGATGCACCTCGCGCATGAACTCGTGAAAATGCAAACGCGTCTTGCGCTGCACCGGCACGACCGCATAGAAGCTGTCCATCAGAAAGCTCTTGCCGCGCCCGACGCCGCCCCAAAGGTACACGCCGCGCGGCAGCTCCGGATGCACGAGAAACTTCATGATCGCGTTCGAGCGGCGCGACTTATAGGAGATCCATTCATCGTAACAGCGCTGCAGCCGCGCGACCGCCGCGAGCTGCGCCTCGTCCGATCGATAGCCCCGCGTGCGCAGCTCGTTTTCGTAGTATTCGGTGACGTTCATGATGCGGCTTGTAGCGCTGATGCCGTTGAATGTGACGAAGGCGAACGGTTTGATCCGCTCGCCTTCGTTGCGATGCCGGCCGAGCCGGGCCGAGTCCGACCGGGTCCGACCGGGTCTTTCCAGACCCGGCGAACTTACATGTTCAGCGCGCGTTTATCGACTGCGAGCGCCGCTTCGCGCATGACTTCGGAAAGCGACGGATGCGGATGGCAAATGCGGCCGATGTCTTCGGCGGCCGCCTTGAACTCCATCGCCACCACGGCTTCCGCGATCAGGTCCGACGCGTCGGCCGCGATGATATGCACGCCGAGAATCTCGTCGGTCTTCGCGTCCGCGATCATCTTGACGAAGCCATCCGCACGGCCGATACCCAATGCGCGGCCATTGGCCATCATCGGGAACTGGCCGGACTTGAACTCGCGCCCTTCCGCCTTGAGCTGCTGCTCGGTCTTGCCGACCCACGCGATTTCCGGTTCCGTGTAGATGACCCACGGAATGCAGTTGTAGTCGATATGCGGCTTCTGACCGTCGATGATCTCGGCCACCGCCACGCCTTCGTCTTCCGCCTTGTGCGCGAGCATCGGGCCGCGCACCACGTCGCCGATTGCGTACACGTTCGGCACGGCGGTCGCGCAGTGTTCGTCCACGTCGATGAAACCGCGCTCGTTGGCTTTCAGGCCGATTGCTTCCAGACCGAGATTGTCCGTGTTCGGCACGCGGCCGATGGACACGATCAGGCGGTCCGCTTCCAGCGTCTTTGCATTACCCGTGCTGTCCGTGTACGCGATGGAAACGCCGCTCTCAGCGGTCTTCACTTCGCCGATCTTCACGCCGAGGTGAATGTCGAGGCCCTGCTTCTTGAACTGCTTCGCGGCTTCACGCGCGAGCGCTTCGTCCGCTGCGCCGAGGAACTGCGGCAGCGCTTCGAGCACGGTCACGTCCGCGCCGAGACGGCGCCACACCGAACCCAGTTCCAGACCGATCACGCCCGCGCCGATCACGGCGAGCTTCTTCGGCACGGCGTCGAAGGACAACGCGCCTTCGTTGTCGGCGACGATCTTGTTGTCGACCGGGATATTCGGCAGATGACGCGCCTTCGAACCCGTCGCGATGATCACGTTCTTCGCCGTGACCGTTTCCGTTTCGCCTTCGCCCGACACTTCGATCTGCACGCCGGCCTCGGTCTTGCCGGCGAACTTGCCGTGCCCTTTGAGCCACGTGATCTTGTTCTTGCGGAACAGGAACTCGATGCCCTTCGTCATCTTCTCGACGATGCCGTCCTTGCGCGCGAGCATCTTCGAGACATCGAGCTTCACGTCCGACACGCTGATGCCGTGATCGCCCAGATGCTTCGCCGTGTTCTCGAACTCTTCCGACGACGCGAGCAGCGCCTTCGACGGAATGCAGCCCACGTTCAGACACGTACCGCCGAGCTTGAGCGTGCCCGCCGGATTCTTCCACTTCTCGATACACGCAACCGACTTGCCGAGCTGCGCTGCGCGAATGGCCGCGATATAGCCACCGGGGCCCGCGCCGATCACGACGACATCAAATTCCTTGGACATGACTTTCCCTTGATATGACTCCGCTCATGCGGAGACGCCCTTCACGGTGCGCGCGAGCCTATCGCGCGCACCAGGGCAACATGCGTTCTACGCTTACAGGTCGAGCAGCAGACGAGCCGGATCTTCCAGCGCATCCTTCATGGCGACGAGCGACAGCACGGCCTCGCGGCCGTCGATGATGCGGTGATCGTAAGACAATGCCAGGTAGTTCATCGGGCGGATCACGATCTGGCCGTTTTCCACCACGGCGCGTTCCTTCGTGGCGTGCACGCCAAGAATCGCGGACTGCGGCGGGTTGATGATAGGCGTCGACAGCATGGAGCCGAACACGCCGCCATTCGAGATGGAGAACGTGCCGCCCGTCATCTCGTCGATGGACAGCTTGCCGTCCTTCGCCTTCTGACCGAATTCGGCGATCTTCTTTTCGATGTCGGCGAGGCTCATCTGATCTGCATTACGCAGAATGGGCACGACGAGACCACGCGGCGAACCGACCGCGATACCGATGTCGAAGTAACCGTGATAGACGATATCGTTACCGTCGATCGACGCGTTCACGAGCGGGAACTTTTTCAGCGCGTGCACGGCGGCCTTCACGAAGAACGACATGAAGCCGAGCTTCACGCCATGTTCCTTTTCGAAGCGGTCCTTGTACTTGTTGCGCAGATCCATGACCGGCGCCATGTTGACTTCGTTGAACGTCGTCAGGATGGCGTTGGTCTGCTGCGATTCGAGCAGACGCTCGGCGATACGCGCACGCAGACGCGACATCGGCACGCGTTGTTCCGGGCGATCCTTGAGCCACTGATCCGCCGATGCGGGCGCCTTCACGTCCGGCAGCGACGGCTTCGCGGCGCGTGCGGCAGCCGGAGCCGGTGCGGCGGCGGGCGCCGGAGCAGCAGCCTTGGCGGGCGCGGCAGCGGCGGATGCCGAAGCGCTGAGTGCATCGCCCTTCGTGATGCGGCCGTCGCGGCCGGAGCCTGCAACCTGGTCCGCGGATACGCCCTTCTCGGCCAGAATCTTCGTGGCCGAAGGCGATGCGGCACCGCCCGTGGCTTGCGCCGAACCTTGCGCGGCCGCCGGAGCAGCAGCCGATGCGGCGGCAGGCTCGGCTTCGGGCGCCGGTTTCACTTCCGCGTCGCCAGCGGCGGCGGCGGCCGGTGCTTCACCGGCCTTGGCTTCGGTGTCGATCTTCGCGATGATTTCATCGGCGGCGACGATATCGCCGTCATGCTTGATGACTTGCGCCAGCACGCCGGCGGACGGTGCGGGCACTTCGAGCACGACTTTGTCGGTCTCGATTTCGATGAGGATTTCGTCCTGGGCGACAGCCTCGCCCGGCTTCTTCTTCCACTGCAGCATGGTCGCTTCTGAAACCGACTCCGAAAGCTGGGGAACCTTGACTTCTACGATAGCCATTTCTGTTTTGTCCTGATACGTGTCTGTATGAATGCGAGCGACGCGATGCACGGCGACCTGACGCCGCATTCGATGCGCGTTTCGCGTACGGGACCGGCGAGCCTCGCCCGCGCGGTCCCGTCAAGCCGTGTTACTTCGCGATCACCTGCGCGCCCTTGAGGCGGCCGAACGCGCCTTCCACGAGCGCCTTCTGTTGCTCGTAGTGCTTCGCGTAGTAACCGACCGCGGGCGAAGCCGAAGCCGGACGGCCGCTATATGCGAGCTTCATGCCGTCCTTCATGCCTTCACGCAGATGGTGCTCGATGTAGAACCAGGCGCCCTGGTTCTGCGGCTCGTCCTGCACCCAGACCACTTCGGTCGCGTTCTCGTATTTCTTGAGTTCCGCGTCGAACTGCTTGTGCGCGAACGGATAGAGCTGCTCGATACGCACGATGGCGACGTCGTTGCTCTTCGCTTCGCGGCGATGCGCGACGATGTCGTAATACACGCGGCCCGAGCAGACGACCACGCGCTTGACCTTCTTCGCGTCGATGGCTTCGTCCACTTCGCCGATGACCGGCTGGAACGAACCCTTCGCCAGTTCCGACAGGTCCGACACGGCTTCCTTGTGACGCAGAAGCGACTTCGGCGTGGCGATGATCAGCGGCTTTCTGAACAAGCGGATCATCTGGCGGCGCAACAGATGGAAGATTTGCGCCGGCGTGGTGGGCTGCACCACTTGCATGTTGTGATCCGCGCACAACTGCAGGAAACGTTCGATACGCGCCGACGAGTGCTCCGGACCTTGGCCTTCGTAGCCGTGCGGCAGCAGCATGGTGAGACCCGAGACGCGGCCCCATTTCACTTCGCCCGACGAGATGAACTGGTCGATCACGACCTGCGCGCCGTTCACGAAGTCGCCGAACTGCGCTTCCCACGCGACAAACGTGTTCGGCTCGGCGGTCGAATAACCGTATTCGAAACCGAGCACGGCTTCTTCGGACAACACGGAGTCGATCACCGAGAACTTGGCCTGACCTTCGGCAATGTTCTGCAGCGGAATGTACGTGCCGTCGTTCCAGCGCTCGCGGTTCTGATCGTGCAGCACCGCGTGACGGTGCGTGAACGTGCCGCGGCCCGAGTCCTGACCCGTCAGACGCACCGCATACCCCGAAGCGACCAGCGACGCGAACGCGAGATGCTCGCCCATGCCCCAGTCGAGCTTGGCTTCGCCACGGCCCATGGCGCGGCGATCGTTGATCACGCGCTCGACGAGCGGATGCACCTTGAAGTTTTCCGGGATCGTGGTGATGCGCTCGGCCAGCCGCTTGAGTTCGGCGAGCGGCACGGCGGTGTCGGCCGCGTCGGTCCACTTGCGATTCAGGAACGGCACCCAGTCCACCGCGTACTTGCTCTTATAGTTCGAGAGCACCGGGTCGATGGTGTGGTGACCTTCGTCCATTGCCGTGCGGTACGCCTTGACGTATTCGTCCGCGACTTCGGGCGTGATGACGCCTTGCTGCACGAGCTTTTCGGCATACAGCGCGCGCGTGCCCGGATGCTTGGCAATAGTCTTGTACATCAGCGGCTGCGTGACCGCCGGCGTGTCCTGCTCGTTGTGACCGAGCTTGCGGAAGCAGACGATATCGACGACCACGTCCTTATGGAACTTCGTGCGGAAGTCGATGGCGAGCTGCGTGGCGAGCACCACGGCTTCGGGATCGTCGCCGTTCACGTGCAGCACCGGCGCTTCGATCATCTTGACGACGTCCGAGCAGTACAGCGTCGAGCGCGAGTCGCGCGGGTCCGAGGTCGTGAAACCGATCTGATTGTTGATGACGATATGCAGCGTGCCGTGCGTGCCGTAGCCGCGCGTCTGCGCGAGATTCAGCGTTTCCATCACGACGCCCTGGCCCGCGAAAGCGGCGTCGCCGTGAATCTGCACCGGCAGCACTTGCAGGCCTTCTTCGTCGCCACGGCGATCCATCCGCGCTTTGGCCGACCCTTCGACCACCGGGTTCACGATTTCCAGATGCGACGGGTTGAACGCGAGCGACAGGTGAACCGGGCCGCCATCGGTCGAGACGTCCGACGAGAAACCCTTGTGATACTTGACGTCGCCAGCCGGCAGGTCATCGACGTGCTTGCCTTCGAATTCGGCGAAGAGGTCGGCGGGCATCTTGCCGAGCGTATTGACCAGCACGTTCAGACGCCCGCGGTGCGCCATGCCGATGACGATTTCCTGCACGCCGTTCGCGCCTGCGTGACGGACGACTTCGTCCATCGACGCGATGAAGCTCTCGCCGCCTTCCAGCGAGAAGCGCTTCTGACCGACGTACTTGGTGTGCAGGAAACGCTCGAGGCCTTCGGCGGCCGTCAGGCGATTCAGGATGTGCTTCTTCTTGTCGTTCGAGAAGTTGGGCGTCGAGCGTGTCGACTCGAGCTTCTCTTTCCACCAGCGCTTTTGTTCGGGGTCGCTGATGTACATGTATTCGGCGCCGATCTTGCCGCAATACGTGTCACGCAATGCCTTGACGATCTCGCGCAGGCTCGCGCGCTCGAAACCGAAATACAGGTTCGTGGCGCTGAACGTCTGGTCCATGTCGGCTTCGGTGAAGTCGTAGAACGCAGGTTCGAGTTCAGGAATATGCGGACGCTCGCGGCGCTTGAGCGGATCGAGGTCGGCCAGTTGCGAGCCGAGGAAGCGATATGCGCCGATCAGTGACTGGACGTAGACCTGCTTGCGCGCGGTGGCGAGATCTTCGCCGCCGCCTTCACGAGGAACGAAGGCGTTGGACTTCGCGCGCTGCGCAAAGGATTCGACGATAGGGCCGTGAGCCACGTCGCTCTGAGCCGTGCCGTCGGATGCTGGCACGTTCTGAAGCGCGTCGAAATAGGTGCGCCAGGTCTCGGGGACCGACGCCGGATTGTCTAGATATTGCTCGTACAGTTCTTCAACGTACGGAGCGTTACCGCCGAACAAATAGGAGTTCGACTGGAATTGCTTCATCATTTTACGCTCACCTTTCTTCGAGTTTCTCGAGGAAGTGCGGGTTAAGAAACCTTCCGCGCCACGGCCTGACCGTTTAGCGGATTGCGCGAATCAAGTCTGCTTGGAAGGACCTAAAAAGCGACAGCTAATCCGATTAGCATAGCACAGAACCAATCGTCATATGACAGGTGGTCGCACCTTGGAGCCTCGGCTTCGCCCTTCTGCAACGCAGATGTGCGGGCATTCGCGCGATAAGCAAGCGATGTTATTGCGCGCGCGTCGGCAGCACTTTCGGAAGCTTTAGCGATGAGATAAAAAAAGCCGCCCGAAGGCGGCTTTGTCACTTGCATGCGAACGAACGCATTAGTCGGTTGCGCCTTCACGGCTCGCGCGACGACGCTCGTGTTCCTTCAGATGACGCTTGCGCAGGCGGATGGACTGCGGCGTCACCTCGACGAGTTCGTCGTCGTCGATGAACTCGACCGCGTATTCCAGCGACAGCTGAACCGGCGGCACGAGACGCACGGCTTCGTCCGTACCCGATGCGCGCACGTTGGTAAGCTGCTTACCCTTGATCGGGTTCACGACCAGGTCGTTGTCGCGGCTATGGATACCGATGATCATGCCTTCGTACAGCGCGTCGCCCGGCGTCACGAACATGCGGCCGCGATCCTGCAGCTTCCACAGTGCATAGGCGACAGCGGCGCCATCGTCTTGCGAGATCAGCACGCCGTTGCGACGTTCGCCGACCGAACCTTCCTTCACCGGCGAGTACGAGTCGAACGTATGGCTCATCAGACCCGTGCCGCGCGTAAGCGTCAGGAATTCGCTCTGGAAACCGATCAGACCGCGCGCCGAGATCTTGTATTCGAGACGCGTACGGCCACGGCCGTCGGACGTCATGTCGAGCATTTCGCCCTTGCGACGGCCGAGTTCTTCCATCACGCCGCCCTGATGCTGGTCTTCGATATCCACCGTCAAGTTTTCATACGGCTCGTGCTTCACGCCGTCGATTTCCTGCAGCACCACGCGCGGACGCGACACGGCGAGTTCGTAACCTTCACGGCGCATGTTCTCGACCAGAATGGTCAGATGCAGTTCGCCGCGACCCGACACTTCGAACGTGGTTTCGTCGCCCGTGTCTTTCACGCGCAGCGCCACGTTGTGGTTCAGTTCCTTCGTGAGACGGTCGCGAATCTGGCGGCTCGTCACGAACTTGCCTTCCTTGCCCGCGAGCGGCGACGAGTTCACGAGGAAGTTCATCGTGAGCGTGGGTTCGTCGACGGTGATCATGGGCAGCGCTTCGGGATTTTCCGGCGCGCAGATGGTCACGCCAATACCGATTTCCTCGATACCGTTGATCAGCACGATGTCGCCTGCTTGCGCTTCCTCGACCTGCACGCGCTCGAGGCCGTGGAACGACAGCACCTGATTGATCTTGCGATTGATGATCGCGCCGTCCGGACCCGAACGCACGGCCACTTGCATGCCCGGGCGAATACGGCCGCGCGCCACGCGACCCACGCCGATACGGCCGACATACGAGTTGTAGTCGAGCGAAGTGATCTGCAGTTGCAGGGGACCATCTGGGTCCGACGGGCGCACCGGCACGTGTTCCAGAATGGCTTCGAAGAGCGGACGCATGGTGCCTTCGCGCACTTCGGGGTCGAGACCGGCATAGCCGTTCAGGCCCGACGCGTAGACGATCGGGAAGTCGAGTTGCTCTTCGGTCGCGCCCAGCTTGTCGAACAGATCGAACGTCTGGTTAATGACCCAGTCGATACGCGCGCCCGGACGGTCCACCTTGTTGATGACGACGATGGGCTTGAGACCGAGCGCGAGCGCCTTCTTGGTCACGAAGCGCGTTTGCGGCATCGGGCCTTCGACGGCGTCGACGAGCAACAGCACGGAATCGACCATGGAGAGCACACGCTCCACCTCGCCGCCGAAGTCGGCGTGTCCCGGCGTGTCGACGATATTGATGTGCGTGCCTTCGTATTCGACCGCGCAATTCTTCGCCAGGATCGTGATGCCGCGTTCTTTTTCGATGTCGTTCGAGTCCATGACCCGTTCGGCGACCTGCTGGTTTTCCCGGAACGTGCCCGATTGACGGAGCAACTGGTCGACGAGCGTGGTCTTGCCGTGGTCGACGTGGGCGATGATTGCGATATTGCGTAGGGCGCGAGTCATAGAGGTATCTTGGTTATGCGCCGTCGAAGCAGGCCTGAGTCCATCCAGAACATTCTGGATAAGGAGGCGTCGTGGCTCGGCAGGCCGTCTTTGACGCAATGCTGTTCCGACTGAGCTTGTCCGACAGCGCGTGATTTGCTTGTGCGCTGCATTCCGTCCGGCTTATGTCTTTTGGACGTAGTTCTTGTACTTCGCGGGTACTTCGTCTTGTACTTCGCTTGTTACTTCGGACGGCTCGTCAGTCGGCGCAGTTGCATGTGAATCACGGTCCCGGCGCGGTGAGAACCGTAAATTATAGCACGCACGGAAGTCACTTTCTGACAATAGGCCGCGACCCGTAATTGCGATGTTGCGCCGCCGCCGCGTCATCTATGTGAAAAACGCGCTTGGCTTAGTGCGGCGGGCCGCCCCGGCCGATTATTAAGCGTTCTTGGAAAAGATTCTTGCAGCGACATGTTGCCCTACCTATAATACTGCCTAGTCAATTATTGCGACCGCACAAGAATTACAATGAGTGAGGCTCCAAAACCCGCTGGCATCGGCGATTACGTCCTGAGCGAAAGCGTGGGCTACCTCATCAGCCGGGTGCGTTCGACCATGTGGAACATGGTGACGCAGCACACCTCCTCCGAGCTCGGCATTACCGGAACGCAGGCGAGCATTATGTTCATGCTGGCGGTGGGCAAATGCGCGACGGCGGCGGATATTGCACGTGAGTACGGTATCGACGCAAGCGCGGTCACGCGTCTGATCGACCGGCTGGAGAAGCGCGGCCTGCTGTCGCGCGTGCGCAGCGAGGCGGACCGGCGCGTGGTTCGACTCGCGCTCACCGAAGACGGCCGCGTGATGGCCGAACAAGTGCCCGCCATCTTCACGAGCGTCCTGGACAATCTTCTTGCAGGCTTCACGCCCGAAGAAGTCGGCTTTCTCAAGAGCATGCTGCGACGCGTACTGGCAAACTCGTGCGACTCCGCCGCGGCCCACGCGTTGAGCGCAAACGACAAGCCCGCGACGTCATTGCGATGACAAGCAAATCCGCCGCTGCGGCGCAAAAAAATGATTGCAACGTCCATCTTTAATTCTCATCTCAAGAGACGAGCGATGAAACACCTATCCTTGCCGGCGCTCCGAGGCATCGGGCTGCCGGGAAGCGCGAAGACCGCGTTGGCGGCCGCCGCTGCCGCGCTGACCATCGCCGGATGCGCGAACTATTCGGGCATTTCGAGCGACAAGACAATCGCCACGCCCGACAGCTACAGCGCCACGCAAAGCGTGCCGGGACAAGGCGGCCAGTGGCCGTCGCTCGACTGGGCAAAGCAGTTCGGCGACCCGCAATTGCCGCAACTCATCGACGAAGCGCTCGCGGACAATCCGAGCATTGCGCAGGCGCAATCGCGAATTGCAAAGGCATCGTCGTATATCGAAACCTCGCGTTCGGCGCTGTCGCCTAAGGTCAACGGTTCGTATTCGTGGACTCGCGAGCTCTACTCCGCCAACGCGCTGTTCCCGCCGCCCTACGGTGGAACGTGGTTCAGCGAGAACAACGTGCTTGCCAGCGCGTCTTGGGATCTCGACCTCTGGGGCAAGAATCGCGCGCGTCTGAATCAAGCGGTCTCGCTGGAAAAGGCGGCCGAGGCCGACATGCAGCAGGCGCGCGTGACGCTCGCGGCGTCGGTGGCGCGCACATATAACCAGCTTGCGTTGCTTTACGCACTGCGCGATGTCACCCAGCGCGAGATTTCGAATCGCGAGAACGTCGGCCGCATCACCAACGGACGCGTAACCGCCGGTCTCGATACCAACGTGGAACGCCGCACCGCCGAAGGCAACACCGCGACGAGCCAGACCAACCTCAGCGAACTCGACGGCCAAATCGAGTCGGTGCGCTATCAGCTCGCGGCGCTGCTGGGCAAGGGTCCGGATCGCGGCCTGCAGATCGCCAATCCGGTGATCAATTCGAACGTCACCGTCGCGCTGCCCGACAACGTGCCCGCCGACCTCGTCGCGCGCCGTCCGGACATCGTCGCGGCACGCTGGCAGGTCGAGTCGGCCACGCACAACATCAAGGAAGCGAAGGCCGAGTTCTTCCCGGACATCAACCTCGCCGCGGGCTTCGGTTTCGACGCGTTCGGCTGGGGCCGCTTCCTCACTTCGAGCAGCCGTCAGGTCCAGGCCGGTCCGGCCATCCATCTGCCGATCTTCGATGCCGGCGCACTGCGCGCCCAGTTGAAGGGCCGTTATGCCGACTTCGAAGGCGACGTCGCCAACTACAATCAGACGCTCATCAACGCGATGAACGACGTGGCGACCAATATCTCGGCCATCCGCTCGCTCGACCGTCAGATGGGCGACGCCCAACGCGCGCTCGCGGCGGCGTCGAACGCCTACGAGCTCGCGGTGATCCGCTACAAGGCCGGGCTGTCGCCGCAACTGCAAGTGCTGACGGCCGACCAGAACCGCCTCGCCAACGAGCAGACCGTGACCAATCTGCGCTTGAGGCGCAGCGACCTGCAGATCGCGCTGATCAAATCGCTTGGCGGCGGATTCGACGCGACCGATTCGAATCTCGCGATCGACGGCAGCGGACAGCCCAAGGGCACGCAACAGACGGCAAGCCAACCGGCGCAGTCGAACTGAGCCGCGCCCAAGTACAAGAACACGCATCAAGATAAAACGAAACATTCGGAGCCTTCAATGAGCGACCCTCAACAAAACGCCGCCGCAGCCGCCGCCGCTCCCGCGCCCAAGCAGCGCAACGGCAAACGCCGCGTGCTCATGACGCTGATCGTGCTCGTCGTCATCATCGCCGCCGTGGCTTACGGCCTGTACTACTTCCTCGTCGCGCGCTTTCACGAGTCCACCGACGACGCCTACGTGAACGGCAACGTCGTGCAAATCACGCCGCAAGTGGTCGGCACGGTCATTTCGGTGAACGCGGACGATACCCAGACGGTGAAGGTCGGCGACCCGCTCGTCGCGCTCGATCCCGCCGACTCGAAGGTCGCGCTCGATCAGGCGGAAGCGAATCTCGCGCAGACCGTGCGTCAAGTACGCACCTTCTTCGTCAACAACAACCAGTACGAAGCACAGATCGCGCTGCGTCGCTCCGACCTCTCGCGTGCCCAGGACGATTTGCGCCGCCGCATGACGGTCGCGCAAACGGGCGCGGTATCGCTGGAAGAAATCTCGCACGCTCGCGACGCCGTGCGCGGCGCGCAGGCGGCGCTCGATTCGGCCCAGCAGGAACTCGCGTCGAACCGTTCGCTGACCTCGAACACGACGATCGCGGATCACCCGAACGTGCTTGCCGCCGCCGCCAAGGTGCGCGACGCGTACATCAACTACGCGCGCAACACGCTGCCCGCGCCGGTGACGGGTTATGTCGCGAAGCGTTCGGTGCAGGTCGGCCAGCGCGTGGCGCCGGGCAATCCGCTGATGGCCATCGTGCCGCTCAACGGCGTGTGGGTCGATGCCAACTTCAAGGAAGTGCAGCTCAAGCACATGCGCATTGGCCAGCCGGTCGATCTGACGGCCGACCTGTACGGTTCGAGCGTGGTCTATCACGGCAAGGTCGTCGGATTCTCGGCCGGCACGGGTTCGGCCTTCTCGCTTTTGCCCGCCCAGAACGCGACCGGTAACTGGATCAAGGTGGTGCAACGGCTGCCGGTGCGTATCGCGCTCGATCCGAAGGAACTGGAGCAGCATCCGTTGCGTATCGGCCTGTCGATGGATGTCGACGTGACCATCAAGGATGAACAAGGCGGCCAGCTCGGCCAGGCGCCGAACACGGTTTATCAGACCAACGTGTTCGACAAGTACGGCGATCAGGCCGATCAGGAAATCGCGCGCATCGTCCAGCAGAACGCGGGCAATGGTCCGCAGGCTTCGTCGGGCGCTTCGTCCTCGCGCGGCAACGGCGCGGCGGCGAAGTCCGCCTCGGCCGCCAAGCTGATGTAAGCGGACACGGACCTCATCGATGTCTCAAGCCAACGTCGTTCATCCGCCGCTGACGGGCGGGAAGCTCGTCATCGGGACGATCGCCGTGTCGCTCGCCGTGTTCATGAACGTGCTCGACACGTCGATCGCGAACGTCTCGATTCCGTCGATCTCGGGCGATCTCGGTGTCTCGTCCGATCAGGGCACGTGGGTCATCACGTCGTTCGCGGTCGCCAACGCCATCTCGGTGCCGCTCACCGGCTGGCTCACGCAGCGCATCGGGCAAGTGAAGCTGTTTCTCGGCTCGATCATTCTCTTCGTGATCGCTTCATGGCTGTGCGGACTCGCGCCGACGCTGCCCTTCCTGCTCGCCGCGCGCGTGCTGCAAGGCGCGGTCGCCGGCCCGATGATCCCGCTGTCGCAAACGCTCCTGCTCGCGAGCTACCCGCGCGAGAAAGCGCCCATCGCGTTATCCATGTGGTCGATGACCACGCTCATTGCGCCTGTCGCCGGGCCGATTCTCGGCGGCTGGATCTCGGACAACATCTCATGGCCGTGGATCTTCTACGTGAACATTCCGGTCGGCTTCATTGCGGCCATCGCGACGTTCATGATTTTCCGCGACCGCGATTCGGCCATCCGTAAAGCGCCCATCGATTCGGTCGGGCTCGGCTTGCTCGTAGTCTGGGTCGGCTCGCTGCAGATCATGCTCGACAAGGGCAAGGATCTCGACTGGTTCAATTCGACGACCATCGTCGTGCTCGCGCTGGTCGCGGTGATCGCGTTCGCGTTCTTCATCGTGTGGGAGCTGACGGCGGAGCATCCGGTCGTCGATCTGTCGTTGTTCGCGCTGCGCAACTTCTCGGGCGGGACCATCGCGCTCTCGGTCGGCTATGGGCTCTACTTTGGCAATCTCGTGTTGTTGCCGCTATGGCTGCAAACGGTGATCGGCTACACGGCCACCGACGCCGGGCTCGTGATGGCGCCCGTCGGATTGTTCGCGGTACTGCTCTCGCCGATCACGGGCAAATTCCTGCCGCGCACCGATCCGCGCCGGATTGCAACCGCCGCGTTCCTCGTGTTCGCGCTGTGCTTCTGGATGCGTTCGCGCTACACCACGGGCGTCGATACCTGGTCGCTCACGCTGCCCACGCTGATTCAGGGTATCGCGATGGCGGGCTTCTTCATTCCGCTGGTGTCGATCACGCTGTCGGGTTTGCCGGGGCATCGCATTCCGGCGGCGTCGGGCTTGTCGAACTTCGTGCGGATCATGTGCGGCGGTATCGGCACGTCGATTTTTTCGACGGCCTGGGAGCATCGGTCGATCGTTCATCACGTGCAACTGGTGGAGCAGGCGAATTCGTTCAATCCGAACTTCACCAATTCGATGCAGCAGATGGGCGCAATCGGCTATTCGCACGATCAGACTTACGGTCTCTTCAACAGCATGGCGACGCAGCAGGCCGCACAACTCGGCGTGAACGACATGTTCTATATCTCGGCGGGGATTTTCGTCGCGCTGATCGCATTGATCTGGATCACGAAGCCCGAACGCTCGGGCGGCGGAGATTCAGCGGCGGCGGCATCGGCGGCGCATTGATCGTTGCGGTTCGTTCAGCGTGGACGTAAAAAAGCCCAGACTTCTCGTCTGGGCTTTTTTCTTTGCGCGGGTTGCAAGTCTGGCGTCGCTGACTCGCTCAGCCCGCCGTGACGATCAACCGTTCCGGCGCAAGCACGCCCTCGCCCGCTTTCGCCACGCCAAGCAGCCGTCCGCCTTCTTGCGTGTACACGCGCACGCGGCCCGCTTCGAGCATGTCCGTCGATAGATCCGACAGCTTGAGGCGCTGGCCATGCAAAAAACGCCGGGTGGCATCGTCGTCCAGACGCACTTCCGGGAACGTCGACAGCAGCGCATCCACCGGCTGAAGCCACGCATCGCGCGCGGTTTCATCGATGTTCGCCAATGCATCGAGCGTCACCGCATGGTCGAGCGTCAACGCGCCCACGCCCGTCCGCCGCAACGCCGTCAGATGCGCGCCGCATACCAACGTCTCGCCGATATCCTCAGCCAGGGTGCGTACATACGTGCCCTTGCTGCAGGTCACGCGAAACGTGACGAGCGGCAACGCGCACGCGATCATCTCCAACGCGTGGATGGTGACGTTGCGCCCTTCGCGCTCCACGGTCTGTCCCGCGCGCGCGTATTCGTAGAGCGGCTTGCCGTCACGTTTGAGCGCGGAATACATCGGTGGAATTTGCACGATCTCGCCGAGAAAGCGCGTCATGGCATCTCGCACAGCCGCTTCGTCGCACGTCACCGCGCGCTCGTCGATGGCTTCGCCTTCCGCGTCGCCCGTCGTCGTGCGCATACCGAGGCGCATCGTCGCTTCGTAGGTCTTGTCGGCTTCGAGCAAATCCTGCGAAAACTTGGTTGCTTCACCGAAACAAAGCGGCAGCAAACCCGTCGCGAGGGGATCGAGCGTACCCGTGTGTCCCGCCTTCTTCGCGAGAAAAAGCCGCTTCGCCTTGATGAGCGCGTCGTTGCTGGACAAACCGAGCGGCTTGTCCAGCAGCAACACGCCATCTAGCGCGCGCCGGGCAATCTTCGGGCGCGGCGAGTCCTTCGTTGCACCGCTCATCGCTCAGGCGCCTTCTTCGTCGTCTTTGGCGCGCGAGGCGTTCGCTTCGTCGATCAGACGCGACATCTCCACGGCCTTCTCGATCGTCTGGTCGTAGTGAAAGTGCAGCGTCGGTACCGTATGAATGTGCAGGCGCTTGAACAATTGGTTATGAAGATGCCCGGCCGCGTGATTCAACGCTTCTTCGGTTTCCTTCGGGTCGCCGGTGAGCGTCGTGAAATAGACCTTCGCGTGCGCGTAATCGGGCGTGAGTTCGACGCTCTGCATCGTCACCATGCCGATGCGCGGATCTTTCACCTCGCGCATCAGCTCGGAGAGATCGCGCTGAATCTGATCGGCGATCTGCACGTTGCGGTTCGGGGAAGTACGTTTCTTAGCCATGATGTTTTCCGTATATTCATCGCGCGCCGCACAAAAGAAAAAGGGCGGAGCGAGCCGCGCGGCCCGCTCCGCCCTCTCGCCTCGGCGGCTCGCTGCAAGTTACCGCTTTACAGCGTACGAGCCACTTCGGTCACTTCGAAGACTTCCAGTTGATCGCCTTCGACGATGTCGTTGAAGTTCTTCATCGAGATACCGCACTCGAAGCCCTGACGCACTTCCTTGACGTCGTCCTTGAAACGCTTGAGCGAGTCGAGTTCGCCGGTGTGGATCACGACGTTGTTGCGAATCACGCGCACCGAAGAGGAACGCTTGACCACGCCGTCCGTGACCATACAACCAGCGATAAGGCCGATCTTCGGCACGCGGATGACCTGGCGCACCTCGACCATACCCGTAACCGTTTCGCGCTTCTCCGGCGAGAGCATGCCGGACATTGCCGCCTTCACTTCATCCACAGCGTCATAGATGATGTTGTAGTAGCGAATGTCGATGCCGTTGGATTCCGCCAGCTTGCGGGCTTGCGCATCCGCACGCGTGTTGAAGCCGATGATGACCGCCTTCGAAGCCGTTGCCAGATTGACGTCCGACTCGCTGATCGCGCCGACCGCGCTGTGCACGATCTGCACGCGCACTTCGTTGGTCGAAAGCTTTTGCAGCGATTGCACCAGCGCTTCCTGCGAACCCTGCACGTCGGCCTTGACGATGAGCGGCAGATTCTGCACTTCGCCTTCGCCCATTTGCTCCAGCATGTTCTCGAGCTTCGCGGCCTGTTGCTTGGCGAGCTTGACGTCGCGGAACTTGCCTTGACGGAACAGCGCAATTTCGCGCGCCTTGCGCTCGTCCGGCAGCACGATGACTTCTTCGCCCGCAGCCGGCACTTCCGACAGACCTTGGATTTCCACCGGAATCGACGGACCCGCCGTCTTGGTCGGCTTGCCGGTTTCGTCCAGCATGGCGCGAACGCGACCGTACGCGCTGCCCGCCAGAACCACGTCGCCGCGATTCAACGTGCCCGACTGCACCAGGATGGTTGCGACCGGACCCTTGCCCTTGTCGAGCTTGGCTTCGATCACGAGACCCTTGGCCGGTGCGTCGATTGGTGCCTTCAGTTCCAGCACTTCGGCCTGCAACGACACGTTTTCCAGAAGGTCGTCGATACCCTTGCCGGTTTTCGCCGACACTTCGATGAACGGGGAATCGCCGCCGTACTCTTCCGGCACCACGCCTTCCGCGACGAGTTCCTGCTTCACGCGGTCGGAATTGGCTTCCGGCTTGTCGATCTTGTTGATCGCCACGACGATAGGCACGCCACCCGCCTTCGCGTGGGCGATGGCTTCCTTCGTTTGCGGCATCACGCCGTCGTCGGCCGCGACCACCAGAATGACGATGTCCGTTGCCTTCGCACCGCGCGCACGCATGGCCGTGAAGGCCTCGTGACCCGGCGTGTCGAGGAAGGTGATGACGCCACGCGGCGTTTCGACGTGATATGCGCCGATATGCTGCGTGATGCCGCCCGCTTCGCCCGCTGCCACCTTGGCGCGACGGATGTAGTCCAGGAGCGAGGTCTTGCCGTGGTCGACGTGACCCATGACGGTGACGACCGGCGGACGCGGCAGACGCTCTGCCGTTTCTTCCGTGGTTTCGCCTTCGACCAGCAGCGCTTCCGGATCGTCCAGCTTGGCCGCGACCGCGCGATGGCCCAGTTCCTCGACGATGATCATCGCCGTTTCCTGATCCAGCACCTGATTGATCGTGACCATCTGGCCGAGCTTCATCATGATCTTGATGACTTCGGACGCCTTCACCGCCATCTTGTGCGCGAGATCGGCCACCGAGATGGTTTCCGGCACGTGCACTTCACGGATGATCGGCTCGGTCGGCGCCTGGAACGTGGTCTGTTCCTGATGCTTGCCGCGACCCTTCGGGCCACCGCGCCAGCCGCGATCGACGCCGCCGCTCGTGTCGCCGCGCGTCTTGATGCCACGGCGCTTGGACGCGTCGTCCTGCCAGCCGCCCTTGCCGCCGGCCTTCTTCTTGTCGCCCGCGGGTGCGGTCGTGGCGGGTGCCGCCGTGCCGCCCGCTGCCGGCTTCTTCGCCACGGCAGGACGTGCCGCCGTCGCGCCTTCCGGACGCGCCGGCTTGTGCAGCGTGCCCTTCGCTTCCGCAGCCTTGGCTGCTTCGGCCGGCTTGGCGACCACGGGCGCCGGCTCCGGCGCCTTGACTTGCGCCTTGCGCGGCGTGTTCATCATCTCGCGGATGGCGCGTGCCTCGGCTTCCGCTGCCGCGCGACGCTTCGCGATCTGTTCCTGTTCGACACGCGTTTTTTCAGCAGCGGCGCGCGCGGCGTCCTCCGCCTTCTTGGCGGCTTCGCGTTGCGCGGCGCGCTCGCTGGCAGCCTTCTCTTCCGCAGCCTTTTCGGCGGCTTCGCGTTGGGCGGTGTCGTCGACCTTCGGCTCGGGCTTCACTTCAGCCTTTGCATCAACCGTTGGCGGCGTGCGCGCTTCCTGACGCGCAGCCGATGCCGCGCGCGAGATTTCCGCTGCCTGCGCGGCGGCAGCCGCACGACGCGCCGCTTCGTCTTCCTGACGACGACGCTCGGCTTCAGCCGCTTCCTCACGCTGACGACGTTCGCTTTCCTCGCGTTCGAGCTGAGCCTGACGCTCCTTCAGCTCGCGCTCTTCGCGCTCGAGCTGCTCGGCGGCGCGACGCGCTTCTTCCTCGCGGCGCTGCAATTCGGCTTCGTCGACTTCTTCCTCGACCGGAGCGGGCGCCTCGGCGGCTTGTTCCACGCCGGCCTCGTCGCGCTTCATGAATACACGCTTCTTGCGCACCTCGACCTGAATGGTGCGAGCTTTACCCGTTGCGTCAGATTGCTTGATCTCCGACGTATGCCGGCGGGTCAAAGTGATCTTGCGCTTGTCGGCGTCGGCGGAACCGTGCGACTTGCGCAAATGATCGAGCAGACGCGCCTTGTCCGTCTCGGACAGGTCGTCGTTCGCGCTTGCTTTCTGGACGCCAGCCGCCTGCAACTGCTCGAGCAGGACGCCCGCAGGCATTTTGAGTTCCGCGGCAAATTGGGCTACGTTGTTACTCGCCATTCATTCCTCTTGATGCAAGGACATATCCTTGCGGTTAGATCGGGGTCACGCGGCCAAACCGGCCGCCAAATATCAGTGCGCCATGGTCATTTCTCACTGGAACCAGTGTTCACGTGCTTTCATGATCAACGCCTTAGCGGCATCCTCTTCCACACCGGTCATTTCGACCAGTTCATCCACAGCCAGCTCCGCGAGTTCGTCGCGGGTCTGGATCTGGTGTTCAGCGAGCTTCGCGAGAAGCTCGTTGTCCATTCCTTCGAGACTCTTCAGATCGAGCGCGACGCCTTCGACCTTCTCTTCGTTGGCGATCGCCATGGTCAGCAACGCGTCGCGCGAACGGTTACGCAGTTCGTGCACCGTGTCTTCGTCGAAGGCTTCGATCTCGAGCATTTCGTTGAGCGGCACGTACGCGATTTCTTCGAGGCTCGTAAAGCCTTCGTCGATCAGGATGTCGGCGACTTCCTCGTCCACATCCAGACGCGCCATGAACAGATCGCGCAACTTGCCACGTTCTTCGTTCTGCTTCAGCGCCGATTCGTCCGGCGTCATGATGTTGATCTGCCAGCCGGTGAGCTCGCTGGCGAGTCGAACGTTCTGGCCGCTTCGGCCGATGGCAACCGCGAGTTCGTTTTCGTCTACGACGACGTCCATCGAATGCTTTTCTTCATCCACGACAATCGACTGGACGGCTGCCGGCGCGAGAGCGCCGATCACGAACTGGGCGGGGTCTTCCGACCATAGCACGATGTCCACGTTCTCGCCACCAAGCTCGTTGCGTACGGCCTGCACGCGCGAACCGCGGATGCCGACGCAAGTGCCGATCGGGTCGATACGCTTGTCATAGGCGATCACCCCGATTTTCGCACGCACGCCAGGATCGCGCGCGGCCGCCTTGATCTCCAGCAGGCCTTGCTCGATTTCCGGCACTTCCAGCTCGAACAGTTTCATCAGAAACTCGGGCGCGGTGCGCGAAAGCTCGATTTGCGGGCCGCGCGCCGTGCGGTCGACCTTGGCGATATACGCGCGCACACGGTCGCCCACCCGCAAGTTTTCCTTCGGGATCAACTGGTCACGGCGCAGCAGCGCTTCCACGCGACCGGATTCGACGATGAAATTTCCCTTGTCCAAACGCTTGACCGAGCCGGTCATGATCTTTTCGCCGCGCTCGAGGAAGTCGTTCAAGATTTGCTCGCGCTCGGCGTCGCGCACTTTCTGCAGGATGACCTGCTTCGCTGCCTGCGCGCCGATACGGCCGAACTCGATGGACGGAATCGGTTCTTCGATGAAGTCGTCCACCTGCGCGTCGGGCTGTTGCTCCTTCGCTTCGAACAGCAGGATTTCCTGATCCGGCTCTTGCAGGCCGGCCTCGTCCGGCACCACGCGCCAGCGGCGGAAGGTTTCGTGCTCGCCGCTTTCACGGTCGATCGCCACGCGAATGTCGACGTCTTCCTCGAACAGCTTTTTCGTTGCCGATGCAAGCGCAGCCTCCAGGGCTGCATACACCACGTCCTTGTTGACGTTCTTTTCGCGCGCCAGCGCATCCGCCAGCATCAAAACTTCGCGACTCATTGTTTGCGGCTCCTAAAGTCAACTTTGGGGACGAGACGTGCTTTGTCGAGGTCCGCGAGCGTGAAATCGAGCATCGCGGCGCCGTCCTTCCCTTCAAATTCCAAACCGATCGTGTCGCCGTCGGGGGCATGCAAAATGCCACGGTACGACTTGCGCCCGTCCAACGGCTTTTTCAATGTGATGACGACTTCGCTCCCCGCGAAGCGTTCGAAATCCGCCAGCTTCTTGAGCGGACGGTCGAGACCCGGCGACGAGACTTCGAGCCGGTCGTAATCGATATTCTCGACTTCGAGCACATACTGGAGCTGGCGTGTGACTTTCTCGCAGTCCTCGATGGCGATACCGCCCGGATGGTCGATATATATACGCAGCATGCCGCCTCCCGAACGCTCGAGATCGACAAGCTCGTAGCCTAAGCCCGAGACCGTGGTTTCAATCAGTTCCGTCAGTTGCACAGTCACTCCAAGGTGTTCGCGCGCTCCACGCCGACAACACCTGCGGGCATGCGCCATAAGCGGGCGCGCACCCTTCTTCCCCGAGATGCCGAACCGAAAAGCCAAAAAAAAATGGGCGCAACGCCCATCTTCTTCAACCGAGATCGCACTCAGGGCAGAGAGAAAAACTACGTGCCCAGCGACTTTGTGATTTTAGCCATTTTTCGGGATAAACGCAAACGTAGACGGCCCGTTCAGGCTCGTTTCGTGCCGGAAGACAGACTTTTTGGCTTGCATTTGCAAAAAACGGTCGACGCCATGAAGAAGCCTGTCGACCGTTACTTGCGAATCCCGCAATGACGCGGATTCGATGACGGCTAGCGCCCGCGCGTCCGATTTCGCGGACCGCCGCGTGCCGGACCGCCCGGCTTGCCTTGTCCCGCGTTTTGCTGGCCGCCCGGACGATTGCCGCGCGGACCGTTGCCATTCGCGGCTCGCTTGGCCGGACCCGCCGCGCCCGGCGCACCACTTTGAGGACGCGCGCCGCGAGGGCCGCCACGGCCGCCCGGTGCGCGATTGCCATTAGCCTCGCCGCCGCCCGCGCGGTTGCCGTTCGGCTCGGCGCCGTTGCGTCGGCCTGCGCCATTGCCGCTGCGATTGCCCAGGCCGCCGCCAAAACCAGCACCCGCGCCGCCCATGCCGAAGCCACCCGACATGCCGCCCGCCGCGCCGCGCCGACCGCCGCCGTTGCGTCCCGGTGTTTGCGACTGCGCGATGCGCGCATGCGACATCAGCACCGGCTCACGCGTGATGATGCCCATCGACGTCTGCATCGGATCGGGCTGCACGCGCGGTGCGGAACTACGGCCACCCTTTTCTTCGGTCGGCAGCTTGAGACCCACCGCCGCGAGCAGGCTGCGCACCTGGTTATCTTCGAGCTCTTCCCAGCGGCCACGCTTGAGACCGCGCGGCAACGCGATCGGACCGTGACGCGTGCGGATCAGGCGGCTGACCATCAAGCCCGCGGCTTCGAACATGCGGCGCACTTCGCGATTGCGGCCTTCGGCCAGCGCGACGTGATACCAGTGATTCGTGCCTTCGCCGCCACCATCTTGAATGCGCAGGAAGTTCGCGGGACCGTCGTCGAGTTCGACGCCCTTCAAAAGCTTCTGCTTCATCCCTTCCGACAACTGGCCGACCACGCGCACCGCGTATTCGCGCTCGACGCTATAGCGCGGATGCATGAAGCGGTTCGCCAGATCGCCCGAGGTGGTAAGCAGCAGCAAGCCTTCGGTATTGAAGTCGAGGCGGCCGACCGCGAGCCACTTGGCGGTTTTCATCGACGGCAGCTTGTCGAACACGGACGCGCGGCCTTCCGGGTCGGCGTGACTGACGATTTCGCCTGTCGGCTTGTGATAGAGCAAGACGCGCGGCGGTTTGCTCGCCAGCTTGCGCTTGAGCGGCTTGCCGTTGATACGCACCTGATCGGTCGGCATGATGCGCTGGCCGATATGCGCCGGCTCGCCGTTCACCGATACACGGCCCGCGATGATCAATTCTTCCATGTCGCGCCGCGAACCCATGCCGGCATCTGCAAGAACCTTGTGCAGCTTGGGCGCGTCGTCGTCCGGTTCGAGCACGCGCTTTTGCTGGGGCGCGTTGCGGCCACGGCGGAGCATCGGCGCGCGCACGCCGCTTACGCCGTTGTCGGCATCGAAGGCGGGGGACGTGACGTAGGCGAAAACGTCGTCGACATTGGCGGCTGCGGCGCGTTCGCCCGTTGCCGGTGCGGCTTCGGCACGCTTGCCGCGCGCTTGCTGCGGATTCTTGCGCCGGCCGCCTTCGCGCGGCGCGGCTTGAGGCGCGGCATCGGCGGCGACGGGCGCCTCGATTGCATCGACCGGTTCGCTTGCACCGGCTTCCGCCAATTCACGGCGCGGATTCCTGCGGCCGCCCTTTGCCGCGTTGGCGCGCGGCGCGCGGTTGCCCGCTTCCTTGCGCGGCTTTGCGACCGGTTCCGCGACGACGCCATCCGGCGCTGCCTCGGTCGCGGTGTCGGGTGAACCCGGCGCGCCTTCGGCGCCCTTGGTCTTGGCGACAGCACGGCGCCGCGCGATCAGACTGCGTGGCCCGCGGCGCAGGCCGCGGCGCGGACGATCGTCGCCTTCGCCATTCTCGTCGCTGCGCGTGCGTTCGCCGGCGTCGGCCGGTTCATGGGCGTCCGCGGCGTGCACGGGGCGCGCGGAATCAGGCGAATCGCTGTCGTGGGAATGTGTCAAAACAACCTCAAATGTCGAATCGCGCGTCTCGTGAGGCGCGTCAAAAATTTCCGCTGATCGGTTCGGCCGGTCGTCTCGAAATGATCATTTTGGCGAGCCGAAGCGGATCAGGGGCCATGCAAAATTGCGTCAGGCGCGGCGCGCCGTAGGTTCTTCGGAGTCGTCGTCATCCGAAGCGAAGTCGTTCAATGCGCGCGTGTCCCGTTCAAGGCCGTCTTGCGCGCCGTCGGGCGGAGCGGGAACGGCTGAATCGTCGACTTCGTGCGCTTGCGTGCCGTCGGGATGCGCGTGCAGTTCAGGCGCGGCTCTCAGTGGCTGCGCGTGAATTGCGGCGCCCGGACCGGCATCGCGGGAGTCACTCGCGTCGGCGCTTTCGGGTGTTGCTTCAGGCTGTGCCGCGGTTACGTCCGCGGGCTGCACCGGCTCGGTGAGCGCGATGACGGACTCGGACACTTCATTCGGGTTGACTGGCGCACTTGCGGGATGTTCCCCGGCGGCAGTCGATTCATCCGCAATGCTGGCTGTGGGCGGTGTATCGCCGGCAACGCGATCCGGAAACTCGATCGAATGCTGCGACAACAACGACGCTTCCAGTTGCGCCGACGGATTATCCAGCGCGGGCAATTCATCGAGCGCGGTCAGCCCGAGGTCATCCAGAAACTGCTTCGTCGTGGCGTAGAGCGCCGGACGGCCGGGCACGTCGCGATGGCCGATCACTTCGATCCAGCTCCGATCCTCAAGCTGCTTTACCACTTGCGTGTTGACGGTCACGCCGCGAATCTCTTCGATATCGCCACGCGTTACTGGCTGCCGGTAAGCAATGATCGCAAGCGTTTCAAGCACGGCGCGCGAATACTTCGGCGGCTTTTCCGGATGCAAGCGGTCGAGATAAGTCCGCATCGCCGGCTTGCTTTGAAAGCGCCAGCCCGTTGCGAGCGCGACCAATTCGACGCCGCGGCCCGACCAGTCGGCCTGAAGGCCTTCGAGCAGCGTGCGAAGGGTATCCGCCGATACGTCGTCGGCGAACAGCTTGCGCAATTCACTCAGTCGCAGCGGTTCCTGCGCGCAAATCAATGCAGTCTCGAGGACGATCTTCGCCTCTTGAGTATTCATGCAGCTTGGGTCAACCCTAAATGGTCAATGAGTGGTCAATGAACGGCCAATGATTCGATTCAAACCGGACTTGCGCAGGTTCGAACGCCACCGAAACGGTGCGGACGATAAAGCTGGACGCTGAGTTTCAAGACGCGCTCGCCCGATTTTGGTCGGTCATATTGACTGGGAGCACGCACCGGGGAGAGGCGATATCGGGCGTTCGATCGGGCGAAGCGCCGGGCCATCCAGCCGGACGAGGTGGCGCTTTCCTGGATGAAAGCGCGTGACTGAGCGCCATATTACGCAAAAAGAACCGGTGCGTAAAGATGAATACGGGCGAACACGCAATCGGCGCGCTCCTTACTTCGCGCGCCGCCGATATCCTTGACCTTAGACGCGCGTCGAAAGAAAGGCGCGCAGACGCTCGACGCCCTTGTCGAGCCGCGCGGGATCGCACGCGTAGCACCAGCGCACGAAGCCTTCGCCCTCTTCACCGAACGCGCTGCCGGGCGCAAGCCCGAGACCGGCGTCGCGCACCAGCGACTTGCAAAGCTCGAGACTGCGCGACGCGCCGGGCAGCGAGAAGAACAGGTACATCGCACCGTCCGGCGCGCGCACGTCGACGCCGTCGATGGTCTGCAGCGCCTTGACCAGATGATCGCGGCTCGCGTGCAGGTCCGCGACGAGCGATTGCGTGAAACGCTCGCCCTCCTCGACTGCGACGATGCCCGCCTGCTGCACGAACGACGGCGCACACGACGTGTTGTATTCCACGAGCTTGCCGAGGTCGTCCATGAGACGCTCGGGCGCGACGATCCAGCCGAGCCGCCAGCCCGTCATGAGCCAGGCCTTCGAAAACGAATTCACGGCGATCACGCGTTCATCGCGCGATGCGAGGTCGAGGAACGACGGCGCAACCTTGCCGTTCCCGCCGTAATACAGGCGCTCGTAGACTTCATCCGCGACGATCCAGATGCCGTGGCGGCGGCAATGCTCGAGAACGGTGCGCTGCTGATCGCGCGTCATCGTCCAGCCGGTGGGGTTGTTCGGCGAGTTGATCATCAGCATGCGCGTCGACGGCGTGAGCGCGGCGAGCAGCCGGTCGAGATCGAGCGTCCAGCCGTTTTCACCGTAACCGAGCGAAACCGTTTCGACGCTCGCGCCGAGAATCTTCGGAATCTCGACGAGATTCGGCCACAACGGCGTCACCGCGACCACGCGATCGCCCGCGCCGACGACGAGTTGCGCCGCCAGCATCAGCGCGTTCACGCCAGCGCTCGTCACCGCGACGTGCGCGGCCGACGTATCGCCATGCAAGGCCGTGACGTAGCGCGCGAGCGCCTCGCGCAAAGACGCGACGCCGAGGTTATGGGTGTAGAACGTTGCGCCATCGGCGAGTGCGCGACTCGCGGCATCGCGAATGAACGGCGGCGTCACGCGATCCGATTCGCCGAACCAGAACGGCAGCACGTCCGGCACGCCGAAACCGGCATTCGCCACTTCGCGAATTTGCGACGGACGCAACGCCCGCACGGCATCGCGTGCGTTGGGCGCATGAGGCGCACCGCTTTCGCGCGCGCCCGTCAATTCGCTCAGTTCTGCGCTCACCGCGCCTTCCGATTCACTCATTGCACGCCTCGTCGAATAAAGAACGCAGTCTAACGCTCCCGGCACATTTTCGAGACAAACGGCCCGTCAGGTCAGTTGCTCGGCGCGCGGAGGCAGCGCGGCGATCAGCGACCAGACCGACTCCGCCGCCGGAGACAGCGAGCGGTCGCGCCGTCGTACGAGTTCCACGGTGCGCTCGGCGCGCGGTTCCAGCGGCAGCGCGATCAGCGAGGAATTCGCGGGCAAAGGCAGCGCGAGCCAGGGCAACACGCTCACGCCGACACCCGCCTCGACCAGTCCGAACACCGTCGCCGGATGGCCGAGCTCCTGCACCACCTGCGCCTGAACGCCGTGCCGCTGCATGACGGCATCGATGATTGGCCGGCTTCCCGAAGCCTGATCGAGCATCACGAGCCGCTCTCCCGCGAGCGCTTCCCATGGCGCCGCAGACTCGTGCGCGAGCGGGTGATCGCGGCGCGCGACGAGACAAAACGAATCGGTCATCACGGGCTGGCCGTGAAGGGCGTCGTCGGCCAAAGGCCCGATCACGACGCCGAAATCCGCTTCGCCCGACTTGACCTGGCGGAGCACGTCGGACTGTACATCGTCCCGCAGAATCAATGTGACGAGCGGAAATTCTCGCAGACACGACGCAATCACGCGCGGCATCAGCCGGCACGCGACTGTCGGGCTCGCCGCGACGATCACCCGGCCGCGCTTTTGTTGCCCCAATTCGCGCACTTCGTGGAGCGCGGAGTCGAGGTCGGCAATCAGGCGGGACACCGTGCCGACGAGATTGACGCCGACATCCGTCAACTGCACTTCGCGCGTCGTCCGGTCGATGAGCTTCAGCCCGATTTCCCCTTCCAACTCGCGCACGCATCGGCTGACCGCCGACTGCGTCAGGCCGATTTCATCGCCCGCGCGGCTGAAACTACGCAACCGCGACACCTCGATAAAGACGCGCAACTGGCGCAGCGTCACGTTCAGCGATCCGTTCATTCCCGACATTCATCAATAGACCCGTTTCATACGGATTATAGCGGCGGCAACCACGACAATTCCTCCGAACGTACGTTTCGCTGCGGTGCAGCATAATTGCGAAAACGCACGCTGGATGGGCTCTTTGCACAGGATTGGTGATTGTCCCGATTTCTTATCCGGCTCGTTTCGGGTCTGATACGGGCCATGCTGGCGTTGCGTCAGCCTACTGCCATGCGGGTTTCCCGGATTTTGCGACGCGCATGGCACGGTTCTCGCATTTCATTGCGCACAGAGGTCGGGCGACGTGGCATTCAGAAACAATCGTCTGCCGCACCGTTCCGACTCTCTCCTGGTAATTCGTTCATCGGATTCCGACCAGAGTGCGCGGCGCGGGGCAGCGCACCGGGGTTAGCTTCGCTGAGGTGAGATATGGTGCTGTTCGACGATTTGAGAGATAACGAGTGGGCGCTGGTTGAGGCTTTGTTCTGTTCCGAGCCGGCGCGTAGTGAGCGGCGCGGCCGTCCGCGCGTCGAAGCGCGTTCGGTGGTCAACGCCGTGCTGTGGGTGCTCTCGACGGGTGAAGGCTGGTCGAAGCTGCCCGGGCGTTATCCTTCGCCCCCTACTTGCCGCCGCCGTTTCGACGAATGGCAGGCGGACGGCACGCTTGCCGAAATCGTGAAGCGTTTGTCGAGCAATGGCCGCGAAGTCTCGCTGCGCGGACGCATTGGTTCGAGCGCAGCCAAGCCGCCCGCGCCGCCGAGCCGCGATCGTCTGCGCGGTGCATTCTGGACCAACCCGGAATCGTGGCGCGCCCCGGCCAAGATGGCCTGATCTATCTGTTCTGCTCGAAGCAGGCTGATTTCCACACATTCCCTGTTTCGGCTCAGTTTCGCTTCATTCCCTGCACGCGGGCGTTCGGCCCGCGAGGCATCACCTTCCGCCGATGTTCGCCGCGCACGCCCTTCTTTGCGTGCCGGCCTTTCTCGCCGGTCATAGTATGGCTCGCCAAAAAAACTGGCGAGGCTCAGCTAAAACGGCGGAGAAACAACTCTTTACCATTGCTTACAGCGTGTTGGCTGCGCAAAGCATAGTTTGGTGAGTGGACTAACAGGCCCGGTTTGGGTTTGAGGGGACTCGCCATGAAGGTATCGATACTGCTCGCTTGCGGTGCGCTCGGCGCGCTGACGAGCGCGGCGGCATCTGGGCAAGCCCGGCCGCCGCCGGGGTCGGATTTGCATCTGAACACGAGAGCGGCCATGAGCGCGCCGCAGGCTATCGCCCGGACGCGCGATGCGACGCCGCCCGCTCCGCGTGGCGATCTGCGCGGCGATATCGCGAGCAATGTGCGCGCGCGTCCCGATTCCGAAAGGGAGAGCCAGGGACGGCATCATTGACGGACGCGCGTTTGCGTAACAAAGTGCTGGGCCATTCCCGTGCGAGACGGGATTTTTGCTGGGCCATTCCCGTGCGAGACGGGATTTTTTTTGTCCGCGCCGGTGTGAAGCCACGGGAAAGACCGGACGCCCGAGAAGATGCCCGGCGGACAAGACTGACGACGACTATCCCTCGGCCCGTCAGCCGATCAGTCTCAGCTCCAAGCACGCGCCGTTTAGGCTCTCGCCTCGACTACGACTTCCTGGCCGCCGAACGAATAAGGTTCGCTGCGTCTCAAGTCCCAGTCGATCGATCGTTCGTCGCGGCAAAGCCGGTTGAATTCGTTTTTCCCGCGCTCGGTTACGACAGCGATATCCACGGGTGCATGAAAACCCGGCGCTGGCGCAACGGTGCGCTGTCTCGTGAGTTCGAGCAGCCCGAGTGCGCGCAGAAGGTCGAAACCTTTGGGACGTTTTGCCCAGGGAACCTGACGATACTGCGCTCGGCGAAGTGCTTCGAGTACGGCTTCGTTAGAATACGTGGTCATCTCGTTCTGTCTTCCTGTGCAGCCATGACGACGCTCGTGACGGTCGCAAGACGGTCCGCGACGTCGACTAAACGCGGCGCGCCGAATTTCGCGTTGCCAAGCATGATCAGCTTGCTGGCGAATGTTTGGCCGCCGCTTGCGTTAGGTGCTGCTTTCTATTACAAGCCCCCGTTGAGAGCGCGCTAATCACGCGCTTTACTGCGACACCCGCCGATGCGTTCCCGAAGTCCGCGATGACGGAACGAATTGTCCTCAAACCAATACGTTACCCCAATCAAATTGGTTCTATTTACTTTATTGCTGCTTTTTTTTGCATTATTTGCGCTTTGGCGACGCCGCCGCGTCCAGATTGCCGTTCTTACCGTCATTTTGGCGTGGGCGTGCGGTAGCGGATGGTTCGCCGGGCCTTTGCTCAATCTGGCGCAACAGGGCTTTGATCAGACGATCACGCCGGACTTCGCACCCAAGACCGACATCGTTCTGATGGGCGGAGGAACGGACAGGGAAGGCACGGGGCTCATCCCGAAAGCGGATTCGATCCCGCGTATTGCAGCGGCGGCGAAGTTGTACCGGGAGTGCCGTGCGTCCGGTGCGTCGTGTCGATTGATCCTGAGCGGCGGCGACCCGCAAAACCACGGTCAGGCCGAAGCGGACAACTACGCGCCTTACGTGCTTGCGCAGGGCGTCGCGCCGGGCGATCTCATCCGCGAAAATCAAAGCCTCAACACTTATCAGAACGCGCGTAATGTCGCCGCCATTCTGGGTGATGCACATGACAGCGATTTGATCGTCATTACGTCGGCGTATCACATGCGACGCTCGCTGGCCGCGTTCGACGCATTCGGTTATCGTCCGCAGGCCTACGTTTCAGATGTGCGACACAACTCCGTCACACTTCTGCCCCGCTTCCGCAGCTTCGAGAACAGCGAGCTTGCGGCGCACGAGCTCGTGGGCATGGCGCGCTTCGAGGTGTATCGCTGGCTGCGTCTTTATTGAAGGCGCTGGCCGAATGCGTGAATCGATTGCGCGAGGTTTAGTCAGGACTAGCTAGCAACGAGCCGCGCCTGTAAGATCGCGCACCGGCTTTTCGAGGGCCGGCCAGGAATCGTGATTCGACACGTCGTTGCCCGAATCGGGGTCTACGATGGGTACGGTCCGAAGCGCATTGCCGAAGACGTTCGGGTAGCGAAGCACCTCAGTGCGATGCGGGACTGGATTTTGCTCCGAACTATGCGGCAATACCCGGATCGGACAGGCGATTCCCGGATTCAACTGTCACCAGGAGGTTAAAATGAAGAAAGTGTCCGTGGCTGTTCTGTTGTCGTTGAGCGCGCTTGCATCGGTGGCCTATGCTCAAAGCGAGCAAGGCGTGACGATGAGCACCGATCCCGCGAAGATCGCGGACGTCGAATCGCGCGCACAAGCTCTGCAATCGTCGCAGCAAGACAGTATGCAAGGCATGCATTCGCAGCCTATGCATAAGTCGGGTAGTCATCACAAGAAGTCGCACGGCAAGTCGACGACCGGTTCGAGCCAGTAAGTTCGCTTCCGGCCGCACGGCTAGTTCTGCCGCGCTGCGCTCTGGTGCGTGAGCACTTCGGGCGCAGCGTAATCAACGAACGAGCCAATCGCCGCTTGATATCTTCGGTAGTCCTGCAACTGATTGCGCCGAGACGGGGTACATCAGGCAATCGATGCGCGTTCTCGTGCCATCCAGTTCAACTTCGACATGCATCCGGTGCGAGCGAAACAGTCCTTCCACACCGGGATACACCTCTTCAATTTCATCGAGCACGGGCACAAGCGATTCTTCGATTCGATAGATATCGCCACGAATCGGCGCACCGGTATCGCCATCGAGCACTAGTCCGGGATAAGCGCCGAAATCGAAAAGATGACCGCGCACGTGCGCCGCGCCCAGATACTCCGGTGTCGCCAGATCATGGCGCTCTGCCGCGCGATTGATATCATTGGCTTCGCCCGCGCGCAGGGTGCCGTACACAAAGACGTATTGCATCGGAGAATGCCGCTCCATTCGTGGCGTTGAACGATCCGCGCATTATGCCCCGCGAAAATGCGCTGCCGGCGGGCCGTCCAAGCTTCCGCCCGAAAGGCGATCCATGACTACGTTAGTCGACACGAATCCAGCCAGCGAGAATGTCGAACACCTCGACATTCCGGTCGAACATTCGCCGACCCGCGATCATCCGATCCGCGTGCGCTCGCGGCCCGTGCCGTATGGCGTGCGAATCGCGCTGCATACACATCCGTGGGCGCAGGTTGCGTACACGTCACGCGGCGTGCTGCGCGTGGCAACCGCCGATTCGACGTGGATGGTGCCGCCTTCCCGTGCGATCTGGGTGCCGCCGAACGTGACGCATGAAGTCGTGATCGTCGAGGACGCGTATCTACGCACCCTTTACGTCGATGCCAGCGTCGTGCCGCCCGGCCTCGGCGCGTGCCGCGTGGTGGAAGTGTCGCCGCTGCTGCGCGAGGTGATCGCCGCACTCGACGAAGACGCGATTTCCCGTCAGCGTGAGCGGCTGCTCGGCACGCTCGCGCTCGATGAAATCATCCGCTCGCAGCCACTTCCGCTTTCCGTGCCGATGCCCAATGACAAGCGCCTGCGCGCGCTCTGCGACGCCGTGCTGAGCGACCCGTCGCATTCGGATCTCGAACGATGGTCGTCGGAAGCCGGGGCGAGCACGCGCACCATCGCGCGGCTCTTCAGGCGCGAGCTCGGCGTGAGCTTTTCGCAATGGCGCCAGCAGGCCGTGCTCGCACGCGCCATTCCGCTTCTGAGCCAGGGACGACCGCTAGCGCAAGTCGCACGGGAATTGGGTTATCAAAGTCAGAGCGCTTTTTCGGCGATGTTTCGCCGCGCTTTCGGGCAAAGTCCTCGCGCGTTTTTTTCGCGTGATGCGGGAACGGGCCACGACGAACGCCCGATGGACGACGCCTAAACGCGGCGCACCATGTGCCGGATCGAACCGAGCAAGGCGAGTCGCGGTCCCGCCGGACGATAGCCCAGACGCACGTACAGGCGCGCGGCGGGGTTGTCGACGAATACGCGCAACTGGCATTCGGCGAGCCCTCGCGCACGCGCCCAGCGATGCGCCGTGTTCAGCAGGAAGGTGCCCGCGCCGCGCCCGCGAAAGCCCTGCGCGATCTGCACGTCACGAATATGCAGCGAGTCGTCTTCCTCGGTCACGCGCATGACGCCAATAGGCACGCCGTCCGCCTGCAGGATGAAGTTCTCTGACTCGCGCCAGCTCGACAGAAAGAGGTCGCCCCGCCACACGAGATTGTGACGACGATAGTAGCCGACCATGTTGTCGTGCGTGAGCGCTTCGGCGAAAGCGAAATCCGCCATCGACGCCTGGCGCAACTGGAACAGAGAGATGTCTTCGGTCGGGTCGAGCATCGCACGCGGGACGGGCACGAGGAGGTGCCCTAAACACTATGACAGTGCGCGCCTGCTGGCAATCGACAAATCGATGTTTGCGCAGGATTCGATGCGCGGGACCTGATGCAAGCGAAAAAACGAGCCCAAAAAAAATCCAGCCCGAAGGCTGGATTTTCTCAACTAGCTGGCGGAGCGGACGGGACTCGAACCCGCGACCCCCGGCGTGACAGGCCGGTATTCTAACCAACTGAACTACCGCTCCAACTCGTTCACCGATTGCAGCGCTTTTACAGCAGCCGCCGATGTTCTGGCGTCCCCTAGGGGATTCGAACCCCTGTACTCACCGTGAAAGGGTGATGTCCTAGGCCTCTAGACGAAGGGGACTTCAACCTACTAAAACTAAACTATCGACACAGCGCAGCGAAAAAAAATCCGGCTTATCAGCCGGAGTCTTCCTGCTTGGAATGCGTTGGCGGAGCGGACGGGACTCGAACCCGCGACCCCCGGCGTGACAGGCCGGTATTCTAACCAACTGAACTACCGCTCCAGCGCTTACTTCCAGGCAGCGCTTCTTACAGCAGCCGCCGATGTGCTGGCGTCCCCTAGGGGATTCGAACCCCTGTACTCACCGTGAAAGGGTGATGTCCTAGGCCTCTAGACGAAGGGGACAGAAACTTGTGTATCTGTCTTTGCTACTTAATCATTCGCTCTGGGCTTAACAACTTGCCGCAAGCAGCGAAGACCGAAATTCTATACAACCTGATGTTACTTGTGAAGTATTTTTTGCGACTTCCGAAACGCTGGAAACCATACAAACAATACCACCTGCCCTGCAAAACCATTCTTGGTGGAGGTAAGCGGGATCGAACCGCTGACCTCTTGCATGCCATGCAAGCGCTCTCCCAGCTGAGCTATACCCCCTTGCAGAACAGAAACGAGATTCTATAGGCCATTTTTGAAGTTGTAAATACCCTTTGACGCTCGTAGCGAAATTTTTTACCTCTCTTCATGCATTTGCGCGCAATGCATGCATCGCTGGCATTCATCGCGCGCGGCTTTGCGTCTTCAGTCAGCTTGCGGCCAGTTCCAGCCGACGTAAAACGGCTTCGCGGCCGAAGAGCGCGAGCACGGCGTCGAGGGACGGCGTGTGCGTCGTGCCTGCAACCAGCAAGCGAACCGGCATCGCGAGTTGCGGCATCTTGAGCTTGTGCGCGGCAAGCGTAGCCTTCACGGCCGCGGCAATCGCTTCCTTGCTCCACTCCGCTTCGGCGAGCGCCGCGCGCAGATCGGCGATGGCCGGCCGCACTGCATCGGTGACGTGCTGCTTGCGCGCTTCGGGATCGATCGTGGGCTCGCGATAGAACATCACGGCGTTATCGGCGATTTCCTTCACCGTCGATGCGCGGTCCTTCAAAAGCCCGATCGCCAGTTCCAGCGGCGCGCCGTTCTCGATCGCGCTCGCTTCGATACCCGCCTCGCGCAAGAACGGCCGCGTGAGTTCCGCAAGGCGACCGTTGTCCGCTTCCTTGATGTAATGCGCGTTGAGCCAGTTGAGCTTGTCGTGGTCGTATTGCGCCGGCGACTTGCCCAGATGCTCGAGGTCGAACCATTCGACGAACTGTTCGCGCGAGAAGATTTCCGCATCGCCATGCGACCAGCCGAGGCGTGCGAGATAGTTCACGACCGCCTCGGGCAGATACCCGTTGTCGCGATAACCGGTCACGGCCATGGCGCCGTGACGCTTGCTCATCTTCTCGCCCTGCTCGTTCAGCACCGTCGGCAAATGCGCGTAAACCGGCACTTCACCGCCGAGCGCGCGCAGGATGTTGATCTGACGCGGCGTGTTGTTCACGTGATCGTCGCCGCGAATGACGTGCGTGATCTGCATGTCGAGGTCGTCGACGACCACGCAGAAGTTGTAGGTCGGCGTACCGTCGGGACGCGCGATGACGAGATCGTCGAGTTCTTCGTTCGAGATCTCGACCGTGCCCTTCACGGCGTCGTCCCATGCGACCACGCCCGTCAGCGGATTGCGAAAGCGCACCACCGGCTCCACGCCTTCGGGAACCGGCGGCAACTCCTTGCCCGGCTCGGGACGCCACGTGCCGTCGTAACGCGGCTTTTCGCCCGCGGCGCGCTGACGCTCGCGCAGGGCATCGAGCTCCTCGGTCGACATGTAGCAGTGGTACGCAAGCCCCTTCTCCAGCATCTGCGCGACCACTTCGCGATAACGCTCCATGCGCTGCATCTGATAGAACGGACCTTCGTCGAAATCGAGGCCGAGCCAGGCCATGCCTTCGAGAATCGCGTCGACCGAGGCTTCGGTGGAGCGCTCGACATCGGTGTCCTCGATGCGCAGCACGAAGGTGCCCTTCATCTTGCGCGCGAACGCCCAGGGATAGAGCGCGGAGCGGATGTTGCCGAGATGGATGAAACCGGTCGGGCTCGGTGCGAAGCGGGTACGGACTTGGGTGGTCATTGCGGTTTTACTCGATGGATGGCGTCTGTCTCGCTCGAAGCCGATGCGCGCTCTACGCGCCTCAAAGCAGACGAGAAGTGTCCAATGACGGCTGATTCGGAAGCGTTCGTGCGGCTGGATCACGCGGCCGGCGCTTCGTCAAAGTGAACCGGAATTATACTCGCGGCCTGCTTTGTGCCGGTCCGTGCGCCTTTGTTTTATGATGTCCGCGCCTTTTTGCCGATACCGGCCAAGGCACGTTCAAAGCAGCAAGCCGCGCCCGGAGTTCAACTTGAAGCCATCGTCATCCCGTCTTTCGCTTTCGCGTCGCGCGTTTTCGCTCGCGGCGCTGTCATCCGTCGTGACCGCGTGCACGACCGCCACGGGCGGCAACGCCACGTCGACCACGACCACGAGCACGCCGCCGCCGAAAACGGATATCCAGCGGCAAGCGCCCGTTCGCATCGGGCTTGCGCTCGGTGGCGGCGCGGCGCGCGGCTTCGCGCATATCGGCGTGATCAAGGCGCTCGAAGCGCGCAACGTGCCGGTCGATCTCGTGGCGGGCACGAGCGCGGGCTCGGTCATCGCGGCACTGTATGCGTCGGGCATGAACGGCATCGCCATCAACAAGCTCGCGCTCACCATGGACGAAGCCTCGATCAGCGACTGGGCCATGCCTTTTCGCACGCGCGGCATCTTGCAAGGCGTGGCGCTGCAGAACTACCTCAACAAGACGCTCGACAATCGTCCGATCGAGAAGATGGCGAAGCCGCTTGGCATCGTCGCGACCGACCTTCGGAATGGTCAGCCGATCCTCTTTCAGCGCGGCAATACGGGCATCGCGGTGCGCGCGTCGTGCAGCGTGCCGTCGATCTTCGAGCCGGTGAAGATCGGCGACCACGAATATGTCGATGGCGGGCTGGTGAGTCCCGTACCCGCCGCATTCGCGCACAAGATGGGCGCGGACTTCGTGATCGCCGTGGATATTTCGGCGCGTCCCGAAAGCGGCCTCACGCAAAGCTCGTTCGACGTGCTCATGCAGACCTTCACGATCATGGGCCAGACCATCAAGGCTTATGAACTCGACAAGTACGCGGACGCGGTCATCCGGCCGAATCTCAATGCCATGAGCAGCAGCGACTTCAGCCAGCGCAACGCATCGATTTTGGCGGGCGAGGAAGCGGTCGCGAAGATGTGGCCGGCGTTGCAGCGGCAGCTCGTCGAACGCGGCGTGCGCGTTTGAGAAGTCTTCTGCCTGCGTAATGCAGCGCGGAGCATGAGCGCGCCGGCGCTCGGATACCACGGCGGTTCCTGTGCTCGGGTGCGCGGCGAGCGTTTGAAACCCAACGCGAAGAATCGATCGAGCGACGCACTGTCGCCCAACGATGTCACGGCGACTTGGGTGCTCGAATGCGCGGCAAACCCCAAGCAAAAGAGGCCACGCTCGCCGAGCCGTGGCCTCTTTCGTTCGCGCTGCGGAAAACCGCGACTACCTTAGCGACTTCACCTTGTCTGCCGTGATGTCGGCAGGCTGTCCGCCCCACGTTGCGCGAAGATAATTCGCCAGTTCGGCGATCTGCTCGTCGCTATACGTGCCCGCGAATCCAGGCATGTCCTGCATGGCCTCGCCGTGCGGGAACGGCTGCGCCTTTATGCCATCGAGCATCGACACGATCAGGTTGCGCGGATCGGCCAGACGCAAGGTCGAGTTGCCGTCCATCGCTACCGTGACGTGCGGCTTGCCCTCGCCCTCGTGCCCGTGACAACCCGCGCAAGAATCCAGATAGAGCGAGCGTCCCGCAGCGAGCCGCGTGGCGTCACCCGACTGAATGGCGGCGAGCGGCGCGGCTGCCTGCGGCTTGTCGCCGAGCAGATACGTGGCGAGCGCGCGCAGATCGTTGGAATCCAGATGCTGCGTGCTCAGATAGATCACGGGATGCATCTCGCCATACGCCGAGCCTTGCCGCGCGACGCCCGTCGCGAAGAAAGTCTGCAGATCGGCGGCATTCCAGCCACGCGCGGCAAGCGCTTGCGGCGTGATGTCGGGCGCGCCGACACGGCCGAGGGCTTCGCCCTGCAGCGTCTTCGCATCCTGCAACTGGCCGAAGGCACCACGCGGCGTGTGGCACTCGGCGCAATGGCCGAGCGCGTTGGCTAGATAGCGCCCGCGCGTCCAGTCCGCCGATTGTCCCTGCGACGCATCCGGCAAGGTGTCGTTCAAGAACAGCATGTCCCAGAAACGCACGGCGAAGCGCACGTTGTAGGGAAACGAGAGGATCGGCTTGAGACTCGGCACGGCTGCCGGCTTTTGCGCCATCAGATACGCGTAAAGGGCGTCACTGTCCTCGCGCGTGATCTGTCGATACGACGTATAAGGCATCGCCGGATACAGCTTGCCATTCGGTGACTTGCCTTCATGCAGCACGGCGTAGAAGTCGTCGGCGCTATAAGAGCCGATGCCGTACTTCGTATCGGGCGTGATGTTGGTGCCGTAGAACGTGCCGAACTGCGATTGCAGCTTCACGCCGCCCGCGAACGGCGCGCCGCCGTTCGCCGTGTGGCATGCGGCGCAGTCCGCCGCATGCGCGAGATAGCGTCCACGCGCGATCTGCTCGGGCGAGCTCGTGATGTGAACGGGCGCGTCCCGACGGTCGCCGCACGCGCTCAACGCGAAAGCGGCAAGCGCGAGTGGAATCAGCCGCACGACGCAGCGCGACACGAAGCGAGTCACATTCAGTCTCGTCATGCTGCGTCCTTCACCAGGCCGGGCGTCGTGAGCACCAGTTCCTTCACGGCTTCGTAGTAGCGCACGTAACCTGTGCAACGGCAGATGTGGCTGTCGAGCGCCGACATGATGGTCGCTTCGATCTGATCCTTCGCGATGGGATCGCGCTTCAGGTTGTCGAGCAGGACCATCGTCGCGTTGACGAAACCCGGCGTGCAATAGCCGCACTGGAAGCTGAAATGTTCCAGGAACTTCTGCTGCACGGGCGCCAGTTCGACGACTTCGCCCTGCTCGTTGCGCTTCGCGTGTCCCTCGACGGTCCGCACGTTCTTGCCGTCGAAGAAATGCGCGCCGTTGATGCACGAACGCACTTCCTCGCTCGTGCCATCGGCCCGGTCGACGATCACGACGCACGCGTGGCAGATGCCCTGCCCGCAGCCGAGACGCGAGCCGGTCAGGCCGAGATACTCGTGCAGGAAATCGATCATCGGCAAGCCGGATGGCACCTGCATCGGGCCGACCTTATTGCCGTTGATCGTCATGGAGAGCGAGCGCGATTCGACGCCCGCGGCGGATGGGATGGCCGTCATGCGAGCACCTCCTGAATGTTTTGCGGGCTCACCGGCAGATCGGTGAATCGATGTCCGATCGCATGCGCGATCGCGTTGACGATGGCTCCAACCACCGGAATCATCACCACTTCGGCGATGCCTTTAGGCGGATCGGTTTCGGAAAGCGGCGGCAACACTTCGCTGGTTTGCTTCCAGACTGCGACATCGCTTGCGAGCGGCAAGTGATAGCGGTTGAAGTTCCACGTGCCGTTGCCGGGACCGTCTTCGTAAAGCGGCAGATACTCATGCAGCGCGTGGCCGATGCCCATCGCGAGGCCGCCTTGCAACTGCCCGGAGACGAGTTGCGGCGCGATCTGATTGCCGCATTCCATGATCGAATGATGCGAGAGCAGTTCGACCTTGCCGCTGGCCGAGTCGATAGCAAGTTCGACGAGCGTGCCGACCGCGCTGTAATACGTGACCGCGGCGTTGTTGCGCTGCACGGGCGGGATGAACACGCGTTTGCGATCGAGCACGGTATAGCCGTTGGCCGTGGCCTTGCCGCGTTGCTTGCCGTTGGCGGCATCGGCGCTGCCGAAGCGCACCGAGAGTCCGTCGAGCGGTACCTGATCGACGGTGCCCGCGATATCGAACTGCGCCTCGCTCCACTGCCAGCGATTGAAGGTATGCACCGCAGCGCCCGTGACGAGCCCGAGTTCATGCGCCTTCTTCGCGAGCACGTCGAAGGCAAGCGGCTCCATGCCGTCGGCCGCCAGCTTGCCGTCGACCCAGCGCGCATCTTCCACACGCACGACGTACGAGGTCGCCTGACCGCCGCCGATACCCTGCCCCCAGAGCGCGAGCGCGGCGGGCCAGATGCCGTGACGGAACACGACGCGCGCCGCTTCATGCGTGGCATGCGTGAAGTAGAAGGCGGAATTCGTCGCGCTGGCCGGCGACATGTACGCGGGCGACCAGCGCGGATTCGCGCTCAAGCGATCCTGCTCGGCTTGCGACATGATGTACGGATCGCCGCTCGTCACGACCGGCAGATCCGTCCAGTCGATGATCGCCATATGCACCTCGACGGCGGGCTTGCCGAGCCACTTCGCGACCGCGAGGGCCTGCGAGGTCGACGTGCCGGTGCCGATCTCCGCGCCCGAGTGACTCAACGCGATGCGCCCGTCGGCCGTGAACTCCACCTTCGCGAAGGCGCTTTCCGCGCCCGTACCGAAGTCCTTCTGCGTACACGCGAAGCCGATGCCATAGCGCATTCCCGGATGCGCCGCCTCGAAATCGCTCTTGCGCCGCATGCGTTCGGTCCACAGCGGCAGTTCCTTCGCGCGACGCAGCACTTCCTCGGCGCGCAACGCGCCGGCGGGAATGGCGCCTTGCGTGTTCTTCATGCCGGTGCGGAACACGTTCTTGAGGCGAAAAACGATCGGGTCGATATCGAGCTTCTGCGCGATCTCGTCGATCATCATCTCGGTCGCGGCCATGCTTTGCAGCGTGCCGTAACCGCGCGCCGAACCGGCATCGACCGCGCGCGAGGCAATCGCGATCGCGGTCAGATCGCTCTGCGGAATGTAGTAGATCGACTGCGCCGCGGTGGCGCCGACCATCGCGACCGATGGCGAGAAGTTGCAGCGTCCGCCGCCGTTCGCTTCGAAGTCGCCCTTGAAGGCTTGAATGAGGCCGGTGTTCTTGTCGATCGCCATGCGATAGCGCATGTCGAACGCGTGACGCTTGAGCGAGCTCTGGAACTGTTCGAAGCGGTCGAAAGCCAGGCGCACGGGACGGCCCTCGCCATACATGGCCGCGACGAGACCGTAGAACGGCACGTTGAAGTGATCCTTCGAACCGTAGCCCACCGTGTAGCACGGATGCAAGAACAGGTTCTTCACCGGAAAATGCGACTTGGCCGCCATCTCCACGGCACTTTCCGCGACTTCGTGCGGACCTTGCGTCGGGACGACCATGTGCAGCGACTGAGTCGCCGCGTCGTACCAGCAATTCGCGTTGTCGGGCTCGAGCGCGGCCGTATCGACCGATTGCGTCTTGTATTCGCGATCCACGACGAGCCAGTCCGCCGGCGGATGATCGAGCTGGTCGGCAATACTTTGCGCGTGGAACATGCCCTGCTCGTCGAGCTTGCCGTGTTCATGAGCGTCGGCCCAGACGGGCGCGCGCTTCTTCATCATGTGCGGAAAGAGCGGCGTGTTCTTCAGGCTCGAAAACGTGTCTTCGTCGAAAGGCGTCTTGCCGCCGACGCGCACGAAGCGAAACGACGCCCACGGATCGCGTTCGAGCGGACCCGTCGTTGCGCCGTAACGGATCACGCCATCGCGGAACTGGAGCTTTTCCTTCGCGAAACGGAAGCGCGCGAAGTCGTGATAGATCAGCATCGCGACGGCCTGGCCGAGATACGCGGGCGTCTTCCCGGCGGGCAGGAACATGTCGTCGCCATAGAACGCGGGGAAGGCGAGCTTGTCGCGCGCAAGATCTTCCGCGGTGACGACGCGATCGGGCTTCAGCGCATCGCCGAGCACCGACAGATCGAAGCCTTCGTACAGACAGTCGGCCCGTGTCACACGCAGGATCAGCGCGTGCGATTGTTGCTGCGGCCAATGCGGCATGTCGGCCGCGCGGATGTCGCGCGCGAAGACCTTCGCGCCCGTTACTTTTGCCATGCCGTCGATACGAAACTTTGCGCTTCCGTTCGTGGCATCCCATTGAACGGGCGTGAGTATCTTCTCTTCGAACAACGCGGCGAACGCACGGCTGCCTAAGGGCGCGACGAATACCGAAACGCCCGCGAGCGCAGCCGCCTTCAGAAAACCACGACGCGACAGGTCGAGTTTCCCCATGTACTTCTCCTCAAGTGATCGCCACAGGCCGTCCAGCATGGGGACGGCCACACGCCGCCTTCACGCGGGCATGTAAAATTTGTTTGCAATACGAAACGTCGCTGGGCGATGAATCGAATCCGGCATTGACTGACAGAAGGCAGTGGGCGCGATTTTAAGTGCGGGAAAGACCGTCAACAACGCGCACAACGTCAAGTTCTGTCAAGATTAAAGCGGCGAGGGAATGAGGAAAATCAATATGGTGAAATGCCGCGCGCTCAAAATAAAACGGCGACCTCTTTCGAGAGTCGCCGTCTTTTAGACGATACCAACGCGATCAATAATCCGCGTCTTCGATCCACGCAGCCTGAATGGCTTCTAGAATCTTTTCATTGGAGCTCTGCGGATCGTCGTCGAAACCAACCAACTCCGTCACCCAGCGATGCAAGTCCGTGAAACGCACATACTGGGGATCGATATCCTGATGCGCATCGGTCAAGGCCATTGCGATCTCTTGAGTATCTGTCCACTTCATGAGCGAGCCTCCGTCAGTGATTTTCTTTGGCGTGGTTAATGGTGTAGCGCGGGATCTCGACCACCAGATCCTCGTCGGCCGGCACCATTGCCTGACATGATAACCGCGATGTCGGTTCGAGGCCCCACGCCTTGTCGAGGAGATCGTCCTCGTCTTCCTCCGACGGTTCGAGCGCGTTGAAGCCCTCGCGGATGATGACGTGGCAGGTCGTGCACGCGCACGACTTCTCGCAGGCGTGCTCGATCTCGATACCGTGTTCCAGCAGATTGTCGCAGATGCTCTTGCCGATATCGGCGTCGATGACCGCGCCGTCCGGGCAAAGCTCCACGTGAGGAAGCACAACGATTTGAGGCATGGACTTAAGTTTTCCGTGAATTTCCGAATGGATCAGACATCGTCGAGCTTGCGGCCGGCGAGTGCGCGGCGAATGCTCTTGTTCATGCGGCGCGCGGCGAATTCGTCGGTTGCAACGGAAAGCGCCTTGGTCGCGTCTTCGATACGTTGCGCCGAATCGCCCTTCGCGATGGTCGCGAGTTCTTCCGCCAGCGTTTCGATCTGCGCGCGTTCGCTCTCGTCGAGCAACTCGGCGTCTGCCGCGAGCGCCGCGTACGTGGCTTCGACCAGCCGTTCTGCATCGACCTGTGCCTCGCGCAGCGCGCGGGCCTGCATGTCGGTCTCGGCGGTCTTGAAACTTTCCTCGAGCATGCGCGCGACGTCGTCATCGGCGAGACCGTAGGACGGCTTCACCACCACCGACGCTTCCACGCCCGAAATCTGCTCGCGCGCGAAAACGGACAGCAAGCCGTCGGCATCGACCTGATACGTCACGCGAATGCGCGCGGCGCCCGCCGCCATCGGCGGAATGCCGCGCAATTCGAAACGCGCGAGCGAGCGGCAGTCGGACACGAGTTCGCGTTCGCCCTGGACCACGTGGATCGCCATTGCCGTCTGGCCGTCCTTGAACGTGGTGAAGTCTTGCGCGCGCGCGGTCGGGATCGTCGAGTTGCGCGGAATGATCTTTTCGGTGAGACCGCCCATGGTTTCGACGCCGAGCGACAGCGGAATCACGTCGAGCAAGAGCCAGTCGTCGCCTTCGCCGCGACGGTTGCCGGCGAGCAGATCGGCCTGAATCGCGGCGCCGAGCGCCACGACCTGATCCGGGTCGAGATTGACGAGCGGCGGCTGGCCGAAATACGTCTGCACCGCGCGGCGGATCACCGGCATGCGCGTCGCGCCGCCGACCAGCACCACGCCCTTGATCTCGGCGGGCGCGACCTTGGCATCGCGCAGCGCCTTTCTCGTGGGTCCGAGCGTGCGCGCGACGAGCGCTTCGGTGAGCGTGTCGAACTGCGCTTCGGTCACGGCGACATCGATCACGCGGCCGTCCGAAAGCGTCGCCTGGACGCGCGTTTCATCGGCCGACGAAAGCGCTTCCTTCGCGACTCGCACATGGTCCAGCAAGAGCCGCACGTCTTCGGGCGAAGTGACTTCGACGCCCGCCTGCGCAATCACATGCCGATACAGCACGTGGTCGAAATCGTCGCCGCCGAGCGCGGAATCGCCGCCGGCCGCGAGTACTTCGAAGACACCCTTGGTGAGCTTGAGAATGGACAGATCGAAGGTACCGCCGCCGAGATCGTAGACCGCGTACAGACCTTCCGATGCGTTGTCGAGACCGTAAGCGATGGCCGCCGCGGTCGGTTCGTTCAGCAGTCGCAGCACGTTGAGGCCGGCGAGCTTCGCGGCGTCCTTGGTGGCCTGGCGCTGGGCTTCATCGAAATAAGCGGGCACGGTGATGACCGCGCCGACCAGATCTTCGCCGAGCGAATCTTCCGCGCGATAACGCAGCGTGGCGAGAATCTCGGCCGACACCTCGACCGGGCTCTTCACGCCGTCGATCGTACGAATCTGCACCATGCCGGGCGCGTCGATGAAATCGTACGGCGCGTTCTCCGCGCCCTCCACCTCGCTCTTGCCTCGGCCCATGAAGCGCTTGACGGACACGATCGTATTGCGCGGATCGATGGCCGCTTCTTCCTTCGCGACGCGGCCGATGCGCCGTCCGCCCTTTTCCAGATAGCGCACCACCGACGGCAGCAGCACATGGCCGTCCTCGTCGGGAAGCGCTTCGGGCACGCTGTTGCGCACGGCCGCCACGAGCGAGTTCGTCGTGCCGAGATCGATACCGACCGCCACGCGCCGCTGATGCGGTGCGGGCGCCATGCCGGGTTCTGAGATTTGCAGTAAAGCCATCGTTGATCTTATGGGGTTGTGTGCGGCGCCTGAGGCTCTTGTACGTCAGGCGGTTTCGAGCCGCTCGATCTGCGTGCCGATTTCATGCACCACGCGCTCGATGAACATCAGCTGCCGCACCGCCTCGCTTGCCGCCTGATCCGACTTGCTGTCGATCAGCGCTTCGAGCTTGGTGAAGCGCACGCGTTCTTCATCGCGCAATTCGTCGAGCAAGGATTCGAGCGCGCCGATATTCTTCGCGCCGGCCGCATCCTCGATATTCTCGCGCCATTCCATTTGCTGCATGAGGAACGCGGGTTCCATCGCCGTATTGTTTTCCGCGCCGACGTCGATACCGCGCAGCGACAGCATGTAGCGCGCGCGCTTCAACGGATCGCGCAGCGTTTGGTAAGCCTCGTTGGCGCGCGTCGCCCATTGCATCGCGATTCGGCGTTGCGCGTCGCCCGCCGAGGCGAAGCGGTCCGGATGCACTTGCGCCTGCACGGTACGATATGCGTCGTCGAGCGCTTGCTGATCGACCGCGAAGACCGGCGGCAAGTCGAAGAGATCGAAGTGACTGTCGTTGAGCGATGCCATTGAAGATTACCGGTTACTCGGAAGATGTCTCGAAGGATGCAGCAAAGTCGAAGCGCGAATGAAAAAGGCGGCACGCGCCGCCTCTTTTGCCGATACCGCCGGCGTCATGCCCGGTTATACGCGGAACGACTCGCCGCAGCCGCACTCGTCCTTCGCGTTCGGGTTGTTGAAGCGAAAGCCTTCGTTCAGCCCTTCGCGCGCGAAATCCAGTTCGGTGCCGTCGAGATAGGCGAGGCTTTTCGGATCGATCACGACCTTCACGCCCGCCGACTCGAACACCATGTCTTCCGGTGCGAGTTCATCGACATATTCGAGCTTGTACGCGAGACCCGAACAGCCCGTCGTACGCACGCCCAGGCGCAGCCCGACGCCCTTGCCGCGTCGCGCCAGATACTTATGCACGTGCTGTGCTGCCTTCTCCGTCAACGTGATTGCCATAGTCTTTGCGTCGCGCTCTTTACTTGCTGCGTTACTTCGAAATCCGAGGCGCCGATCTTGCCGGCGCCATTCCAGGGTCGTTGCCTACGCCACCTTCATGCCGCATTCAGGCCGCGTGTTGCTTGGCTTCCGTCTGCTCGGCCTGGGGAGCCGCCACGCCGTGACGTTCCTTGTAGTCGGCGACCGCTGCCTTGATTGCGTCTTCGGCGAGAATCGAGCAGTGAATCTTCACGGGCGGCAGTGCGAGTTCCTCGGCGATCTGCGTGTTCTTGATCGTCAGCGCCTGATCCAGCGTCTTGCCCTTCACCCATTCGGTCACGAGCGAGCTCGACGCGATGGCCGAGCCGCAGCCGTACGTCTTGAACTTCGCGTCTTCGATCACGCCGTCCGCGCCCACGCGGATCTGCAGTTTCATCACGTCGCCGCAAGCCGGTGCGCCGACCATGCCGGTGCCGACCGTGTCGTCGTCCTTCGAGAAGGAGCCGACGTTGCGCGGGTTTTCGTAGTGGTCCAGAACCTTGTCGCTATAAGCCATGATTCGAATTCTCCGGTGATCTATCTCCGCGAGAGGCGGAGCAACATTCTTTCGACCGGCACGCGGCCAGTCGCCAAACCATTCGTGATGCGCTCAGTGCGCCGCCCACTGGATGCTCGAGATATCGATGCCATCCTTGTGCATTTCCCACAGCGGCGACAGATCGCGCAGCTTTGCAATCTTGTTCTTCAGCAGGTTGATGACGTAATCGACATCCTGCTCGGTCGTGAAGCGGCCGACCGTGAAGCGGATCGAGCTATGCGCCAGCTCGTCGTTGCGGCCGAGCGCACGCAGCACATACGACGGTTCCAGCGACGCCGACGTGCACGCCGAACCCGACGACACCGCGACATCCTTGACCGCCATGATGAGCGATTCGCCTTCGACGAAATTGAAGCTGATGTTGAGATTGTGCGGCACGCGGCGTTCCATGTCGCCGTTCACGTACACCTCTTCCATGTCTTGCAGGCCCTTGAGTAGACGGTCGCGCAGGATGCGGATACGCTCGTTCTCGGTGGCCATTTCCTCACGCGCGATACGGAAAGCCTCGCCCATGCCGACGATCTGATGCGTTGCGAGCGTGCCCGAACGCATGCCGCGCTCGTGACCGCCGCCGTGCATCTGCGCCTCGATACGCAGGCGCGGCTTGCGACGCACGTACAGCGCGCCGATGCCCTTCGGCCCATACGTCTTGTGCGCCGAGAACGACATCAGATCGACCTTCAGCTTCTGCAGATCGATCGCGATCTTGCCGGTGGCTTGCGCTGCATCGACGTGAAAAATGATGCCCTTTTCACGCGTGATCTCGCCGATCGCCTCGATGTCCTGAATCACGCCGATCTCGTTGTTCACGCTCATCACCGATACGAGGATCGTGTCGGGACGAATGGCGGCCTTGAACTTGTCCAGGTCGATGAGACCGTCGTCCTTGACATCCAGATACGTGACTTCGAAGCCTTCGCGTTCGAGATCGCGCGTGGTGTCGAGCACGGCCTTGTGCTCGGTTTTCACCGTGATGATGTGCTTGCCCTTGCTCTTGTAGAAGTGCGCGGCGCCCTTGATCGCGAGGTTGTCCGACTCCGTCGCGCCCGACGTCCAGATGATTTCGCGCGGATCGGCATTGACGAGCGCCGCGACGTTTTCGCGCGCTTCCTCGACTGCCCGCTCCGCGTCCCAGCCGTACTGATGGCTGCGCGAAGCCGGATTGCCGAATTGCTCGCGAAGATACGGAATCATCTTGTCCACCACGCGCGGATCGACGGGGGTCGTCGCGCTGTAATCCATATAAATGGGCAGGTGGGGAATGTCGTTATTCATCTGTCGCTCCGGGAAAATCGTTCAATACACGTGGCCAGGATGCTCGCACTCGCGCTTCATGAGACGCGCCGCGCGGCTTCAACCAGCCAGGTTGAAAATGGAATTCGGCCCCTTGGGCACCACACGCGCGGCTTCGACGCCCGCCGGTTCGGCGCGGCGGTCGCGCAACACCGACGACGAACCTTCGCGAGCGCGCTGCTGATCAACCAGATCTTTCAGCGAGACGGAATCGAGATACTCGACCATCTTCTGATTGAGCGTCGCCCACAGTTCGTGCGTCATGCAGTGGCCGTCGTGCTGCTTGGTGCCTTCGCATGTGCCCTTGCCGCCGCATTGCGTGGCGTCGATCGGTTCATCGACCGCGATGATGATGTCGGCCACCGTGACGTTCTCGGCGCGGCGCGCGAGGTTGTACCCGCCGCCCGGCCCGCGTACGGACTCGACGATCTCGTGGCGACGCAGCTTGCCGAACAACTGTTCGAGATAGGAAAGCGAGATGCGCTGGCGCTGGCTGATGCCTGCCAACGTCACCGGGCCCTGCTCCTGGCGCAATGCCAGGTCGATCATCGCCGTGACGGCGAAACGGCCTTTCGTGGTGAGTCTCATAATTTGGGGGCTACCGCTAATACTCGATGATTTCTGTCAAGTATAAATATCCCACAGTTTTAGTCAAGTATCCGGGACCAGATAAGTAGCTGTTTAATTCTATTTCTTGCCGCGCGCAAGGCCGCCGCGTCGTGCCCAATTCAACTGACGAGTTGTGTCCGCAAGGCCGCCAGTAGCCCCTCACAAGCGTCTTCGCATTGATCGAGCACGCGCTCGAAACCGTCGTCACCGCCAAAATAGGGGTCGATGACCACGCGGCTGTCGTCACGCGTCGCGAACTCCATCAACAGGCGAATCTTGTCGCGATGCTCCGGCGGACAGACCGCCGTAAGCGCCGCGACGTTCTTGTCGTCCATTACGATCAACAGGTCGAAGCGAGCGAAGTCTTCGGCCGTGATCTGCCTGCCGCGCAACGGTGAGAGGTCGTAGCCGCGCTTCTTTGCGGCACGTTGAGCGCGCTCGTCGGGCGGATGTCCGATATGCCAGTCGCCCGTTCCCGCCGAGTCGATGATGATCCTGTCCGAAAGCTTCGCCTCCTCGACGAGATCGCGCATCACCGCTTCGGCGCTGGGCGACCGGCAGATGTTGCCGAGACAGACGAAGCAGACGGCGATGGAATTCATCTCAAGCTTGGAGGGACGGTTATCGGCTGCCACCATCGGCAACGCGTGTTCGATAGGCCCGAATTATACAAAGGGTCACAAAAACGCGCGCGCACGAGTCACTCAAGCAAATCCGCCGAGCACGATCAGCTCCCGTCGCGATGAATGTCATGCGTGATGAAGCCGGAGTCGCCGTTCGGCATTTTCAGCCAGTCGCGATGCGCGAGCGTGCGGCGAATGTCGTCGAGCCCGCTACTCCAATGCTCGCGCATGGTCGAAAGGCCGAATTGATAGTCTTTGTAATGCCCTTCGTATTCCTTGTGGCGGTAAATCAGGTGGATCACGTTGTAGCGCTTCGAGCACGCGAGTTCGGCCGCGCGCCGGCACCATTCGTCGTTGTTGCGCAGTTCCTCGGGCACGAGATCCAGCACGTGCTGCAATACGTTGCGATACCGCTGTGAGCGCTGCATCTGATCCGTCACGAGACGCGTGCGGCTGGAATATTGAACGTCCTTCACGCGACCCATGACGTCGACGATGCTGTCCGGCACCGGCCCGCGCGCGCTCCAGAGATCGACCTGAAATGCGAGTGTGTCGCGACGCGGCGTGGCCTGCGCAATCTCGTAGAGCGGCGTGTTGGACATGAGGCCGCCGTCCCAGTAGAACTGGCCGTCGACCTCGACTGCCGCAAAGCCCGGCGGCAGCGCGCCCGACGCGATGAAATGCTCGGCGCGCAGCTTGATCTTGGTATTGTCGAAGTAAGCGAAGTTACCGGTTGCCACGTTGACCGCACCGACCGACACGCGCTTTTCGCCCGAGTTGATGCGATCGAAGTCGCACAGGCCTTCCAGCGTGGCCCGAAGCGGCGTCGTGTCGTAATAACTTGCGGTCTGCGGCGAGCCGGCCGCGAGCGGCGAAGGGGGCGGAAAGCGCGGCACGAAAAAGCCCTTTTGCCCTTCCACGATCGCGCCGAACGCCTGCCACGCGGTGAACGCCTTGCGAATCTCGTCGGGCGATTCGAACAGCGCATGCTCGATGAACGCCGGCAATGGAAACCCAAATGCCGGCTGACAAATGGTTTCCCAGAACTGGAGCAGACGCGGCACGCGATCCTTAGGCGCATTGCCCGCGATGATCGCCGTATTCAGCGCGCCGATGGAGATGCCGGCGATCCAGTTCGGCTCGATGCCCGCTTCGTAGAGCCCTTGATAGACGCCCGCCTGATACGCGCCGAGCGCACCGCCGCCCTGCAGCATGAGCGCGATGGTCTCGTAAGGCGGCAAGTCGATGCGCTTGTCGCCTTCGTTCTGCGTCTCCGCTCGCAGCGCTTCGCTGTCGTCGATTTCCGCCATGCCGATGCCTCCGCTTTCTCGCGTGCGTGTCTTTCGCTTATTGCATGAACCAGCCGTGGCTCACCACGAACGATTGCCCCGTGAGCGCCGCTGTCTCGAACTCGGACAGGAACCGCACCATCTGCGCGACGTCTTCCACCGTGGTGAACACGCCGTCGACCGTGCCGCCCAGCATCACGCGCTTCACGACTTCTTCCTCGCTAATGCCGAGTTCCTTCGCTTGTTCGGGAATCTGCTTGTCGACGAGCGGCGTGCGCACGAAGCCCGGACACACCACGTGCGAGCGCACGTTATGTTTTGCGCCTTCCTTTGCCAGGACGCGCGCAAGCCCGAGCAAACCGTGCTTGGCGGTCACATAAGCGGACTTGAGCGGCGACGCTTCATGCGAATGCACCGAGCCCATGTAGATGACGACGCCGCCGCGATCGTCCTTGTACATGTGCTTCAACGCGGCTTTGGTCGTGAGGAAGGCGCCATCGACGTGAATGGCCATCATCTTCTTCCAGTCCGAGTAGGCATAATTTTCGATGGGATTGACGATCTGAATGCCCGCGTTCGACACGAGGATATCAACCGATCCCAATTCCGCCGCGACCCGGTCGATACCCTGATTGACCGCGTTCTCGTCCGTCACGTCCATCGCGATGCCGATAGCCTTGCCACCCTTTTCGCGAATCTCGGCGGCGACGGTATCCGCGCCTGACTGATTCAAGTCCGCGATAGCGACTGCCGCGCCCGCTTGTGCAAGCGTGATTGCGATTGCGCGGCCAATGCCGCTCGCCGCGCCCGTGACGACCGCGGTTTTACCATCGAGCTTGCCGTTCTGTGACATGCGAACCTCCTCTCTGACAGTTGAATGACAACATGCGACGCCATTGGCCGCAATCTGGCCGTTCGGCATAGGACGAGTCACGCCGCGCATGAGAACACCTAGACCGTTCGGCCGACTAGTCATGGACGACCGGAAGCGGCTATTGTGCATGAACGGCGTGTCGCACTGCAGCGAATACGAAGCGACGCTCGGCTACAATGAGTGCCCTTCGCGCATGCCGGACGTGCCGCGCCGTTTGCCCTGAACTCGTTTCCTGTTGCCCTCCGCGGGCCTTTCGCCATGCTCAGTTACCGCCACGCCTTCCATGCGGGAAATCACGCCGACGTGCTGAAGCACGCGCTCGTCGTCCGGATGCTTCGCCATCTCGCCCAGAAAGACAAATCGTATTGGTATATCGACACGCATGCGGGCGCCGGCGTCTACTCGCTGACCGAGGGCTTCGCCGCGAAGAATGCCGAGTATGAAAACGGCATCGCGCGGCTGTGGGAGCGCACGGATTTACCGCCGCTCATCGCCGATTATGTCGATGAAGTCACGGCCCTGAACGCCGATGGTGAATTGCGCTTCTATCCTGGCTCGCCGTATCTAGCGTGGCGGCTCATGCGCGAACAGGACCGCATGCGTTTGTACGAGTTGCACAGCACGGAAATCGACGTGCTGCGTCATAACTTCCGCGATGCAGGCCGCCGCGCAATGATCTACGAAGGCGATGGCTTCGACGGCATCAAGGCCATTCTGCCGCCGCCGCCGCGCCGCGCGCTCGTGCTGATCGACCCGTCATACGAAGACAAGCGCGACTACGCGCGCACGCTTGCTTGTCTTGAGGAATCGCTCAAGCGGTTCGCGACGGGCACTTACGCGGTGTGGTATCCGATCGTCGCGCGACCGGAGTCGCAACGCTTCGCGGAGCAATTGAAGGCCATTCAACCCAATGGCTGGCTGCATGCGGCATTGACCGTGAGGCAGCCGCCCGAAGACGGCTTCGGGCTCTACGGCAGCGGCATGTTTATTTTGAATCCGCCCTATACGCTCGCCGCCGAACTCAAGCAGGCGCTGCCATATCTCGTCGATACGCTCGGCGAAGACAAGAACGCATCGTTCAAGCTGGAGCACCGCGCGGCCTGAACCTGCTCGACTCAGGGATAAGGCGTGCGGGAATTGCCGTGCCGCCTGCCGTTGGATTGCGCAGGCGCAGTTGCTTGCCCCGACGAATAGTCGATGTACGGAGAAACGACGATAGGCGGCTGTTCCTGCTGCGGCGGTCCGGGCAGCGTGGCCATGGGCACCATGCCGGGCCCGCCGAGCGGCCCCGTCTGAAGCACGGTCCCCGGCACGCCGCTGTGGATGCCCGTTTGCGTGTCCAGCACCAGCGGCTCGCCGCCCGGCGTGCCGAACGCCAGTGGCGCAATGACGCAAAGGCATGCGCCGAGTGCCGCGCGAGCGCGTCGTGCCGTATTGCTTCGCGTGCTTCGGAAAGCCTTCGTCGCGTCGTGGATATGGCTGCGCATCGCTCGCTCTTTTATGTAGACGAAACCGCTTTACCTTACGCCGGTGGCAAGCTTTAGGCTAGGTGTTTTGCCTCACAACCGGCCCTTCTCAGGAGATACGATGCAATCGACCAGAACACTGCTTGCCCTTCTCATCTCGCTTTGCAGCGCCACCGCCATGGCCCAGACGGCCGCGCCCGCTCACGACTCCATGCACGGCATGCATATGTCCGAAGCCACGCCGAACGCGGCGGGATCGTCATCGACAGCGGACTTTCAGGCCGCCGACAAGTCGATGATGTCGGGCATGTCCGACATACAGTACAGCGGCGACGCCGACCGCGATTTCGTCGCGCACATGATCCCGCATCACGAAGGCGCGGTGGAAATGGCGAAAGTCGAGCTGAAGTACGGCAAGGACGCGAAGCTGCGCAAGCTGGCGAAGGACATCGTTGCGGCACAGGAAAAGGAAATCCGCTTCATGAAGCAGTGGCTCGCGGCGCATCCGCAAACGAAGTAAGCGGAACAAGCAGCGCGCCAAAAACGACAAAGCCCCGCGTTGCGGGGCTTTTTGCATGGCCGTGGCGCCTTGTGCGGCGCTACTGCGCCTTAAGCGTTGTAGCCGTTCGATTCGAGCGAGCGGATGCGCATTTCGAGCTGAACGATATCCGCGGATTGCGCCAGATACTCTTCGCGGCGACGTTGTTCGGCGGTTTCAAACCAGATGCCGAGTTTTTCGAGCAAGACTGCAAACATGATGTTTCTCCAAGGATTTCAACGATCCCTAGCATTTCGGGTCAGGGATTACCCGTATAAGGGATAACCCGGATTATAGCGCTTGAATTTCAAAAAGTGTAGTTATATGCATGAACACTGTGCATTTCGTCACGCAGTGGTGCGTCTTTTTTGTCTTACTCAACCTACTGATTTCAAGCAGCTTTTTCTACATCGTCCGTGAGTGAAAGCGCACTGTTGGTGCATGACTCCGCAAGCTGATCCAAAATGGGGCAATCAGGACGCTCGTCGCCATGACAGTGGTTCGCAAGATGAACGAGCGTATCGCGCATGCTCGTCAGTTCATCGATCCGGCGGTCCAGTTCGGCGACGTGCTCCGTTGCAATCGCCTTCACTTCGGCGCTTGCACGCGAGCGGTCTTGCCATAGCGCCAGTAATTTGCGTATGTCTTCCACCAGGAAGCCAAGCCGGCGCGCTTGCCGGACAAACCGCAATGCATGAACCTCCTGCGCTCCATACACGCGATAACCCGACGACGTTCGTCCCACCGGATTGAGCAAGCCGACGCTCTCGTAGTAGCGGATCATCTTCGCCGTCACGCCCGAGGCCTTAGCCGCTTCACCTATGTTCATTTCTCGCTCCGCATAAAATCTTGAAATCGACTCTACACCTTCCCATCATGGCAAGGTATACGATGTTGTCATCGATCCAATTTTCAAGCGAGGAAACCGGGATGACCGAGTTCGAAGTTCAGGGCATGAGTTGCCAGCATTGCGTCGCCGCCGTGACGCGCTCGATTCATGAAATCGATCCGCAAGCGCAAGTGCGCGTCGATCTCGAACGTGGCCGCGTGACAGTCGAGTCATCGCAGACGAATGAGGCGTTGATCGACGCAATCGACGACGCCGGCTACACCGTCAAAGGCGCCGCGTCCGCATGAGCGCCAGCGAACGCTTTACCGTTGCGCTCATCGGCGCGTCGGGTTTGCTGGGGCGCGCGGTCGGCGCCGAGCTGAAAAACGCGGTCGAGGCGCATGACTGGCGCGTCGTGCGCACGACGCATCGGCATGGCGATGCGGGCAGCGTGTCGCTCGATATTCGCGATCACGACGCCGTGCGCGCCTTTCTGCGGCGCGAGAAGCCGAATGCCGTCGTGGTCGCCGCGGCCGAGCGCCGTCCGGATGTGTGCGAGAACGATCCCGCTCTCGCCCGCGCGCTTAACGTCGATGCCTTGCAGACAATCGCGACCGAAGCCCGCGCGCTCGGCGCCTGGGTATTGTCGATCTCGACCGACTACGTGTTCGACGGCACCTCGCCGCCCTACTTTCCCGACGGCGCGCCCGCGCCGCTCAACGCCTACGGCCATAGCAAGCTGGATGGCGAGCGCGCGCTACTCGCGTGCGATCCGGCTTCATGCGTGCTGCGGCTGCCGTTGCTCTACGGTCCGGTTGTCGACTGGAGTGAATCGGCGGTGACGAGCCTCACGCCCGCCATCGTCCGATCGGCCGATGCCGCGAATGCGCCCGCGCCAATGGACGCCTGGGCGACCCGCTATCCGACCTACACGCCCGATGTCGCCGTGGTAATCCGCGGCATGCTCGAACAGCACGCGCATGGCGAGACGATTTCGGGCATCGCGCAATGGTCCGGCGACGAGCCGATGACCAAGTTCGATATCGCCGAGCGCATCGCGCGAGTACTGAAACTCGACGCGAAGCTCGTCGCTCAAACCACGCCCACGGACGCGACACCGCGCCCGCGCGACTGTCATCTCGATTCGGGGCGGCTCGAAGCGCTCGGGATTGGACGGCGCACGCCTTTCGATACCGCGATCGCGCATCTGCTCGCTCGATATCCCGAGCAAGCTCAGTGAAAGTCGCGGCTCGGCGCGGCGAGCCGGCCAAGCAGCGCGCTATGGTCTTCGAGCCGCTGCGCCACCAGATGCCGCACATCGCCTTCTTTTTGCCAGACGCCTTGCACGCCGAGCAGCGACGCGCCCAGCAACACCTTGCGCTGTTTCTCGACGAGTCCCGGCCAGACGATCACGTTGATCGAGCCGGTTTCGTCCTCGAGCGACAGGAAGATCGTGCCGTTCGCCGTGCCCGGCCGCTGCCGCACCGTGACGATGCCGCACGCCCGCACGAAGCGGCCGTTGCGAGTCTCGCCGAGTTCAGCGGCGCTTTTGAAACGCTGGCGCGCGAGCCGCTCGCGCAGCAAGGCGAGCGGATGACGATTGAGCGTGAGCCCGAGACTCGCGTAGTCGTCGACGATCTCGCGGCCTTCCGATGCTTCCGGCAACGCGAGCGGCGCTTCGGTCATCGGCGCATCGCGCAGCAATTCCGGCGCGCGCTGCTGCGCGGTCACCGCCCACCAAGCCTGACGCCGATGTCCCGCGATGCTTTGCAGCGCATTGCCCGCTGCAAGCGCTTCGAGTTCGCGACGCGACAGGGCCGCGCGACGCGTGAGATCGTCGACATCGACGAATGGTGCTTGAGCGCGCGCCGCCATGATCCGCTCGGCCGCCGCTTGTGAAAAACCCTTGATCAGTTGCAGCCCGATGCGCACGCCCGGACCGCCCGCGCCGTACGCCTGGGCACCGAGCCTGACGCGCTTTTTGAGCTTGCGCGCGCCGCGTCGCATGGTCTTGCGAAATACCTGATCCGGGCAAGGTGTGCCGTAGAACTGCTGACGCCGCCGCTGCTTTTCGGCATCCTGCAAGACGCGCACGCCATCGCCAGGCGGCATTTCCAGCACCGATTCCCAGTCGCTCAGCGACACATCCGGCGCGAACACCTGCACGCCATGACGCCGCGCGTCCTGCACGAGTTGCGATGGCGAATAAAAGCCGAGCGGCTGGCTATTCAGCAAGCCGGCCAGAAACGCCGCCGGTTCGTAGCGCTTGATCCACGCGCTGACATAGACGAGCAGCGCGAAACTCGCCGAATGACTCTCGGGAAAACCGTATTCGCCGAAACCCTCGATCTGCTTGCACACGCGCGCCGCGAACTCTTCCTCGTAGCCGCGCGCGAGCATCTTCGTCATCAGATCGGCCTGATACTTTTCCAGATGACCGCCGCGTCGCCATGCGGCCATCGCGCGGCGTAGCTGATCGGCCTGTTCCGCGCTATAGCCCGCGGCGACCATCGCGAGCTTCATCACCTGTTCCTGGAAAATCGGCACGCCGAGTGTACGTTCGAGCACCGGCCGCAGTTCTTCCTTCGGATACTCCGCTTCCTCGAGCCCTTGCTTGCGGCGCAGATACGGATGCACCATGCCGCCCTGAATTGGACCGGGCCGCACGATCGCCACTTCGATCACGAGGTCGTAGTACTTGTTGGGCCGTAGACGCGGCAGCATGCTCTGCTGCGCGCGCGATTCGATCTGGAACACGCCGACCGTGTCCGCGCGGCAGCACATCTCGTAGACGGCCTTGTCCTCGCGACGCACATGCGTCATGCCGAAATCCGGCACGCCACGCCGCAGCGCGATGAATTCGAGCGCGCGCCGGATCGCGGAGAGCATGCCGAGCGCGAGCACATCGACCTTCAACAGCTTGAGCTGATCGATGTCGTCCTTGTCCCACTGAATCACGCAGCGATCCTTCATTGCGGCGTTTTCAATCGGCACGAGGCGCGACAAGCGTTCGCGCGCGATCACGAAACCGCCGACGTGCTGCGACAAGTGACGCGGAAAGCCGCGCAACTCGCGCGTAAGCCGGATCAGATGCTTCGTCACGTGCGAGTCTTCGTTGAAACCCGCTTCCTTCAGATAACCGGCCACCGCGGACGGACCATCCCACCACTGCTGCGACTTGCCGATCCGTTCGATGAGCGACGCATCCAATCCCAGCGCCTTGCCGACATCCTTGAGCGCACTCCTCGTGTGATACGTGGTGAGCGACGCCGCGAGCGACGCGCGATGCCGCCCGTACTTCTGATAGATGTACTGGATGACTTCCTCGCGACGCTGATGTTCGAAATCGACATCGATATCCGGCGGTTCGTTACGCGCGCGCGAAATGAAGCGCTCGACCAGCATGCTCATCTCGACCGGATTGATCTCCGTGATGTAGAGGCAATAACAGATGATCGAATTGGCCGCCGAGCCGCGCCCCTGACACAGGATCTTCCGGCTGCGCGCGAACGCGACGATGTCGTAGACCGTCAGAAAATACTTCTCGTACTTCAGGTCCGCGACGAGTTCCAACTCCTTTTCGATCTGCCCGATGGTCTCCACGCTCAATCCGTTCGGCCAGCGTTTGAGCGCGCCCGCGATCACGTTTTTGCGCAGATAACTGCCTGGCGTTTCGCCGGGCGGCACGAGTTCCTCGGGATATTCGTAGCGCAATTCATCGAGCTCGAAGGTGCAGCGCTTCGCGACCTTCAAGGTCTCGGCAATCGCTTCTTTCGGATACAACGCGCCGATGCGCAAGCGTGTACGCAGATGCCGCTCCGCGTTCGCTTCGAGCGCGTAACCGCATTCGGCCAGCGGACGATTGAGGCGGATTGCCGTCAACGTGTCCTGCAAGGGCTTGCGCGAACGCGCGTGCATCAGCGCGCCGCTTGCCGCAACGAGAGGCAAACCGCTCGCCTTCGAAATCACGCGGCACGAAGCGAGACGTTCATCGTCGCTGCCGTCCTGCCACAACTCCAGCGCAAGCCACGCGCGGCCAGCGGCGAAACTTCCAAGCCAATGAGCGCGATCGAGCGTATCGGCAAGCGTGGCCGAGCGTTGCGGAACCAGAATCAAGAGACAGTGCGGCAGATGCTTCAGATGCGCGATATCGCCGCGTAAATCGGTGGCATCGAACGAGTCGGGCGGAGTGGCGGCGGGATTCGTGAAATCTTCCGGACCAATCCGATACGTTCCCTTCGGCGAACGCGAGCGCGCAAGCGAAATCAGCTCCGACAAATTGCCGTATCCCTCGCGATTGGTCGCCAGCGCAATGAGCGTGCAAAACGGCTCGCCGTTGGCATCGGTGAGATGCAATTCACTGCCGATTATCAGCTTCAACGTTGCCTGCTTGGGCGATGGCTCGCCGGCCTTTCGCGCCGCGTCGGCTGCGGCTTGCGCCCGCGTCTCGATCTCCTTGATCGCGCCGTACGCGCGCACGACGCCTGCAAGCGAACATTCGTCCGTGATTGCTAGCGCGGTATAGCCGTGTTCGAGCGCGGCGGCCGCCAGTTCCTGCGGATGCGAAGCGCCGCGCAGGAACGAGAAGTTGCTCAGGCAATGCAGTTCCGCGTAACCGGGCAAGAACGCCGACGCGGACATCGCGCCGGAGAACTTGCCTTTGCCGTCGCCACCGCCCAGGCCGATGAGGTCGCTCAAATCTTCCATGGCGGCGTCATCCGAAAAAACCGTGGAGAAACCAGTCGCCCGTCAGACGCTCGCGATACACCCAGAACATGCGGCCGCGATCGTCGGAGGCGACGTAGTAATCGCGTTGAACGCCGTTGCCGTCCCACCAGCCCGCTTCGATACGCTCGGTCCGGCTGATGAGCTTCAACGCGCGACGATAGAACGGCCGCTCGTTGCGCAACATCAGCTTTTGCGGCGTTTCGAGAATCCACGATGGCCGCGGCTGCGAAGGCACGGCTTGGTCGGGAAGCTCGAACGATTCCGCGCTTTCTTCTTCCGTGTCGTCTGGCGTCGGCGCTTCGACGCCCTCTTTCGCGCGCGACTTTTTTCCGCGCTTGGGCTTGGCCTTACGTTCAGGCTGATACGTTTCGACCGTCACCGCCGCTTCCGGCCGATGATCCTCCCGCTCGCTCAATTGCACGACATTTTCCGCGCCGAGTCGCGCGCTCAGACGCTCCAGCAACTGCGCCATCGAGTCGGCATCGGAACCCGGCATGGGGAAAAGCGTATCGGCGGGCGGCTCGTGCTCGCTGACCTTGTCGGCCAAAAGCTTCATCTCGATCACCGGCGCGATCAAGGTTGCCTGATTCAGCTTTTCGCGCAGCAGCCAGAGAATGTGCTCGGCATCGCGCGTCGGCACAGCCCATGCAATCTTGAGCGTCGATGTCTTGGGTGCGTTGCGCGCCGCCAATTCATGTTCGAGCAAAAGCGAAAACTCGCTGACCGCCGAGTGATGCGCGTTCAGCCAACCGGCGAGTTGCAACACGAGCCGGCGTGCCGCAAACAACAGCGCATCGGCGTTTTCGACGCGCGCCTGCAACTCGAGTTTCGCCTCGAACGATGCCGGCGCGCAAAAAGCTTCGCGCGGATCGGGCGCCTGCCCGTAAGCTTGCGCGAGCCATTGCAGAATGCCCTGCCCGAAACGCCGCGCCACGCCTTTGCGCGGCAAGCGACGCAAGTCGGCGAGCGTCACGCAACCAATCTGCTCGAACGCATTGCCATGCGATGCCGCCGACGGCACGAGAGACACCGGCAAGGCATCGAGCGCGCGCACGAGTGTTGCCTCTTTCACAATACGAACGCGTTTCGCCACTCGTCGCGTGCGCGCGTGCGCAAGGAGCCACGCGCCCCACGCGGTCGGCGCACAGCCCATCCGGGACGTGAAGCCACAATCTTTCACCGTGGAGCGCACCTTTGCAAAGAGGCTGCGCAAGCCGCCGAAAAGCCGCATGCTCGCGCCGACTTCCAGCAACACGGTATTCGCATGTGCGAGCACGACCTTCGGCGTGAACGCGAGCAAGGACAACGCCACTGCTTCGAGCGCGCGCTGCTCTTCGCTGATATCGACGGCAAGCAAAGTGAGCCGCGGCGCGAGCGCGAACGCATGCGAGCGCGTGCTGCCCGGGCGCACGCCGAGGCGGAACGCGACGAGATCGGGCAGCAGAATGCGCGCGTGATCCGCGAGCGCAAAACATGGCTGACCGGAATCGTCCGCGTTCGCAACCGAATTGCCGACGAGCGCTTCACCGGGCATCGAGCCCGTTCCAGGCGAGGTCGAATTCGTCGAGATCGACGGCATCGATGGCGGCCTGACTGCTTCGAGCGATAAAAGCGGCAATGTCACCGCTATCCACAACATGATTGACCTCTCGTGCTCTCCTGGCTTGATCCGCGCGACGAATGTGCTCGGGCAAGGCCGGCATTTGCAGCGGCAAACGCAACTGCAGCGGTTTCTCCAGCAACGGACCACGCCGCTTGATGATGTCGATTTCGAGCATGACCACCTGCATCCATTCGCGACGATTCATTGTCTGCGCGTGCGCAGGCAGCACCGGTTTGCAGACGATGCGCAATGGTGCCGCGGAGGATTGCTTCGCGGCATCGAGCGGGCGGAACAGAAACACCAGCGACTGCGATTCCTGAGCGGCCACTTGCAAACGACGCAGCGCATCGGGCCGCGCCTTGGGCAGCCAGATCAGGACCGCGCCGCTGCCATCCTGTTTGAGCGATTGCTCGGCCGCCCATAGCACCTGATCCTCGGGCGCTTTGACCCAGACCAGCTTGCCCGGCGCGATGTTCATCGACCGGAACGCTGCTGGATTGGGCATCCAGGGAGGCGCTACGAAGATGACGGTGCGGCCTCTTTTCGTCACCAACTCACGAAGCGAACGCGCGAGCAGCCTGACCTCGCCGACCCCGCATTCTTCGATAAGCAATTCAGTGACGGCGCCGGCCATCCAGCCGGTATTTGGCAAGACCAGATCGAGCGCCCGATAGCCACTCGAAACGACACCCGCGTCCGACACGCCGACCTGCTCGCCTTGCCAAAGCTGCTGCTGCAGGCGCGATGTCAGCCCGATATCGAGCAGTGAAAGTGCTGCACCCATGAGTCTTCCCCGTCCACCCGAATGCAAGAGCCTGCTCATGCCCAGAGCATTCGGCAACCCTTTTGTACTGTATATTTATACAGTATTTTGAGGCGACGAGGTAAACGGTCGATGTGAGTTTAGACGGGCTTGAGACGGACGACTGGAGGGGATTTGAATGTTTCTGGATGGGGATTTGGTGCTTGCGTCGTGATGTAAGCAAGACTTTTTTGCGCGCCCAACGCCGCAGAAATGCAAAAACCCCACCTGGTTGGGGGTGGGGTTTTTGTTGCTGCATGAGGAGCCTGACGATTACCTACTTTCACACGGGAGATCCGCACTATCATC
>NZ_JALQDB010000014.1:0-352409 GCF_023631465.1 Caballeronia sp. GAWG1-1
TGCTGCCGTTCGACTTGCATGTGTAAGGCATGCCGCCAGCGTTCAATCTGAGCCAGGATCAAACTCTTCAGTTCAATTCCTGTTACTGTTTTCGGTTGTTTTACCAACCGGTCGCTCACTCAACGTACTGACGATGATCAATCCGTCTTTCGACAGATAAACCTTCCTCTAATACTGTGTGAGACTTGATAACTTTCGCTAAACGTCCCAACCCCGAAAGGTCAGAACCGCTCGCGCCATCAAGTGCCCACACTTATCGGCTGTTAGTTTTTAAAGAGCACATTCGCTAAGACTTCCTGCCAAGCGCACCAAGCATTTTGCTCAGCACCGCTTCGTCTTGCGTCGCTGCATCTGCAGCAGAGAAACGAGATTATGTACGTCGTTTCAGTTACTGTCAACAAGAATTTGAAGCTTTCTTTTCTTGCCCACCGCGCTTCGGAGCGAATACCACCTTTGCCCGCCTCGCCTACTGAAACCACCTCCCGCTTCCTTCGCGTTCATCGAATCGCGAAGGAACGGAATTCTAGTTGCGCGACGTGCAATCCGCAAGTAGTCGAATCGAAAAAATTGACGGGCGAAGATCCACCGCCCAAACGACCCATTTCAAAGCCCGTGTTCAACGTTTCGAACGTCACTCTAGCTACCATTCAGATGAGCAGTAACGGCGCCACCTAAGCAACTACAATTAAAGGTTTTCTGCCCCAACTAAACTCGTATCCCTATGCGCTCGCGAATTGCAAAACGTATTCCTCCGGACGCTGACAAGCTCGTCAGTCTCTCGCTCGCGCTGTTCGCGTCGGGCAGCCGCGTCGAAGACCGCTTCTGGGAAGCGCGTCTCGATGCCCTTATCGCCAAACTCGTGCGCACCGGCAATCAAACAACGCTTGACGCTGCCTTGGATCATCTCCAACAGAATCATCCCGATGCCTACGGTGCGCTTGCCGATATGGCCGAGACGCATAGCGAGTCTTTCGCCATCGATATCGACGGCGTCGCGCACGAAGCGCTGCTGATTGCCGCGCCCGTGCTCGCCTGGACGCGCTATTCCATCCCGTCGGGTGCGCTCAAGTCCGAGACGATCGACGCCATGCGTACGCAGTTGCAGGCGCACGTGCTTGCGGCGGGTGCGCGCGTCGCATTCGCGCCGTATCTGTACAGCATCGATCAATTGCCGCGTCATCACGTGGATACGGCTCGGCTAGCTCAGCAATTGACGCAGACCGCCTTGGGCGCGGCGGCAGTCCGGCTGAATCTAGCTGATCTGCCGGAGACCTCGCCAATTCTCGCCGACCCGCGCTTCCTGTTGGCCATCGCGATCGTTCCTACAGGCGCGGCTTTCTTCCGTTGGCAAGAAGACGAAACGGGCGGTCGTACCGAACGCGGTCAGTGCCTGGAGCAATGGATGGCGCAAGGTGGGCCAAACTTCGCTGCCATCCTGCCGGGTTGTGAGATCGAATGCCTGCTTCCAGACGCCTATTACTCAGCCTGCCGCGATGCAGACGAGCAAGTTCGCCCTCACACGGTGCGCACGGCGGTGCGTTATCTGTTCGATACGCTCGGCACCGCGCCGCAAGAATTGCGCGCAGTCATCGCGGGCTTTGGCGAGCGCCGAATCGACGAGTATCGAGTCGGCTTCACGCGTCGCGGCAGTAACGATGTGATCTACGGTGTCGTATGGCCGTTATACGGCCGCGAGAACGGCGAGCTGGACATGGAAGAGGACATCGTCGAACTGGAAGGCGCGAACGGTCCGGTCGAAGAAATCGTCGAGCTATTGAAGAAAGCTGGAGTGTCCGACGTGCGCCGCCACGCAGGCCGCTTCGAACCCGAATTTTGCGACGACTGCGGCGTGCCGCTTTACGCAGATCCGCTCGGTGAAATCGTACATGCCGAGATGCCTGAAGACGCCGAGCCTGCGCAACCTCACTTTCATTGACTGGCGTCATAAGACTAAGTGCCTAAGGCAATTAAAAAACCCCGCTTTTGCGGGGTTTTTTGTGCAATTCTGCCTATGCCGTTTGGCTAGGGGGAAAAATCGGCCGAAGTTTGTCAATATGGACCCGTGCCGACGCGCTTGTCGGCAGCAAGTCCCGGCGCGCAGGCGTCGGCGTATTGATTCGAGGTATAAGCATGAAAATTACGATCATGGGTGCTGACGGCGAACGTCGTGCAGGCCTTAAAACATTGCTGCGCCGTATCGCGCGTCACGCGCAGTTCAACGAAGTAATCGACTGGCGACAGGCCGGGGTGGCCTTGAGACAAGCCAGATCCAGCCTGATTGTCGTCGACTGGGAGCCTCATCTGCGAGCGGGCGATCTACAGACGCTGCTCGAAGAGGCACGAGGCATCCCCACCGCCGTAGTAGTCGACCGACCCACGGTCGCTCAGGTTTATATGCTGATGGGCATCGGCGCGATGGGCGTCATTCCACGCACGCTCGATCCCGTTCTCATCGTCAGGGCGCTCGACATGGTGCTCATCGGCGGTCATTACGTGCCGCCCGATGTGATCGATCCGGCGCTGAGTCAGGAGTCGCTCATCATTCGTACGCCGCTCAGCGCGGCCATTCGGCGGCGGCTGCGTCATCTGCCTGCCCTGTCGCCGCGGCAGCAGCAGATCATGCGTTGCGTGCACATGGGCAGCACCAACAAGATGATCGCGAAGACGCTGGGTATCAGCGAAGGCACTGTCAAGATCCACCTTGCGAGCATCTTTCAGCAGCTAGGCGCCACGAACCGTGCCGCTGCCGTTGCCATCTATAACGGCGTGCAAACCGCGCATCTCGAGATTCTTCGCAGCAGCGAATGCGAAGCGCCGGAGCGCGCAGTGCCGGGACAAGCGAACGTGGTGCCATTGCGCCGAAGACGCGCGCTGTATCCGTCACTCACGGAAAGCGACGCGTCGTCGCTGCCAATGGCCGCCCAGCCCGAGGCGACGTTCTAGCAACAAAGGACGCGTTTGGGTTCGTCGTTTGCACGCACGAATCACGCGCAACGAGTAATATGCAAGGCATGGGGTTCTTTTACACACCGCTCCCGCTTTGGCTTACCGTCGGCGGCTGGATAGTCGCCGCGGGATTGCTCGCGCTCGTACTGTTGCAGCGTCCTTTCAGCAGATTGCAGGACGCCACGCTACAGCACGTGTGGCTTGGCATCATCGTCGCGGTGACGGTGTTGTGGGCGTGCAATGCATGGTTCGACGACGGACCCGTCATCCACTTGCTGGGCGCGACCTTGATGGTCACCTTGTTCGACTGGCGGCTGGCGCTCATCGGCACGGCTGCCACCACCGGTCTCGCGGCCGTCGTGCTCGACGCATCCTGGCTCTCGGTCGCGGTCACCTATATGTTGTTCGGCGCGCTGCCTGTTGCGGTATCAACGTTCCTGCAACGGCTATCCAATGCGTGGCTGCCGCGCAATCTGTTTACGTTCATCATCGGGCACGGCTTCGTGAGTTCCGCGGCAGCGGTTGCCGCGGCATGCGGCGCGACGGTGCTCTTCGAGATGGCGCTCACCGGCGGACCGGTCACCGTGCCCGCTGCATTCATGCGCGGCTCGCTATTACTGGTTGTTGGCGAAGCGCTCTTTACCGGCCTGCTCACCATTTTGATCTCGGTGTATAAGCCAGCCTGGATCACCACTTACGACGTGCGCCGCTATCGCCTTGATCGCGGACCTCGCGTCTGAGGCACACCGCAAGCCGAATTGCACGCGAGCAAAAACGCAATCAAAGTGCGATAAGATGGAACTCCTTCCCCGCACGCGGCATCTTACTTGCCCGTGTCTTCTTAGCACCAGACTTGATGGAAAGTAACCACGCACCGCGCCGGCTTTTGCGGCTCGTCGGCCGGTTGGCGGTATGCGCATCGATTGCATGCGCGGCAGTATCCGCCTTAGCCGACTCGCTCGACGAGCGCAACGAATTGATTCACCACTTCGTCACCGACTTCCACGCCAATCCGCTCGTCGCGGATTGCGCGGCACACGGCAACTTCATTGCCAGCACTTCGGCGGCGTTCGATCACGTAGAGTTTCCGCCTGCTGTCTTCGACCCATCGCGCTCGACCATCGAACCGTGGAACGATTCGTTCGACGAGAAGAAGCAGCGTATCAAGGTGGACAACGTCGTGACAGTCGAGGGCGAAGGCGTCTCGAAGAGCGGTGAGAGCGATGTCACGCCGCTCAAGTTTCGTTGTGGCTACGTAGGCAGTCAAATGCTCGCCTTCGGCTGGAACGATCCGGTTCCGCCACTACGCCCCCGCGCCGAACCGTCGTCCGCACGCGGCACGAAGGGCAAGCATGGCGCGAAAACAAAAGGTGCGTCTGCGGGCAAAAGCAAGAGCTCGGGCAAGTCGACGAAGAAGTCGGCCAAGAAGCACTAGCTAGCCAGCCAGGAAGCACGGCAAACAAAAAAGGCGCGGCACCTGAAGGTGTTGCGCCTTTTTGCGTCATCGGAAACGCTCTGGGATAGATCAGGCCGGATACGTCTGCAACTGCCAAAGAATCGCCTGCAACATCGCCGCACCAAGCGCCGAACTCCGCTCGCCACTCCAGCCCACACGCTCATCCGGCAAATTCGCGTTGTCCTTGAACGGCATCTCCAGCGTCAGCGAGAGACACTTGTACTCGTTGCCGATGTACTTCGACGCGAGCTTGAGCGCATCCGTCTGATACTTGCTCGACTCGTAGCCGTGCACGTCCTGAAAGTCCGGGCTTGCCTGCTTGAAGAATTCGATGAACGCCTTCTGCTCTTCCGCCTGCTTGCCGGTGAAGCCCGGCAGCATCTCCGAGCCCGCGACGAACACGTAAGGAATGGCTTCGTCGCCATGGATGTCGAAGAACATGTCGCAGCCGATATCGCGGATGGCATCACGCACCACGAGCACCTCGGGACTGCGCGCGGCATCCGGCTCCATCCATTCGCGGTTCAGGTTCGCGCCGGCCGCGTTGGTGCGCAGATTGCCGAGCACGCTGCCATCCGGATTCATGTTCGGGACGATATGAAACACCGCGCGCTCCAGTACCGCGCGCGCGGTCGGGTCACCCGCCCAGTCGCCCCAGCCCGCGAGCCGCTTGACGAGGCCCTCGACGAACCATTCCGCCATCGTTTCGCCCGGATGCTGGCGCGCGATGATCCACACGTTCTTCTTGGGCTTGGCACTCGTGCCATCGGCGAGACCGAGCGAAAGCAAGGACATTGGTCGGCCTTGCACCGTGCTGCCAAGTTCGGTCAACGTGGCGTGCGGCATCTGCTGCACGGCGCCGAGGAATTCCGCGTGACGCTCGTCGCTATACGGCTCGAAATACGCGTAATGGATGCGATCGAAATCGGGCGTATGGTCGATCTTCAACACGCCGCCCACGTACTCCGTCTCCACGCGAAACCAGTTCACGCGATCGTAGCTCGCCACCGCCTGATAGTCGCGCCAGCCTTCCGGAAACGCGCATTGCGCCGCATTCTCGAAGCTCATCACGAGACGCTCGCCGCGCGCGCCCGAGACGCGGAAATAGAACCACTGCGCGAAATCGGCGTGAGAATCCGGACGCACGCGCAAACGAATATCGGACGGGTTGGTCGCGTCGACGACTTCGATTGCGCCCGCATCGAAATGACTTGAAATTGAAATGCTCATGATGAATTCCTTGATGCAGACACTTTAATCCGCGACGCGGCGGCGAAAAACATAAGTCGTATCGTTCGATGCCTTCGCGTCGAACGCATACCCGTCACTGTCGAAGTCCTTGAGCCCTTCCGGCTCGTCGATGCGGTTCTTCACCGCATAGCGCGCCATCAAACCGCGCGCGCGTTTCGCATGAAAACTGATGATCTTGTAGCGTCCGCCCTTCCAGTCCTCGAACACGGGCGCGACCACCGGCACGTCGAGAAGCCGCGGCTTCACCGACTTGAAGTATTCCCCCGACGCACAATTCACGAGCACGCGCGCGCCGCGCTGTTTCCTGAATTGCTCGTTGAGCGCGGCCGTGATGCGCTCGCCCCAGAACGCGTAAAGATCCTTGCCGCGTGCGTTCGGAAACTTGGTGCCCATTTCAAGGCGATAAGGCTGCAATAGGTCGAGTGGTCGCAAGAGCCCATAAAGCCCGGACAAAACACGCACATGATTCTGCGCGTAGTCGAGATCGGCCGAAGACAGCGTCTTCGCGGCGAAGCCTTCGTAGACGTCGCCATTGAAGGCGAGCACGGCCTGCTTCGAATTGGTCTCGTCGAAACGCTTCGACCATTCGGCATAACGCTGGAAGTTGAGCGTCGCGAGCTGGTCCGAGATGCCCATCATTCCGCCGATCTGTTGCGGCGAAAGATGACGCAGACCCTTGATGAGCTCGCCGGCGTCATCGACGAACTCGGGCAGCGTGTGCTTGCGGATATGCGGCGGCGTCTCGTAGTCGAGCGATTTGGCAGGCGATAGAACGATTATCATGGAGGCTCGCCGTCAAACGAGCGGCGATCATAGGCATAAACCCCCAATTGTATCGAATGGAAAATTCCGCCGCGCTGCCCGTTCAAGCGCTCACGCCCGCCTCCGCCTTACGCGTGGTGCTCGATTCCAACGTGTGGATCGACATCCTCGTATTCGACGATCCCGCCACGCGCCCGATTCGCGCCGCGCTCGAAGCAGGCACGCTCGAAGCGCTGATCGATCCGCGGTGTCTCACCGAACTCACGCGCGTGCTCGACTATCCGCAGTTCGTGCGCTTGAACGTCGACAAGGAAGCGGCGCTTGCCATCGTCGCGCGGCTTTCGACCTTGATCGCGCCGCGCACGCAGGAGGCCGAACGGCCGCTGCCCAAGTGCCGCGACCGCGACGACCAGAAGTTCCTCGAACTCGCGCAGGCTTCTCGCGCGGACTGGCTCGTCTCGAAGGATCGCGCGGTGCTGAAGCTCGCGAAGCGCATCGCGCGGGATTTTGCGTTTCGTATCGGCGAACCCAAACCTTTCGTCACCGCATTCGAGGCACGATTCGAGGCACCGCAGGCCACGTCCGCGCACATTGCAAGCGCTGTTTAGAATAGCAACCCTACCCGTCAGCACACGTCCACGCCATGAACGCCACGCACGAACTGCCACAGACCCCGCCCGAGCTGTCCTTTCCGTCGCGTCTGCCCAATGTCGGCACGACCATCTTCACGGTGATGAGCGCGCTCGCCGCACAGAAGGGCGCGGTGAATCTCGGTCAGGGTTTCCCCGATTTCAACTGCGACCCGCGCGTCGTGGATGCCGTCGCCAACGCCATGCGCGACGGCCACAACCAATATCCGCCGATGGCGGGCGCCGCGCCCTTGCGTCAGGCCATCGCGCGCAAGATCGACGCGCTCTACGGCCGCGCCTACGACGCCGACCGCGAGATCACCGTGACCGCCGGCGCGACGCAGGCCCTGCTCACGGCGGTGCTGTGCTGCGTGCATCCGGGCGATGAAGTCATCGTCATCGAGCCGACGTACGACAGCTACGTGCCGTCCATCGAGCTCGCGGGCGGCAAGCCCGTGTTCGTCGCGCTCGAAGCGCCCGACTACGCGCTGCCCTTCGACAAGATCGCCGCCGCGATCACGCCGAAGACGCGCCTTCTGATGATCAACACGCCGCACAATCCGACCGGGCGCGTCTGGCGCGCGGCGGACATGAAGAAGCTCGAAGAGATCGTGCGCGATACCAACGTGCTGATCCTCTCCGACGAAGTCTACGAACACATGGTCTACGACGGCGCGCCGCACGAAAGCGTCTCGCGCTATCCGGAACTGGCCAAGCGCAGCTTCGTCGTGTCGAGCTTCGGCAAGACCTTCCATGTGACAGGCTGGAAAGTGGGCTACGTCGCCGCGCCCGCCGCGTTGACCGCCGAATTCCGCAAGGTGCATCAGTTCAACGTGTTCACGGTGAACACACCCATGCAGGTCGGCCTCGCGCATTATCTCGAAGACCCGAAGCCGTATCTCGAACTGCCCGCGTTCTATCAGAAGAAGCGCGACTTTTTCCGCGCGGGTCTCGCCGATACACGCTTCAAGCTCCTGCCTTGCGACGGCACGTATTTTCAGTGCGTCGATTATTCGGCGATCAGCGACATGCCCGAAGCCGACTTCTCGCAATGGCTCACGAGCGAGATCGGCGTCGCGGCCATTCCGGTGTCGGCGTTTTATCACGAGAGTCACGAATCCGGCGTCGTGCGGTTCTGCTTCGCCAAGAAGGAAGAAACGCTGGCGCTCGCCTTGCAAAGGCTCTCGAAACTCTGAGCGGGGCGCGGCGAATTCAATCACGTAGAGGAGACATCCGCATCATGAGTTCGCAGGAATACGCAATCGGAACGCTTGGAATCGTCGGCAGCGGCGCGATGGGTCGCGGTATCGCGCAGATCGCGACGCTCGCCGGACTCACCGTGCGTCTCTTCGATGCCAATCCCGTCGCGCTTGCCGCCGCGCGCGAGTATCTGTCCGAAACGCTATCGAAGCTCGCCGCCAAGGGCAAGATCAGAGAAGCCGATGCGCACGCCGCGCTCGCCAACGTGCACGACGCACAGGACGCGAGCGAACTCGCGGATTGCGACGTCATCGTGGAAGCGATCGTCGAAAATCTCGACATCAAGCGCGAACTGTTCCGTGAACTCGAAGCCGTGGTGAGCGCGCGCTGCATTCTCGCGTCGAACACTTCGTCACTGTCGATCACCGCAATCGCGGCGGGCTGCTCGAAACCGGAACGCGTCGCGGGCTTCCACTTCTTCAATCCCGTGCCGTTGATGCGCGTGGTCGAAGTCATCGACGGACTGCGTGGCGATCCGCGCGCCGGCGATTCACTCATGGAACTCGCGCGCCGCATAGGTCACACGCCGGTGCGCGCGAAGGACATGCCGGGCTTCATCGTGAATCACGCGGGACGCGGCATGAACACCGAAGGCCTGCGCGTGGCGAGCGAAGGCGTGGCGAGTTTCGCGGACATCGACCGCATCATGCGCGAGCAGGCGGGCTTTCGCCTCGGGCCGTTCGAATTGCTCGATCTCACCGCGCTGGATGTCTCGCATCCGGTGATGGAGTCGATCTATCACCAGTTCTATGAAGAGCCGCGCTTCAGGCCTTCGCCGATCACGGGCACGCGGCTCGCGGGCGGGCTGATCGGGCGCAAGACGGGCGAAGGTTTCTATCGATACGCCGATGGCAAACAAATCGCGCCGCCCGAAGCCGAAGCGCCTACCCGCTTGCCCAAGCGCGTGTGGGTGAGTCGGGCGTCGCAAAGCGCTTATGAAGCGGTGCGCGCGTTGCTTCCCGCATCGGTCGAACTCGATACCGACGCAACGCCCGCCTCGGATTCCTTGATCGTGGTCACGCCGCTCGGCTTCGATGCGACCACCGCCGCCGTCGCCGAAAAGCTCGACGCCACGCGCGTCGTCGCCATCGACACACTCTTTCCCTTCGATACCGCCGCGCGCCGCACCATCATGACGACGCCCGCGACCACGCCCGCCATGCGCGACGCGGCGCACGCGCTCTTCGCCGCCGATGGCGTGCCCGTCAGCGTCATCCGCGACTCGACCGGCTTCGTCGCGCAACGCGTGGTGGCAACCATCGTGAACATTGGCTGCGATATCGCGCAGCAAGGCATTGCGACGCCGTCCGACATCGATCTCGCCGTCATGCTCGGCCTCGGCTATCCGCGCGGACCGCTCGCACTCGGCGACGCGCTCGGCGCCGCGACCATCCTCACGATCTTGCAGAACATCCACGGCGTGCTCGGCGACCCACGCTACCGGCCTTCGCCCTGGCTCGCACGCCGCGCGAGGCTCGGACTTTCTCTTACCCATATCGAGGAGCTCAGATGAGCGCCGAACTGCTGACCTACCGCCCTGCCGGGAGCGACACCACGCTCGTGCTCAAGCTGTCGAATCCGGGCGCGCGCAACGCCCTGCATCCGGATATGTATGCGGCCGGCATCGAGGCGCTCAGCACGGCCGAGCGCGACACGTCGGTGCGCACCATCGTGCTGACGGGCGCGGACAACTTCTTCTGCTCGGGCGGCAACCTGAACAGGCTGCTCGAAAATCGCGCGAAGGATGAGTCGGTGCAGGCCGAGAGCATCGACTTGCTGGGCGAATGGATCAGCGCGTTGCGGGCGTCGACCAAGCCGATCATCGCGGCCGTGGAGGGTGCCGCGGCCGGCGCGGGATTTTCGCTTGCGCTCGCGTGCGATCTGATCGTCTCCGCCGACGACGCACGCTTCGTCATGTCGTATGCGCGGGTCGGCCTCACGCCCGATGGCGGCGCTTCGTGGTTCCTCGCGCGCGCCTTGCCGCGCACGCTCGCCAGCGAAGTCCTGCTCGAAGCGAAGCCGATCGGCGCGGCGCGTCTGTATGAAGTGGGCGTGGTCAACCGGCTGACGAAGAAAGGCATTGCGCTCGATGCCGCCATCGCCTGGGCCGACGATCTCGGCAGCGTGTCGCCGAAAGCACTCGCACGCATCAAGTCGCTCATCAACGCGGCGGACGTGCAGCCGCTCGCCGCGCATCTCGACATGGAACGCGACAGTTTCGTCGACGCCCTGCATCACGGTGACGCGCTCGAAGGCATTACCGCGTTCCTCGAAAAGCGTCAGCCGACTTACCGCTGAGATGGCTCAATACCAGTTGCCCAAACGCCGCCGCATCTATCTGATGCGTCATGGCGACGTCACGTATTTCGACGACAGCGGCCGCGCAATCGACCCGGAAAGCGTGCCGCTCAACGAACGCGGCCGCGAGGAAGCAAGCGCGGCTGGACGCGTGTTTGCCGCGCAGAACATTCGCTTTGACCGCGTGATCGTGAGCGGCTTGCCGCGCACGCGCGAAACGGCGCAGCGCGTGCTCGCCGAAACGGATCAGCCAATCGAGCCGGAAGTTTGGCCGGAGTGGCAGGAGATACGCGGCGGGCGGCTCGCGAGTCTCACGACGCAAGATATCGAGCGCGCGTTTCTTTCCGTGTTCGATGGCGTGGTGCCCGAAGAGACGCGCTTTCTGGGCGGCGAAAGCATTGGCGAGCTGCTCGATCGCGCGCTGCCCGCCATGACGAAGCTGCGCGGCGATGCCTCATGGGACACGGTGCTGCTCGTGCTGCACGGCGGCGTGAATCGCGCGTTGCTGTCGCATGCGATCACGGCCGGCGGGCGCGCGTTCTTCGGACATCTGTCGCAGGCGACGGGCTGCATCAACGCGCTCGATGTCGGCGACAAACCCGGCGACTGGGTCGTGCATGCAATCAATCATTCGCCGCCCTCGCCGCTTCATGCCGACGTGCGTCACACGACGATGGAACTGCTGTATGCGCAGTTTCTGCGCTTCAAGGCCGACGAGATGGACTGAAGCGCGATGTCCTGGCGCACCACAAAAATATGGGAGGAGACGATGCCAGACAACGAAACCGATTTCGCAGCGTTCGAAGGGACGCGTCCGGTGCACGAGAGCCAGCGCTTCGATAGCGACGCGCTCGCCGCGTGGCTTGCCGCGCACGTCGAAGGATTCAGCGGCCCGCTCAAGCTGGAGCAGTTCGCGGGCGGCCAGTCGAACCCGACCTTCAAACTCGTCACGCCCACGCGCGCTTATGTCATGCGCTCGAAGCCCGGGCCGGCCGCGAAGCTCTTGCCATCGGCGCATGCAATCGAGCGTGAATATCGCGTGATGCACGCACTCGCCGCCACGGATGTCCCCGTCGCGCGCATGCTCGCGCTGTGCGAGGACGAGAGCGTGATCGGCCGCGCGTTCTATGTCATGGATTTTGTGGAAGGCCGCGTCTTGTGGGACCCGTCGCTGCCCGGCATGTCGGCCGACGAACGCGCCGCGATTTATGGCGAGACCAACCGCGTGATCGCCGCGCTTCATACCGTCGATGTAGCAGCGGCCGGACTCGCCACCTACGGCAAGCCTGGCAACTACTTCGAGCGGCAAATCGGACGCTGGAGCAAGCAGTACGTCGCGTCGCAAACCGAATGCATCGACGCAATGGACCGCCTGATCGAATGGTTGCCGCGGCATATCCCGCAAGTCGAGGCGCGCGTCAGCATCGTGCATGGCGACTTCCGGCTCGACAACCTGATCTTTCATCCGAACGAGCCGCGCGTGCTTGCCGTGCTCGACTGGGAACTCTCCACGCTCGGCGATCCGCTCGCCGACTTCGCGTATCACTGCATGGCTTGGCATGTCGATCCATCGCAGTTTCGCGGTGTCGCGGGACTCGACTGGACCGCGCTCGGCATTCCCGACGAAGCCGCCTACGTCGCACGCTATTGCGAACGCACGGGCTTTGCGATCGAAGGCGACTGGAATTTTTACCTTGCCTACAACATGTTCCGCATCGCCGCGATTCTGCAAGGCATCATGAAGCGTGTGGTCGATGGCACCGCCGCGAGCGCACAAGCCGCCGATGCGGGCCGGCGCGCGCGGCCGATGGCCGAACTTGCCTGGCACTACGCCCAGAAAGTCGGCCACTGAAGACGAAAAAGAGGAGACGAGCGATGAATTTCGACTACACGGAGAAGGTGCACGCGCTGCGTGAGAAGCTGCTCGCCTTCTTCGACGCGCATATCTATCCGAACGAACACGCCTTCGCCGAGGAGATCGCGGCCAATCGCGCAGCGGGCAACGCATGGGTGCCGACGCGGCTGATCGAAAGCCTCAAGGACCACGCACGTCGCGAAGGACTGTGGAATCTGTTTCTGCCGGCATCGGCGCGTGGCGCGGGTCTCACGAATCTCGAATACGCGCCGCTCTGCGAAATCATGGGTCGCGTACCGTGGGCGCCCGAAGTCTTCAACTGCAATGCGCCCGATACCGGCAACATGGAGACCATCGAACGCTATGGCACCGACGCGCAAAAGGCGCAGTGGCTCGAACCGCTTCTGCGCGGCGAGATTCGTTCGGCGTTTCTGATGACCGAGCCGGAAGTGGCGTCGTCGGATGCGACAAACATCCGTTGCAGCATCACGCGCGATGGCGACGATTACGTCGTCGATGGCCACAAGTGGTGGTCATCCGGTGCGGGCGATCCGCGCTGCAAGGTGTATATCGTGATGGGCAAGACCGATCCCGATGCGCCACGCCACGCGCAACAATCGATGATCCTCGTGCCTGCCGATGCAGCGGGCATCACGGTGCGTCGGCCGCTCAATGTGTTCGGCTACGACGACGCGCCGCACGGCCACATGGAGATTACGCTCGAACAAGTGCGCGTGCCGGCCGCCAACCTATTGCTCGGCGCCGGACGCGGCTTCGAGATCGCGCAAGGGCGGCTCGGGCCGGGGCGCATTCATCATTGCATGCGGCTCATCGGTCTCGCCGAACGCGCGCTCGAACTGATGACGAAGCGCACGCTGTCGCGCGTGGCGTTCGGCAAGCCGATTGCGCGGCAAGGCGTGACGCGGGAGCGCATCGCCGAGGCGCGCATCATGATCGAACAGGCGCGTCTGCTCACGCTCAAAGCTGCCTACATGATGGACACCGTCGGCAACAAGGGCGCGCGCGGCGAGATCGCGATGATCAAGGTCGTGGCGCCGAACATCGCGTGTCAGGTCATCGACTGGGCGATACAGGCGCACGGCGCGGCCGGCATCTGCGACGACTTTCCGCTCGCTTATGCGTATGCTTCGGCGCGCACGCTGCGGCTCGCGGATGGGCCGGACGAAGTGCATCGCAATGCCATCGCGAAGCTCGAGTTCGGGCGGTATTCGGAAGCGCGCGATTGAGCGAGGAAGACGGCCTCGCCGCGCCCTTTAGCTCGCTTGCGAACCCGCGTCGCGCAACCCGAACAGCGCCGCCGAATCCACCGTCAGCACCAGTTCGCCATCCTGGTTATGCGCTTCCCAGCGCGTGGCGACGATACCGCGATCCGGCTTGCTCTTCGACACGCGCTTGTCCAGCACGCGCACCGTAAGCCGCACCGAATCGTCGACGCGCACCGGCTTGATCCAGCGGATATTGTCGAGACCGGGCGAACCCATCGAGGTCGAATCGGCGAGCATGTCGCGCACGAGAATGCCCATCATCGCGGAACAGGTGTTCCAGCCGCTTGCAACGAGACCGCCGAAATGCGACGCCTTGCCCGCTTCCTCCGACAGATGGAACGGCTGCGGATCGTAACGCTTCGCGAACTCGATGATCTCATCGCGCGTGAACGTGTGGGCGGAGAGCGTCACCGCATCACCGACTTCGAAATCTTCATAGGCGTAGGTCATTCAAGCTCCTTCCAGGTCATGAAACGCAGGTTGCGACGCAAAACGCGCGAGGTGGTAGTCTACGTCGCCGAGCGTCGTCTCGATGATCGACAGCCGTTTGAACCAGTGCGCGGCGGGCATCTCGTTGGTCACGCCCATGCCGCCGTGCAACTGCACCGCCTGTTGCCCGACGAAGCGCGCCGCCTGACCGACACGCGCCTTCGCAGCGGAAATGGCCTGCGTGCGCGTGGCCGCGTCGTCGCTGGCGTAACGCGCAGCGGCGAGATACGTGATGGAGCGTGCCTGCTCGGTGTGGATCAGCATGTCCACCATGCGATGCTGCAGCACTTGAAACCGCGCGATGGGCGCACCGAACTGCTTGCGCTCCTTCGTGTAGTCGACGGTCGCGCGATCGAGCGCATCGAGCGCGCCGAGGGCTTCGGCGCAAAGCAAAAGCGTGGCGTAATCGGCGATCTTCGCGAACGTGGCCGCACCGCCGTTCAAACGCGTGGCTTGCGTGTTCCTGAAGACGAGCGTCGCGGCGCGCTGACCGTCGATCGTGCGGTAGTCGGTGACATCGACGTTGGCGGCATCGCGCGGCACCAAAAAGAGCGCGACTTCATCGGCGAGACGCGCGGGCACGATCCAGTAATCGGCCTGCGCGCCGTGCTGCACGACCGACTTCCTGCCGTCGAGCGTATGGCGTTCGCCTTGCTTGCTCGCCGTAGTGCGAAGATCGAAGAGATCGTAGCGCGCGTGCGGCTCGTTGAACGCCAACGCCATCCTGAGTTCGCCACGTCCGGCGCGCTCGAGCAATTCGCCCTGTTCCGCCGATGCCGCGAGCCGCAACGCTTCGATGCCGACCGCCGTCGCCCAATAAGGCTCGACGACGAGCGCGCGCCCGAGCTCTTGCATCACGACGAGCATATCGACGGGCCCACCATCGAAACCGCCTTGCGCTTCGGGAACGGGCAGCGCCAGCAAGCCGAGTTCGGCGAACGCGTTCCAGTGCCGTGCATCGACGCCCGCTTGCGACATGACGATCTTCTGCCGCGCGTCGAACGAATATTCGCGGTCGAGATAGCGGCGCAGTGCATCGCGAAACTGCTGCTGTTCATCGGTGAAATCGAAGTCCATGCGCGCTCCTCAAAGGCCCAGAATCATCTGCGCGATGATGTTCTTTTGAATCTCGTTCGAGCCGCCATAGATCGACGTCTTGCGAAAGTTGAAGTAGTACGCGGCAAGCGGCGCGGCATCGTCGTCGCCGGTCTGGCTCGCGTCGCGCTCGCCTTCGAGGTACGCGGGATCGAAGCCGGCCGCTTGCGGTCCGGCCGCTTCGAACATGAGTTCGGTCAGCGCCTGCTGCACTTCCGTGCCTTTGATCTTCAGCATCGATGCTTCGGGCCCCGGACCTTTTGCATCCGACTCGCTTGCGATCACGCGCTGCACCGTCGCTTCGAGGGCCATCAGTTCTATCTCGAGCGCGGCGACTTTCGCGGCGAACAAGGGATCGTGCAAAAGCGGCTGGCCGCGGCTCGTGCGTTCGAGTGCAAGCCGCTTGAGAAAGCGCAGTTCACGCTTCGATTGCCCCACGCGCGCAATGCCCGTTCGCTCGTGCCCCAGCAAATACTTCGCATACGTCCAGCCGCGATTCTCCTCGCCGACGAGATTGGCGGCCGGCACCTTCACGTCGTCGAAAAAGACTTCGTTGACTTCGTGATCTTCGTCGAGCGTGATGATCGGCCGCACGGTGATGCCCGGCGTTTTCATATCGATCAGAAGGAACGAAATGCCCTCCTGTTTCTTGGCCTCGGGATCGGTACGCACGAGGCAGAACATCATGTCGGCATGTTGCGCGAGCGTGGTCCACGTTTTCTGACCATTGACGATGTAGTGATCGCCCTGTCGCTCGGCGCGCGTGCGCAACGAAGCGAGATCCGAACCGGAGCCGGGCTCGGAATAGCCCTGACACCACCAGTCGGAGCCATCGAGAATGCGCGGCAGATAGCGAGCCTTTTGCGCGTCGCTGCCATATTTCATGAGCACGGGCGCGACCATCGATACGCCGAATGGCAGGACCATCGGTGCGCCCGCGCGCGCGGATTCTTCGTCCCAGATATGACGCTGCGTGGCGTTCCAGCCGGGACCGCCGTACTGCTTCGGCCACGCGACCGCCGACCAGCCGCGCTCGCCGAGCAGCTTGTGCCAGTTCACGAAGTCTTCGCGAGTCAGACGCTTGTGATTGAGAACCTTGTCGCGCAATACGCGCGGCAAGCTGGCTTCGAGCCAGTTACGGATGTCGGCGCGAAAGGCTTCGTCCGCAGGGGAATGATCGAGATTCATACGCTGTGTCTCCTGTGTAGCCGACCACACGAGACACCGCTGATTTACTGCAGCGGCTCTTTCAGTGCGGCCGGAACGGGCAACGGCAATACGTCGATCCCTTCTTCCAGCAAGGCATGCGTTTCTTCGGGCGTCGTCACGCCGCGGATATTGCGCGCGGGCGCTTCATCGTAATGAATGCGCCGTGCTTCCTCGGCAAAACGAACGCCCACGTTCTCGGTCTTCTCGATCAACTCGCGCATTAACTGAAGCGCGCGCGCCTGAACGCCCACCGCATCCGGCGATGCTTCCGCCGGTACCGCGCGGTCGTTGCGCGCCGTCGAAAGATTCAGACGCGGCGCCGATGGCATGCGGCTCACATCGGTCTCCGAACAGACCGGACACGCAACCAGCTTGCGCGACAGTTGCGATTCGAACTCTTCGGTAGAAGCGAACCAGCCTTCAAACCGATGTTCATGCGAGCACTTTAAATCGAGGACCTTCATGCTGATGGGGACTTCCGGGAAGTTTATCTCAAAACTATCGATTGTGAACGGTCGTTCGTAAAGACTGATCTTTTGATTGCTCGACCGGTGATCGATTCTAGCGGTTCGAGGGTACGGGCGCTTGGCTCACCCATAACGCGAAATCTTGCAGTCTGGCACTGCGCCGAAAATGAACAAGCCCCAAGATCGAATGATCTTGGGGCAAGCGATACGTCTTCAGCGGTTCGATGGATGACGACTATGCCTTCGCTTCTCCCAACTTCCACTCTCCCGAGCGCACCTTTTCCAGCCAGAACGCGCCGATGATCGTCTTCACATCGCTGATCGTGCCGTCCTTCACCCACTGCATGAGTTGCGCCGGCTCCGCGATAAACGTCTCGAGAAATTCGCCTTCATCGAGCCGGGCATCGCCAGCGGTGAGACCGCGCGCGAGATAGAGATCGATGAACTCGGTCGAATAGGAGATCACGGGGTGGATACGCGTCAGAAAAATCCATTCGCTCGCGGTATAGCCCGTCTCTTCCAGCAGTTCACGCTTCGCGCATGTCAGCTCGTCTTCGTTGGGATCGAGCTTGCCGGCCGGAAACTCGAGCAGCACCTTTCCCACCGGATACCGATACTGCCGTTCCAGCAAGACGCGACCATCGTCGAATTCCGGCAGGATCATCACCGCGCCCGGATGCTCGACGAATTCGCGCGTGGCGTGCTTGCCGTCGGGCAATTCCACGGTATCGCGCTTGAGCGTCAGAAACTTGCCTTCGTGAAGCGTGACGCTTTCGACCTTCTTCTCGATTAGGCCGTCGTCGTTACCGAAGTTCGCGGTGGAAGAAGCGTTGTGATCTGCCATCTTGAGCCCTATGCCAAATGGCCAAAAGCCGCCGACAGCAACCAGCCGTCAGCGGCGTTTGACAAGATACTGATACGTGAAGCCCGGAAACGCGAACACCACGAAGAGACTGAAGGTAATGGCATAAAACTGCCATTCCTGATCGAAGCGGTTGCCGGCGCGCGCTTCGAGCATGAAGCCGAGCGCGCCAACCGCGAAGTAAAGAACGAGCAACTCGCCGATCCGAATCCAGACGCCCTTCTTCGCCGTCTTGCTCCCATCCGCATGAAGCTTGAGCGGCATGACGGCAAAAAGGCGCTGATTCAGGAACGGCAAGTTGGCGCCGACGAGCGCCAACAGCACGATAAACCATCCCGCTGCCGACATTACAGCGGCAGCGTATGCGTGATCGCTTGCAGGCAAGCCGTCATCAGCGGGCCGGGCACGAGACCGAGCACGAGCACGGCCAGACCGTTGAACGCCAGCAAGGAGCGATTGAGGCTGCCGGCAACGATCGGCGACGCATCTTGCGGCGCGTCGAAATACATCAGCTTCACGATACGCAGGTAGTAGAACGCACCGACCAGCGATGTCAGGACGGCCAGCACGGCGAGCCACGTCAGACCGGCGTTCATCGTCGCTTCGAGCACGGCGAGCTTCGCGTAGAAACCGACCGTCGGCGGAATGCCCGCAAGCGAGAACATCATGATCATCATGACGAACGCGAACACCGGGCTGCGCTGATTCAAACCCTTGAAGTCGTCGATCATCTCGGCTTCGAAGTCGCGGCGCGCAAGCAGCATGACCACGCCGAAGGTGCCAAGCGTCGTGACGAGGTAGATGATGCTGTAGAACATTGCCGAGCTGTAGGCGCCCGCCGCGCCCGTTACCTTGCCGTCCACTACGCCAGCCAGCAGGCCGAGAAGCACGAAGCCCATGTTGGAGATGGCCGAGTACGCGAGCATCCGCTTGATGTTCTTCTGCACGATACCCGTGACGTTGCCGACGATCAGCGACAGCGCGGCGAGAATCACGAGCATCTCTTGCCAGTCGACCGCGAAAGGCAGCAGTCCCATCACCAAGAAGCGCAAGCCCCATGCGAAGGCCGCGACCTTCGGGCCGCCGCCGGTGAGCAAGGTCATTGCGGTCGGTGCGCCTTGATAGACGTCCGGCACCCACATATGGAACGGCACCGCGCCCATCTTGAACGCCACGCCCGCCACGACGAAGATGATGCCGAACAACAGCACCGCGTCGTTGATGCGGCCCGAAGCCACCGCCTTGAAGACTTCACCCAGTTCCAGCGAGCCGGTCGCGCCATAAAGCATGGAAATGCCGTAGAGCAGGAAGCCGGACGCGAGCGCGCCGAGGACGTAATACTTCATCGCCGATTCGTTCGCCTGCGGCGAATCCTTGCGCAGCGCGATGACCGCATACAGCGACAGCGACATCAGTTCGAGGCCGAGGTACAGCGTGAGGAAGTTGTTGCCCGAAATCATCACGCACTGGCCGAGCAGCGAAAAGAGGCCAAGCAGGAAGAAGTCGCCGCGAAACAGACCGCGGTCTTCCAGATAGCGCCGCGAATAGATGACCGACACCGCGTAGCCCAGACACACCACCGCTTTCATGGCGCTCGCGAACGGATCGACGACATACATGCGCGTGAAGAAGTAATGCGGCGTCGGGTCGAGTGCCGTGAACGCAAACCACACGCCGACCACGAGGGTCGACACGAGCGCGATCAGATACGTGACACGACGGCTTGGCACGCCGAAGATCGTGTCGTTCAACCAGGCGATGACGACTGCGGCCATCAGGACCGCGTCGGGCAACAGCACACTCATAGGGGCGTTTTGCATGATCTTTTAATTCCTCCGCACGGCGTTACTGATCCAGCGGCAGCTTGGACTGCGCGACGTGGGAGAGCAGGTTTGCCACCGATTCGTGCATGACGTCGGTGAAGGGCTTCGGATGCAGGCCCATGTACAGCGTGAACGCTGCGAGCACCACCAGCATGAACATTTCGCGCTTGTTGATGTCCTTCAGCTTCGCGACATGGTCGTTCGCCACGGCGCCGAAGTACACGCGCTTGTACATCCACAGCGTATAGGCCGCGCCGAGAATCAGCGTGAACGTGGCCAGGAAACCGATCCAGAAGTTGAACTTTACGGCGGCCAGAATCACCATGAACTCGCCGACGAAACCCGAGGTGCCCGGCAGGCCGCAGTTGGCCATGGCGAACAACATGGAGAACGCCGCGAACTTCGGCATGGTATTGACGACACCGCCGTAATCCGCGATCTGGCGCGAGTGGACGCGGTCGTACAGCACGCCGATGGAAAGGAACATCGCGCCCGAGACGAAGCCGTGCGAGATCATCTGGATGATCGCGCCTTCCACGCCAAGCTGGCTGAAGATGAAGAAGCCAAGCGTGACGAAACCCATGTGCGCAATCGACGAATACGCCACCAGCTTCTTCATGTCCGCCTGAACAAGCGCGACGAGACCGATGTAGATCACCGCGATCAGCGACAGCGTGATGACCACGGGCGCGAGAAAGTGGCTCGCGTCCGGCGCGATGGGCAGCGAAAAGCGCAGGAAACCGTACGCGCCGAGCTTCAGCATGATCGCGGCAAGCACGACCGAGCCGCCCGTCGGTGCTTCCACGTGAGCGTCCGGCAGCCAGGTGTGGACGGGCCACATCGGCACCTTGACGGCGAACGCGAGGAAGAACGCTATGAACAGCAGCACCTGCGGCGTCATGCCGATCTTCGCGGCTTGCCACGTGGCGAGGTCGAACGTATGCGTCTGCGTGTACAGGTACAGCAGCGCGATCAGCATCAGAAGCGAGCCGGCCAGCGTGTACAGGAAGAACTTGAACGCCGCATACACACGGTTCGGACCGCCCCACACGCCGATGATGATGTACATCGGGATGAGCGTGGCCTCGAAGAACACGTAGAACAACAGGCCGTCGGCGGTCGAGAACACGCCGATCATGATGCCCGAGAGAATCAGGAACGCGGCCAGGTACTGCGAGACGCGCTCGGTGATCACTTCCCATGCGGCGATCACCACGATCACCGTGATGAGCGAGGTCAGCACGACAAACCACATCGAGATGCCGTCCACGCCCAGGTGATACGTGATGTTGAAGCGTTCGATCCAGCTCGCCTGCTCGACGAACTGCAACGCGGCCGTCGACGTATCGAAGCCGGTGATGAGGGGGATCGTCACGATCAGCCCGAGCACCGAGCCGATCAATGCGACCCAGCGCGCGGGCGCCGGGTTGTGGTCGTTACCTATAGCCAGGACCAGGACGCCGAATACGATCGGCAGCCAGATCGCGACACTGAGAATCGGAAAAGAGTGCATAGGGTCCCTCGCCTTATTTGCCGCCGAGCGTTACAAACAGGGTCAAGAGCCCCAACATGCCGATAATCATGGCGAACGCGTAGTGATAGATGTAACCGGATTGAAGGAAGCGGATCACACCGGCGAACCAGCCGACGAACCGCGCACTGCCGTTGACGATGCCGTCGATGACGACCACATCGCCCTCTTTCCACAGCCCCCGGCCAATGGCGACCGCGCCCTTGGCGAAGACCACTTCGTTGATCTTGTCGAAGTAGTACTTGTTGTCGAGGAGCGTATAGATCGGGCCGGACGCCTTCTTGATGACAGCGGGCAGATCCGGACGCTTGATATACAGGAACCACGCGACGATCACGCCGAAAGCCGCGATCCACACCGGTCCCGGCGTGATGATGCCGTGCAGCGCCATGGCCATCCAGCCGTGGAACTCCGTGGCCATTTCCTTCAGGCCTTCGTGGTTTTCGGCGATGTAGATCACCTTGTCGAAGATCACGCCGTGCGAAAAGAAGTCGCCGTAGACCATCGGACCGATGCCGATCGCGCCGATGATGATCGACGGAATAGCCAGCAGCACGAGCGGCAGCCACACCACCCACGGGGTTTCGTGCGGCACGTGCGCGTGGCCGTGGTCATCATGGCCGTGCCCGTGGTCGTCGTGACCATGGCCGTGCGAATCGTGACCGTGGCCATGTGCTTCAGCTTGACCCATCGGCGAATCGGGATGCTTCGGACCGCGGAAACGCTCCGGACCGTGGAACACCATGAAGTACATGCGGAACGAGTACAGCGACGTGACGAACACGCTTGCGACCACCGCGAAGTACGCAAAGCCGGAGCCCGCCAAGTGCGAGGCCTTGGCCGCTTCGATGATCGAATCTTTCGAGTAGAAGCCGGAGAAGAACGGCGTGCCGATCAGCGCGAGCGAACCGATCAGCGACGTGATCCAGGTGATCGGCATGTACTTGCGCAGACCGCCCATGTTGCGCATGTCCTGGTCGTGGTGCATGCCGATGATGACCGAACCCGCGCCGAGGAACAGCAACGCCTTGAAGAACGCGTGCGTGGCAAGGTGGAACACGGCGACCGGATAAGCCGACACGCCGAGCGCGACCGTCATGTAACCGAGCTGCGATAGCGTGGAGTAAGCCACCACGCGCTTGATGTCGTTCTGCACGACGCCGAGAAAGCCCATGAACAACGCGGTGATCGCACCGATGACCGTGACGAACGACAGCGCCGCATCCGAATGCTCGAAGAGCGGCGACATGCGCGTCACCATGAAGATACCGGCCGTCACCATGGTTGCCGCGTGGATCAGCGCGGAGATCGGCGTCGGGCCTTCCATCGAGTCGGGCAGCCACACATGCAGCGGAAACTGCGCGGACTTACCCATCGCGCCGATGAAGAGGCAAATGCACGATACCGTCAGCAAGCCCCATTGCGTGCCGGGAAAGGTCATGGTCGCGAGCTTGTCGCTTTGCGCGAACACGTCGCCGTAGTTCAGCGAGCCGCCGAACGCCAGCAACAGGCCGATGCCCAGCAGAAAACCGAAGTCGCCCACGCGGTTCACGATAAACGCCTTCATGTTGGCGTAGATCGCGGTTTCACGCGTGAAGTAGAAGCCGATCAGCAAGTACGACACGAGACCCACGGCTTCCCAGCCGAAGAACAGCTGCAGGAAGTTGTTCGCCATGACGAGCATCAGCATGGAAAACGTGAAGAGCGAGATGTATGAGAAGAACCGCTCGTAACCGACTTCTTCATCCGCCATGTAGCCGATGGTGTAGATGTGCACCATCAGCGAGACGAAGGTCACGATGACCATCATCATCGCGGTGAGCGAGTCGACCAGGAAGCCGACTTCCATCTTGAGCGAACCGACCGTCATCCATTCGTAGACGGTGGCGTTGTAGCTCGCGCCGTTCAGCACGTCGAAGAAGACCATCGCGGACAGCACGAAGGAGATCGCGACGCCGAGAATCGTCACGCTGTGCGCGCCCTTGCGCCCTATCGTCTTTCCCAGCAGCCCCGCGATCAGCGAACCGGCAAGCGGCGCCAGCGGAACCGCAAGCAGGACGTTTTCATTGAGTGTCATGGACATAACAGCCTAGCCTGAAATTAACCTTTGAGCTGATCGAGGTCCTCGACGTTGATCGTGTCGAGGCTGCGGAACAGGGTCACGAGAATCGCGAGACCGATTGCCGCTTCAGCAGCAGCCACGGTCAGCACGAAGAACACGAAGATCTGGCCGTGTATGTCGCCCAGATAATGCGAGAACGCGACGAAATTGGTGTTCACCGCGAGCAGCATCAGCTCGATGGCCATCAAAATGATGATGACGTTGCGGCGATTCAGGAAGATGCCGACGATGCTGATCGCAAAGAGGATCGCACCGAGCACGAGGTAATGGGCAAGACTCAACATTTCGATATTCTCCTTCGCGCTCAGCCCTTGTTGTCGACCGTTCCCGCACCGATGTTGCCGGTCACGGGCGGTTCCGTCGCGGCGTCGGGCGCCTCTGTCTCGGACTTCATCTTGACGATACGCACGCGGTCCTGGGCGCGCACCTTGACCTGCTGGCTGACGGTCTGCGTCTTCTTGTCCTTCTTGTCGCGAATGGTGAGCGAGATCGCCGCGATGATTGCGACCAGCAGCACGAGACCGGCGATTTCGAACGCGAAGATGTAGTCCGTGTAGATGATCTTGCCGATGAGCTGCGTGTTCGGCATCACCGCCGCGCCGCTGACAGCCGCGCCAACGACCGGCGTGGTCGTCGCGCCGAAACCGTGCCACAGGATCAGCGCCGTTTCCACCACGATGATCGCGCCCACGATGCTCGCGAGCGGCACGAAGCGTCTGAAGTCGCGTCGCAGTACGTCGATGTTGATGTCGAGCATCATCACGACGAAGAGGAACAGCACCATCACGGCGCCCACGTAGACGAGAACCAGCAGGATCGCGAGGAATTCGGCCTGCAGCAGCATCCAGATCGCGGCGGCGTTGAAGAACGCGAGCACGAGAAAGAGCGCGGATGACACCGGGTTGCGCGAAGTGATCACCTTCAGCGCCGACACGGTCAGGAGCAGCGCGAAGATATAGAACAGTACGGTTGTGAATTCCATGATTACCGGTTCATCGTTAGGCCATCAAGAGGCATGGTGTATCGGCGCTTCGGCTCGCTCTCTCCGTGCGACGGACAAAGCGCGGCCGGGGAAGATCAGCCACGAAGCACGGTCACTAAGCGCGCCGCATTGTGCCAGACAGCAACAACAAAAACGCAACGACATGTCGAGGACGGGAGCGCGCGAACGTGGTTTCTGTTTCTCTCGCGCGGCGCTCCAGGCTCGGCTTCGCATCAACGATAAGGCGCGTCTGCCGCCTTCGATGCGGCGATTTCCGTCTCGTAACGATCGCCCACCGCAAGCAGCATGTCCTTCGTGAAGTACAGGTCGCCGCGCTTTTCGCCGTGATATTCGAGGATGTGCGTCTCGACGATCGAGTCGACCGGGCAGCTTTCTTCGCAGAAGCCGCAGAAGATGCACTTGGTCAGGTCGATGTCGTAACGCGTCGTGCGGCGCGTATTGTCAGCACGCGTTTCCGATTCGATCGTAATGGCGAGCGCCGGGCATACTGCCTCGCACAGCTTGCAGGCAATGCAGCGCTCTTCACCGTTTTCATAGCGGCGCAGTGCATGCAGGCCACGAAAACGCGGAGAAATAGGCGTCTTCTCTTCCGGGAACTGCACCGTGATCTTGCGCTGGAACGTGTAGCGTCCCGTCAGCGCCAGACCCTTGAGCAGCTCGGTCAGGAAGAAGGTCTTAAAAAAGCTCTGTATTGCGTTCATGATATTTGTCCGCTCTTGTCTCTTTGCGCGCCGTTACTTCCAGATGTTGAGCGGCGACATGATCCAGAAGCCGACCACGACGACCCACACCACCGACACCGGCAGGAACACTTTCCAGCCAAGACGCATGATCTGGTCGTAGCGGTAACGCGGGAAAGTCGCGCGCGCCCAGATGAAGACCGACAGCAGGAGGAAGACCTTGAAAACGAACCAGAACACGCCCGGGATGAACGACAGGAAGCCGAACGGTGCGTCCCAGCCGCCGAGGAACAGCGTCGTGGCGATCGCCGAGATCACGATCATGTTGATGTACTCGGCGAGGAAGAACAGCGCGAACGCCATGCCGGAGTAATCGATCATGTGACCGGCGACGATTTCCGATTCACCTTCCACCACGTCGAACGGATGGCGGTTCGTTTCGGCGATGCCCGAGATGAAGTACACGACGAACATTGGCAGAAGCGGCAGCCAGTTCCACGACAGGAAGTTGACGCCGAAGCCCGCGAAAATGCCGCGTTGCTGCGACGTGACGATATCCGACATGTTCAGCGTGCCCGCGACCATCAGCACGACGACCAACGCGAAGCCCATCGAGATTTCGTAGGACACCATCTGCGCCGCCGCGCGCATGGCGCCGAGGAACGCGTACTTCGAGTTCGACGCCCAGCCCGCGAGGATCACGCCGTACACGCCGATGGACGAGATCGCCATGACATACAGCAGACCGGCGTTGATGTCGCCGAGCACGGCCTTGGCCTGGAACGGAATGACCGCCCACACGGCGAACGCCGGGACCACCGTCATGATCGGCGCGATCACGTAGATCCACTTGCTTGCCTGCGTCGGCTGAATGACTTCCTTGAGCAACAGCTTCAGCACGTCCGCAATTGGCTGCAAGAGACCTGCCGGGCCGACGCGGTTCGGGCCGAGACGCACGTGCATCCAGCCGATGAGTTTGCGTTCCCAGAGAATCAGGTACGCGACGCACAGCAGGATCACTACCGCGACCACGACAATGCGCACCAGCGCCCACACCGTTGGCCATGCGACGCCCAGAATCTGCGTGCCGCCCGCGTTGATCGTATCGAACAAGCCCATTTACGCCTTCTCCACTACCAGTTCGCCGAACAGGCCGCCAAGCGCGGCGCCGGCTGACGTGCCCGCCGATACGCGGACCACCGATTCCGCCAGATTCGCATCGCGAACCGCGGGCAGCACCACCGACAGATTGCCTTGCTTGACGCGCACTGCTTCGCCGTCTTTCAGGCCGAGCTGGTCGAAAAGCGCGGTCGGCAGACCCGCCATGTTCGCGTCGCGGGCCGCGGCCGTCAGATGCAGCGACGGGGCGCGGCGCACCAGTGCGTCGGCGTGATAGATCGGCACGTCGGCAAGACGCTGAAAGCCGCCGTTCGCCGTGACATTCGACGCCGCGCGCTTGGCCGCGACCGTCGTCTCGTTCGACAAACGCGCGCTCAACTCACCCGTGCCGAGTGCGGCGATACGCACTTCCTCGGCCGTGTCGTAATCGAAGCCCGACAGACCGAGCAACGTGCCGAGCACCCGCAGAACCTTCCAGCCCGGACGCGTGTCGCCCAGCGCGCGCACGACGCCGTTGAACGACTGAGCCGTGCCTTCCGCGTTGACGAAGGTGCCCGACGTTTCCGTGAACGGCGCGATGGGCAGCAACACGTCCGCGTAGTCGAGGCCGTGCTTGAACGACGACATCACCACGACCATTTCCGCCTGCTTCAATGCGGCGATGGCTTGTGCGGGGTTGGCCGTATCGAATTCCGGTTCTGCATTGAGCAGCACGTAGCCCTTGCGCGGCTGTTCGAACACTTCGCGCGCGTTGAGACCGCCTTCGCCCGGCAGGACGTCGACCAGATGCGCGCCCACTGAATTTGCGCCTTCGGTCAGGAAGCCAAGCGTGGCGCCCGTGCTGTTCGCGATCCATTGCGCCGCCGCGTGAATCTGCGCGAAATCGGGATGCTGAACCGCGAGGTTGCCGAGCAGCACGACGCGCTTGTCGCCCGCCGAGAGCGATGCCGCGACATCTTTCGCCGCCGCCGATACTTCGCGTCCGGCAAACGCTTCAGGCAGTTCCGAGCCACGCGCTTCGGCCACCGCGGCTGCGATGCCCGCGAGCTGGTCGAGCCAAGCCGACGGCGCCGCCACCAGGCGATGCGCGGTCGGGATCAGCGAGTCGTCGTTGCTTGCGTTGAGAAGCGTGAGCATGGCGCCATTCTTCGCCGCCTGACGCAGACGCGCGGCCAGCAACGGATGATCGCGACGCAGGAACGAACCGATGACGAACGCGGTATCGACATTCGACAGATCCGCGATAGGCACGCCGAGCCAGGGTGCGCCGACGCCCACGGGCGCCGAGAAGTCGTTCTGACGCAGACGGAAATCGACATTGGGCGTACCCACGCCTTCCGCGAATTGCTTCAGCAGGAAAAGTTCTTCGACCGTTGCATGCGGCGTGGCCAGCGCAGCGATGGCGTTCGGGCCGTGGTCCGCCTTGATACCCTTGATGCCCTTCGCCACGTATTCGAGCGCGGTCTGCCAGTCGGTTTCGATCCAGTTGCCGCCTTGCTTGAGCATGGGCGTGCTCAGGCGCTCGTCGCCGTTCAGGCCTTCGTAGGAGAAGCGATCCTTGTCTGAAATCCAGCATTCGTTGATGGCTTCGTTTTCCATCGGCAGAACGCGCATGACGCGATTGTTCTTCACCTGGACGACGAGGTTCGCGCCAACGGAATCGTGCGGGCTCACCGACTTGCGGCGCGACAGTTCCCACGTACGCGCGCTATAGCGGAACGGCTTGCTCGTGAGCGCGCCGACCGGGCACAGATCGATCATGTTGCCGGACAGTTCGGAGTCGACCGTCTTGCCGACGAACGAGGTGATTTCCGAATGCTCGCCACGGCCCAGCATGCCGAGCTCCATCACACCGGCCACTTCCTGGCCAAAGCGCACGCAGCGTGTGCAGTGGATGCAGCGCGTCATCTCTTCCATGGAGATGAGCGGGCCGACGTTCTTGTGGAACACCACGCGCTTTTCTTCGCTATAGCGCGATTGCGACTTGCCGTAACCGACGGCCAGATCCTGCAATTGGCATTCGCCGCCCTGATCGCAAATAGGGCAATCCAGCGGGTGGTTGATCAGCAGGAACTCCATCACCGACTGCTGCGCCTTCACGGCCTTGTCGGAGGTGGTACGCACGATCATGCCGTTGGATACGGGCGTGGCGCACGCGGGAACGGCCTTCGGCATCTTTTCGACTTCGACGAGGCACATCCGGCAGTTCGCCGCGATCGACAGCTTCTTGTGATAGCAGAAGTGAGGAATGTACGTATCGACCTTATGCGCAGCCTGGATCACCATGCTGCCTTCAGGAACCTCGACCGTCTTGCCGTCAATTTCTAGTTCAACCATGATGGATAAAGATCCTCAACCTCTGTCGCGCATCTGATTGCGCGTCTGATTACGCGGTAAGCGCTTCGGACGCCGCATGATGCGCGTGCCCGCCGACGAGACAATGCTTGTGCTCGACGTGATATTCGAATTCGTTCCAGAAGTGCTTGAGCATGCCGCGCACGGGCATGGCCGCCGCATCGCCGAGCGCGCAAATCGTGCGGCCCATGATGTTTTCGGCAACCGAGTTCAAGAGATCCAGATCTTCCTTGCGGCCAAGTCCGTGCTCGATACGATGCACCACGCGGTACAGCCAGCCCGTGCCTTCTCGGCAGGGCGTGCACTGACCGCACGACTCTTCGTAGTAGAAGTACGACAGACGCAGCAGCGAACGCACCATGCAACGCGTTTCGTTCATGACGATGACCGCGCCCGAGCCGAGCATGGAGCCCGCCTTGGCGATGGAATCGTAGTCCATGTCCGTTGCGAGCATCATCTCGCCCGGCACGACCGGCGCCGACGAACCGCCTGGAATGACCGCCTTGATCGACTCGCCGCGTACACCGCCGGCCAGTTCCATCAGCGTGGCGAACGGCGTGCCGAGCGGCACTTCGTAGTTGCCAGGACGATTCACGTCACCCGACACTGAGAAGATCTTCGTGCCGCCGTTATTCGGCTTGCCGATCTCGAGGTAATTCTGCGGGCCGATTTCCAGCAGGAACGGCACGGCCGCGAACGTCTCGGTGTTGTTGATGGTGGTCGGCTTGCCGTACACGCCGAAGCTCGCCGGGAACGGCGGCTTGAAGCGCGGCTGGCCCTTCTTGCCTTCCAGCGATTCCAGCAGCGCGGTTTCTTCACCGCAGATATACGCGCCATAGCCATGATGCGCGTACAACTCGAACGAAAAGCCCGTGCCCAGGATGTTCGCGCCGAGATAACCGGCCGCGCGCGCCTCTTCGAGCGCCGCTTCGAACACGCGATAGACCTCGAAGATCTCGCCGTGAATGTAGTTGTAGCCCACGGTGATGCCCATTGCGTACGCGCCGATGGCCATGCCCTCGATCAGCGAATGCGGGTTCCAGCGCAGGATGTCGCGATCCTTGAACGTGCCCGGTTCGCCTTCGTCCGAATTGCAGACGAGATACTTCTGCCCCGGAAACTGACGCGGCATGAAGCTCCACTTGAGGCCGGTCGGAAAACCCGCGCCGCCGCGGCCGCGCAGACCCGACGCCTTGACGTCGGCGATCACTTGCTCGGGCGGAATCTTCTCTTCGAGAATGCGCCGCAACTGCTTGTAGCCGCCGCGCGCAACGTAATCTTCGAGATGCCAGTTCTCGCCGTTGAGGCCAGCGAGGATCAGCGGCTTGATGTGACGATCGTGGAGTGACGTCATTTCGAAAGTTCCTCGATCAACTGGTCGATCTTCTCGTGGCTCAGGAAGCTGCACATGCGGTGATTGTTCACCAGCACGACGGGTGCGTCGCCGCACGCGCCAAAGCATTCGCCTTCTTTCAGCGTGAACTTGCCGTCCGGCGTGGTTTCGCCGAAGTCGATGCCAAGCTTCTGCTTGAGATACTGAGCAGCACTATCCGAGCCACCGTCCGGGCCGAGCTGGCAAGGCAGGTTCGTGCAAAGCGTGATCTTGTGCTTGCCGACCGGCGCGAGGTTGTACATGGTGTAGAACGTCGCGACTTCCTGCACGGCGACCGGCGGCATGCTGAGATAGCTCGCCACGAACTGCATGAGTTCCGGCGAGAGCCACCCGTGCTCTTCCTGAGCGACAGCCAGTGCTGCCATCACCGCGGATTGCTTTTGCTCCGCAGGATATTTCGCGACCGCGCGATCGATTTCTTTCAGGCCTTCAGCTGAGATCATTTTCAGACACGACTCTTTCAATTCCTACCGAACGAAAACCTGCCGCGCCCTTCTTGTTGCGGCAGACCTGGCGTCCTGCGGTTTGCTGTTATTGCTGCTGCGCTGTTCGCTTGGGCGTCGAGCGAGAACCAATACGAACGGCTATCAGCGATCGATTTCGCCGAACACGATGTCTTGCGTGCCGATGATCGTCACGGCATCCGCGATCATGTGGCCGCGCGCCATTTCGTCGAGCGACGCGAGATGCGCGTAGCCCGGAGCGCGAATCTTGAGGCGATAAGGCTTGTTCGCGCCGTCCGAAATCAGATAGATGCCGAACTCGCCCTTCGGATGCTCGACGGCGGCATACGTCTCGCCTTCGGGCACGTGGAAGCCTTCGGTGAAGAGCTTGAAGTGGTGAATTAGCTCTTCCATGTTGCTCTTCATGCCGACGCGCGAAGGCGGCGCAACCTTGTGATTATCGACCATCACCGGGCCCGGATTCTTGCGCAGCCAGGCAATGCACTGTTTGGCGATACGCACGGACTGACGCATTTCCTCGACGCGCACCAGATAGCGGTCGTAGCAGTCGCCGTTCACGCCAACCGGAATGTCGAAGTCGAGTTGGTCGTAGACTTCGTACGGCTGCTTCTTGCGCAGATCCCATTCGATGCCCGAGCCACGCAGCATTGCACCGGAAAGACCCATCTGCAACGCGCGCTCAGGACTCACCACGCCGATGCCGACAAGCCGCTGCTTCCAGATACGATTGTCGGTGAGCAGCGTTTCGTACTCGTCGACACAGTGCGGGAAGCGATTGAAGAAGTCTTCGATGAAGTCGAGCAGCGAACCTTGACGGTTCTCGTTCATCCGGTCGAGCGCCTTCGCATTGCGAATTTTGGACGCCTTGTATTGCGGCATTGCGTCAGGCAGATCGCGATAAACGCCGCCCGGACGATAGTAAGCCGCGTGCATGCGCGCGCCCGACACCGCCTCGTAGACGTCCATCAGATCTTCGCGCTCGCGAAACGCATAGAGGAACACCGCCATGGCGCCGACGTCGAGCGCGTGCGATCCGATCCACATCAGGTGGTTCAGCACGCGCGTGATTTCGTCGAACAGCACGCGGATGTACTTCGCGCGGATCGGCACGTCGATACCGAGCAGCTTTTCGATAGCGAGCACATAGCCGTGCTCGTTGACCATCATCGACACGTAGTCCAGGCGGTCCATGTACGGAACCGACTGAATGAAGGTCTTGGTTTCCGCCAACTTTTCGGTCGCGCGATGCAAGAGGCCGATGTGCGGATCGGCGCGCTGGATGACTTCGCCGTCGAGTTCCAGCACGAGACGCAGCACACCGTGCGCTGCAGGGTGTTGCGGGCCGAAGTTCAGCGTGTAGTTCTTGATCTCTGCCATGGCGTTCTCTTAATGTTTCAGACCGCCGTAGCGATCTTCGCGAATCACGCGCGGCGTGATCTCGCGCGGTTCGATCGTCACAGGCTGATACACGACGCGCTTCTCTTCCGGGTCGTAGCGCATTTCCACGTAGCCGGAGATCGGGAAGTCCTTTCGGAACGGATGGCCGATGAAGCCATAGTCCGTGAGAATGCGGCGCAGGTCGGGATGGCCTTCGAACACGATGCCGTACAGGTCGAACGCTTCGCGCTCGTACCAATTTGTCGACGACCAGATGTCGACCACCGACGGCACGATGGGCACTTCGTCGTCCGGTGCGAACACGCGCACGCGCACGCGCCAGTTGTTCGCGATGGACAGAAGATGCAGCACCGCGGCAAAACGCGGGCCGTCGTAGACGCCGTCGCCGAAGGTCGAATAGTCGACGCCGCACAGATCCATGCACTGCTCGAAGCCGAGCGAGCGATCGTCACGCAGCCGGGTCGCGACTTCGATGTAGTCGGCCGCTTTCACGACCACCGTTACCTGACCCAGCGACTCGGTGACTTGGAGACGGTCGCCAAACGCCGCCTCGAGGTTCGCTTTGAGGGTCTCGAGTTTGCTTGCCATAATTGGGGAGGCTCAGGCCTTTATTGACGCGCGATGGTGTTGGTCCGGCGAATCTTCGCCTGCAACTGGATCACGCCGTAGACCAGCGCTTCGGCGGTCGGAGGACAGCCGGGCACGTAGACGTCGACCGGAACGATACGGTCGCAGCCGCGCACGACGGAATACGAATAGTGATAGTACCCGCCGCCGTTCGCGCACGAACCCATGGAGATGACCCAGCGCGGCTCGGCCATCTGGTCGTACACCTTACGAAGCGCGGGCGCCATCTTGTTGCACAGCGTGCCTGCCACGATCATGACGTCGGACTGACGTGGGCTCGGGCGAAACACCACGCCGAAGCGATCCAGGTCGTAGCGCGCCGCGCCCGCATGCATCATCTCGACTGCACAGCAGGCGAGACCGAACGTCATCGGCCAAAGAGAGCCGGTGCGCGTCCAGTTGATCAGCTTGTCAGCCGTGGTGGTGACAAAGCCTTCCTTCAAGACCCCTTCGATACTCATTTGTTTTCCACTCCAGATGAGCTGCCAGCCATAGCCGCCCATGAATCCGGTGATCTAACTTTCATTCCCAGTCGAGTCCGCCCTTTCTCCAGATGTAGGCGAAGCCGAGCAAAAATTCGAGCAGAAAAATCATCATGGCCATGAAGCCCGGCCACCCGATATCGCGCAGGGCAACACCCCACGGAAACAGGAACGCCGTCTCAAGGTCGAAGATGATGAAAAGAATCGCGACGAGATAGTAACGCACATCGAACTTCATACGCGCGTCTTCGAAGGCTTCGAAGCCGCATTCGTACGGTGCGTTCTTTTCGGTGTCGGGTCTGTTGGGACCGAGAACTTTGCCGATGCTGACCAACGCTATACCCAGACCGAGGCCGACTACGATAAACAAGAAGACGGGGTAATAGGGTGCGAGGTTCAAGGCTATCCTCAGATCGGTAGATGTGGTCTGTGACTGTCTGGGTGCTGCTGCCGGCGCAAATGCACGGCGGAGAATTCACTTCGGACCGCTTGGTAACTCTTCGGCACCATGCTTATCACAACGATAAGTCAATGTGAAACCGTAAGGGTACTCCAGAAGTGACAATGCCAGCCGAAGCGATGCATGCGGCTGGCATTTGGATAACTTTTTGGTGCCGACGGCGAGACTCGAACTCGCACAGCTTTCGCCACTACCCCCTCAAGATAGCGTGTCTACCAATTTCACCACGTCGGCACTGTACTGCAATCCGGGAAAACAACTTCTTAATTGCCGCGAATCGCTACAAGACTTGAATTATAACTAGGTCTCACGAATTGTTCAACGCACAAAACACGAATAACGCGAAAATTTGTTCTGGGCGTTTCTTGGACAACCGCCCGAGGAATTTGGCAATTTACTTCGGCACGTCGGAACCCGGCGCGCTCGACGCAGGCGCGGCGGATGCTGGCGCAGTCGCAGCGGCAGGCGCCGAACCCGACTTTGCCGCAGCGGGCGCGGAAGCCGTGGGCGCAGGCATTGCACCGCCTAGAACGCCCGCGGAAACCTGCGGCTTGTAGCTGCCGATGTAGGTCAGCGCCAGCGTCGTCACGAAGAAGACTGCGGCAAGCACGGCGGTCGTGCGTGAAAGGAAGTTAGCGGAACCGGTCGCGCCAAACAGACTGCCCGATGCCCCACTTCCGAACGCCGCACCCATGTCCGCACCCTTGCCATGCTGCAACAGCACAAGCCCGATCACGCCAAGCGCCGACAACAACTGGACGACGATAATCAAAGTCTTCAAATACAGCATTTCAACTCACCTGGATCTTGATGTTTCCGTGACACTCATGTGCCGCGATTTGCTTCTTCGTCTGCCTGACGCTTCGACCGCTTACTGAACCTCGGCCAACGCCGCCTGGCAAATCGCAAGAAAATCTTCCGACTTCAAGGACGCGCCGCCAATCAGCCCGCCGTCGATGTCCTGTTGCCCGAACAATTCCTGCGCGTTCTCGGGCTTCACGCTGCCGCCATACAACAGCGGCACGTTCGCCACCGACGCACCCTTCTCCGCCAGCTTCGCACGCACGAACGCGTGAACATCCTGCGCTTGCTGCGCCGTGGCGCTCTTGCCCGTGCCGATGGCCCACACCGGCTCGTACGCCACCACGATGCCCGCTGCCTGTTCCTCGGTCAACGCGAGCAACACGGCTTCGAGCTGCGTGCCGACGACTTCTTCCGTCGAGCCTGCTTCGCGCTGTTCGAGCGTCTCGCCGACGCACACAATGGGCGTCAGGCCTGCGTCGATTGCACGCAGCGCCTTGGCCGCCACGAGTTCCGGACTTTCGCGATGATACGCGCGCCGCTCGGAATGCCCGACGATCGCATATGTCACACCGAAATCGGCGGCCATTTCCGCCGCGACTTCTCCGGTGAACGCGCCCTTCTCATGCGCGGACACATCCTGAACGCCCCAGCGCACGACCGAGCCGCTCAAAAGCGCCTGCGATTGCGCGAGGTACGGACATGGAACGCATACGCCCACACCCACGCTCTTCTGCAAGGCCGACGCCCCAACGGCGACCTCGCTCAGCAAAGCCGCGTTCTCTTTGATGCGGCCATGCATCTTCCAGTTGCCCACCACCAGTTTCGCTCGTTGTCTGGACATTGTCTCGTCACTCGACGGCGGTGGAATGACACCGCCATGCGTGGCGGCCTTTGAGGATCACCGGGGCGAACCCGATCGTTCATCAATCGTTCACCCGGAGGTTCAAAGACCACTCTGTTATAGGAATGTTTGAACCCTCTGCGCGTATTTCGAAAAAGCGAACTGCCAACTGCTTGCAAAACAGGCGATTTTACTGTGATACGGCGAAACCGGTCAAACCGCCAGAACCGCAACGCGCAACAATCAAGGGCAATCAGGCGTCCTGGCGCCAGTCGAGCATGATCTTGCCGACGTGCGTGCTGCTTTCCATCAACGTGTGTGCGGCCGCGGCTTCGCTTGCCGGGAACACCTGATGAATCACCGGCTTGATACGCCCCGCCTCGATCTCCGGCCAGACCTGCTCTTTCAGCTTAGCGGCAATCTTCGCCTTGAACGCCACCGGACGCGGCCGCAAGGTCGATCCGGTGATGACCAGCCGACGCCGCAGCACGTCATTGAGATTGATCTCCGCTTTTGCGCCGCCAAGCAGCGCGATCACGCAGATACGCCCGCCATCCGCGAGCGACTTCAATTCGCGCGGCAGGTAATCGCCCGCGACCATGTCGAGAATGACGTCGACTCCACGATCGTTCGTGAGCGAACGCACCACTTCGACGAAATCTTCTGTCTTGTAGTTGATCGCGCGCTCCGCGCCGAGTGCTTCGCAGGCGCGGCACTTTTCGTCGCTGCCGGCCGTGGCGAACACGCGAAAGCCGAGCGCCTTAGCAATCTGTATGGCCGTCACGCCGATACCGCTCGATCCGCCCTGCACGAGCAGCGTCTCCTCGTCGCCGTTTTCGCCCGAACCGAGATGCGCGCGCTCGAAGACATTGCTCCACACGGTGAAGAACGTTTCCGGCAGCGAAGCCGCTTCGATGTCCGTCAATCCAGCCGGAACCGGCAAACATTGTTCGAGCGGCGCAACCGCGTATTCCGCGTAACCGCCGCCCGCGAGCAGCGCGCAGACGCGATCGCCCTTCTTAAGGCCGAACGGATTATGTTTTGGATCGAAGTCGCCATCGACGATCTCGCCCGCCACTTCGAGCCCCGGCAAATCCGACGCGCCCGGCGGCGGCGCATACGCGCCCTTGCGCTGAAATACATCGGGCCGGTTGACGCCGGAAGCGCTCACCTTGATGAGCACTTCGCACTTGCCCGGCTCGGGCTTCGGGCGCTCGCCCAGCTTCAGCACTTCGGGTGCACCAAACTCAGTGATTTCGATGGCCTTCATTGCTTCTCCCAGACAGTCAGTCGTGTGGCAAGCGCGTTGACTTGGCGAACCAGATGGCACTGTGCCGCGCGGGCAACACGCGCTCACAGTGCCATCGGGTCCGGCGATGCATCGGACAAAGCGTCGCCCGCTGCACCTCATACAAGAAAACGGCCGGCTCGCAGATGCGGCCGGCCGTCGACACATTACCGCATTACTGCTGCGGCTGCGTCGGTTCGGCTTGTTGCGCGGCTTCGTTCAGAAGCGCCTTGGCCGACAGACGCACGCGACCCTTCTCGTCCGTCTGGATGACCTTGACCTTCACGATCTGGCCTTCCTTCAGGTAGTCGTTGATGTCCTTCACACGCTCGTTGACGATTTCCGAGATGTGCAGGAGACCATCCTTGCCCGGCAGGATATTCACGATCGCGCCGAAGTCCAGCAGCTTGAGCACCGGACCTTCGTACACTTGGCCCACTTCCACTTCGGCCGTGATGTTCTCGATACGCTTCTTCGCCTCGGCCATGCCTTCCGAGCTCGTGCTCGCAATCGTCACGACGCCGTCGTCGGAAATGTCGATGGTCGTGCCGGTCTCTTCCGTCAGCGCGCGGATCACCGAACCGCCCTTGCCGATCACGTCGCGAATCTTCTCCGGATTGATCTTGATGGTGATCATGCGCGGCGCGTAGTCCGACAGCTCCGTGTTCGTGGTCGGCACCGCGGCGGTCATCTTGCCGAGGATATGCATGCGGCCTTCCTTCGCCTGCGCGAGCGCGACCTGCATGATTTCCTTGGTGATGCCCTGAATCTTGATGTCCATTTGCAGCGCCGTCACGCCTTGCGCGGTGCCGGCCACCTTGAAGTCCATGTCGCCGAGGTGATCTTCGTCGCCGAGGATGTCGGTCAGAACCGCGAACTTGTTGTCTTCGAGGATCAAGCCCATGGCGATGCCGGCCACGTGCGCCTTCATCGGCACGCCGGCGTCCATCAGCGCGAGGCAACCGCCGCAGACCGAAGCCATCGACGAAGAGCCGTTCGATTCCGTGATTTCCGACACGACGCGGATGGAATAGCCGAATTCGTCGGCGTTCGGCAGGCACGCGACCAGCGCGCGCTTGGCGAGACGGCCGTGACCGATTTCACGGCGTTTCGGCGAACCGACGCGGCCCGTTTCGCCCGTCGCGAACGGCGGCATGTTGTAGTGAAGCATGAAGCGCTCGCGGTATTCGCCTTCGAGCGCGTCGATGTTCTGCTCGTCGCCCTTCGTGCCGAGCGTGGCGACGACCAGCGCCTGCGTCTCGCCGCGCGTGAAGAGCGCCGAGCCGTGGGTGCGCGGCAGAACGCCGGTACGGATTTCGATCGGACGCACGGTGCGCGTGTCGCGACCGTCGATACGCGGTTCGCCGTTCAAAATCTGCGAACGGACGATCTTCGCTTCGATGTCGAACAACACGTTGCCGATGGTCGCCGCATCCGCCGCTGCCGTGCCCGAAGCGGCCGCGTCCGCTGCGAGCTTCGCCGAGGTCGCAGCGAAAACTTCCTTCAGCTTGGCCGAACGCGCTTGCTTGTTGCGCAGTTGATAAGCCGCTTCCAATTCCGGCTTGGCGATTTCCGCGACGCGCGAGATGAGCGCTTCGTTCTTCGGGGCCGGCTGCCAGTCCCATTCCGGCTTGCCGCCGTCGCGCACCAGTTCATGGATTGCGTCGATGGCGATTTGCATCTGCTCGTGGCCGAACACGACCGCGCCGAGCATGACTTCCTCGGACAACTGCTGCGCTTCCGATTCCACCATCAGCACCGCGCGTTCCGTACCGGCGACCACGAGGTCGAGCGCCGATTCCTTCATTTGCGGACGCGTCGGGTTCAGCACGTATTCGTTGTTGATGTAGGCGACGCGCGCGGCGCCGACCGGGCCGTTGAACGGCAGACCGGACACGGCGAGCGCTGCCGACGCGCCGATCAGCGCGGGAATGTCGGCGGGAACGTCCGGGTTCAGCGACAGGACGTGGATCACGACCTGCACTTCGTTATAGAAGCCTTCCGGGAAGAGCGGGCGCAGCGGACGGTCGATCAGGCGCGAGATGAGCGTCTCGCCTTCGGACGGACGGCCTTCGCGGCGGAAGAAGCCACCCGGAATCTTGCCGGCGGCGTAGGTCTTTTCGAGGTAATCGACGGTCAGCGGGAAGAAATCCTGACCCGGCTTGGCGGTCTTTGCGCCGACGACAGTGGCGAGCACGACGGTATCTTCGACATCGACGATCACCGCGCCGCTTGCCTGACGAGCGATTTCACCCGTTTCCAGGCGGACGTTATGCTGTCCCCACTTGAATTCCTTGACGATCTTATTGAACATTGCGACTCCTTCTACGTTGCGCCACGCCGGATCGGTGGACGTTTGCCCACCGGACGGCGCTGGCTAGGCGGTACCGAGCCGCGCTTGAGAGGTGTGTTATGCCATTCCAGCGCGACGCGCGCATTGAGTGTTCGTACCGCGCTGGAATGACACAAAGCTCCGCCGCGAGGCTGCACCGAGTGTCTGTCCGGATGAAGCATCCGGGGTAAAGCATGTGAACTACTTGCCGATTATCAGCATTCGACGAACCCAATGATGAGAGATCGACCGAGCGCTGACCGGGCAAATGATCAGGCGAGCGGATCGCGCAAAAACAAAATGCCTGTATCAGCGAACTGACACAGGCACTTCGTTAGAACGCTGGCCGCAAAGCCACGTTTGGGCGCAATTACTTACGCAGACCCAGTTTTTCGATCAGCGAGCGGTAACGGTCCGCGTCCTTGCCCTTCAGGTAGTCGAGCAGCTTGCGGCGACGGCTCACCATGCGCAGCAGACCGCGGCGGCTGTGGTGGTCCTTCGTGTGGGCCTTGAAGTGGACGGTCAGTTCGTTGATGCGGCTCGTGAGCAGTGCGACTTGCACTTCGGGGGAGCCAGTGTCGTTGGCGCCGCGCGCGTATTCGGCGACGACGTCGGACTTCTTGATTTCTGCTGCGGACATTTGCTTTTCCTTTAAAACAGACAGGCGGTCACGGAAGAAAGGCCGTGCCGTGGTTTGTTCACAATAGTTTCGCTTCTTCTTGACGCTTGGTTTTCAGACTGTTCTCAACAGCCGGATCGAGTCAAAAAAGCGAAGCGCAGAGTATAGCATAGGGCGAAGTCCGAAAGACGGGCGACTAGCGCGCCGGACGCGCCATCTGGCATGTCGACGGCTGAACGGTCTTTTCCGCCGGCACCGCGAGCAACGTCCGAAAGCCATAGCCCGAGCCTTCGTTATCGAACCGGATGCCCGCCGTGCCCGCCTTGTCCATCTCCATGACATACAGGGGCTGGATCAGTTGATGATCTTCCGCGCGCATGGTCGATGCGTGGAATCCTTCGCCATCGAACTTCATGCCTTCGAGCGCGCGGGCCACGGCGTAAGGATCCGCGCTGCCGGCGCGCGTCATCGCGGCGGCGAGCATCTCGATCATCAGCGGCATGCGCAGCACGAGGTAATCGTCCGATGCCGCCGGATAGCGCGCGCGGAAATCGCGGTAATACGCGTCCGATAACGCGCCGCCCGCATTCGGATGCCAGTCGGCGACCGCGATCACGCGCTTCACGCCGGCGTCACCCAGCGCGGCCGGTGCGCCGAGACTGTTGCCGTAGAACGTGTAGAACTTCGTGTCGAGCCCCTGCTCGCGCGCCGCCTTGACGAGCAGCGTGAGATCGTTGCCCCAATTGCCGGTGATGACCGCGTCGGCTCCGCTCGCGCGAATCTTCGCGATATACGGCGCGAAATCCTTCACGCGGCCGATCGGATGAAACTCGTCGCCCGCAATCGCGATATCCGGCCTGCGTTCCTTCAGCGCACGCTGCGCTTCGCGGCTCACGTCGTGGCCAAAGCTGTAATCCTGATTCAGCAGATAGACCTTTTTGACCGCGCGATCGTTCTTCAGCGCGTCCGCGAGCGCGTCCATGCGCATGCCGGCGTGGGCATCGAAGCGAAAATGCCAGAAACTACACGCGGCGTTGGTCAGGGCGGGATCGTCGGCGGAGTAGTTGAGGAACACCACGCGATGCTCGGGCTCGCGCCCGTTCTGCTTGTCGATGGCCGTCACCAGCGCGGCCGCCACCGCCGAACTGTTGCCCTGCATGACGAAGCCGATCCTGTCGTCGATCGCCGCGCGCAACTGTACGAGGCTCGCCTCGCTGCTGCCTTTGCCATCGAGCACGACGAGTCGCAGCGGGTGCATGCCGTCGGCGAGCTTCACGCCGCCCTTCGCATTCACGCGCTCCACGCCGAAGCGCAAGTTGCGCTCGACCGCCGCGCCTGCGTTGGCGAAAGGTCCGGACATGCCCTCGATCATCGCGAGCTCGATGGGCGGCAAATCGGCGGCGCTTACGTGCGCCATGAAAGACGACATCGCGCAGGCCAGCGCGGCCCGTTGCAGCCATCGCGCGGCTCGTTTGCTTGCGGATTCGCTCACCGTCAGCCCTTCCAGTCGAAGAAAGGGCGGATCATAGGACGGCTATGGCTCGCGGTGCAAGTGCGGCGATTCCGCGAGCGCCCTCTTCGCGTCGATGAAAGGCATCGCGCTTTTGTCCCGATGGCGTGTCAAAATCGAACGCGAACGATCCAGGCTTTGGCGACGATCGTCAAAACGATGAATGCGACAACGCGCGGCGCGCTGGAATCTTCGAGGCGCCAAGAACGTTAACACTGTCGCGACACAAGAATGTGTGGAGGCCTTCATGCTGAACTCTTTGAACCGGCTGCGCGGCACGCTCGCTTGCGTGGGTGCCGCGCTCATGCTCACGGCTTGCGCGCAGCCCTGGCAAAACTTTCAGACGGGCGCGGATTCCTCCACGCTCACCGCGCGCTTGGGCCCGCCACGCGAAGTCTACGATTTGCCCAACGGCGGCAAGCGCCTGATGTGGCCGACTCAACCGCTCGGTGAAGTCACGACCGCCGCCGATGTCGATGCGTCCGGCAAGATCGTCAGCGTGCGGCAAGTGCTCGACGAGAACGAGTTCTACAAGGCGCAGATCGGCACATGGACCAAGACGGACGTGCTCGTGAATTTCGGCCGTCCGGTGGAGACGTCGTACTTCCCGCTGATGAAGCGCGAAGTCTGGACGTATCGCTACATGGAGGCGAACGTCTGGTACATGATGTACAACGTCTATTTCGATGAACAGGGCATCGTGCGTCTCACGCAAAAAACGCCAGACCCGCTGCACGATCCCGACCGCCGCAACGCCTTTTGAAGTACTCAAAATGACGAAGGCCTCGCTAATCGCGAGGCCTTTCGTTTCGAGCTACATCAAGCCGCGATCAAAGCTGCGGGTTGAGCTTTTCGACCTTCGAATGCAGCTTGTTCAACGCGGCGATATAAGCCTTCGCCGACGCCGCGATGATGTCCGGGTCCGTGCCCACGCCATTCACGATCCGCCCGCTCTTCGAAAGACGCACCGTGACTTCGCCCTGTGCCTGCGTGCCGGTCGTGATTGCGTTGACCGAATACAGCACTAGTTCCGCGCCGCTATCCACCTTCGATTCGATCGCGTGCAACGTCGCATCGACCGGACCGTTGCCGCGCGCTTCGCCCGTCACTTCCGCGCCTTCGACCGCGAACACCACTTGTGCTTGCGGTTGCTCGCCGGTCTCCGAATGCTGCTTCATCGACACGAAGCGGAAGTGTTCCTTCGCCTGCGCTTCCGCCGATTCCTCCGAGACGATCTGCATGATGTCTTCGTCGAAAATCTCGGCCTTGCGGTCGGCGAGTTCCTTGAAGCGCGCGAACGCGGCGTTCACGTCGGCTTCGGATTCGAGTTGCACGCCGAGTTCTTCCAGACGCTGCTTGAACGCGTTACGGCCTGACAACTTGCCGAGCACGATCTTGTTCGCCGCCCAGCCCACGTCTTCCGCGCGCATGATTTCGTACGTGTCGCGCGCCTTCAGGACGCCGTCCTGGTGGATGCCCGACGCGTGTGCAAACGCGTTTGCGCCGACCACTGCCTTGTTCGGCTGCACGACGAAGCCGGTGATCTGCGAAACGAGCTTCGACGTGGGCACGATCTGCGTCGTATCGATGCCGACATCGAGCCCGAAGTAGTCCTTGCGCGTCTTGATCGCCATCACGATTTCTTCGAGCGACGTATTGCCCGCGCGTTCGCCGAGTCCGTTCATCGTGCACTCGACCTGACGCGCGCCGCCGATCTGCACGCCCGCCAGCGAATTGGCGACGGCCATGCCGAGGTCATCGTGACAATGCACGGAGAAGACCGCCTTGTCCGAATTCGGGATGCGCTCGCGCAGCGTCTTCACGAGATTGCCGTACAGCTCGGGCACGCCGTAACCGACCGTATCCGCGATATTGATGGTACGCGCGCCTTCGTCGATCACGGCTTCGAGCACGCGGCAAAGAAAGTCGATGTCCGAACGGCTGCCGTCTTCCGGCGAGAACTCGACGTCGTCCGTGAACTTGCGCGCGAAACGCACCGCAAGACGCGACTGCTCGTACACCTGTTCCGGCGTCATGCGCAGCTTCTTTTCCATATGCAGCGCGGACGTTGCGATGAACGTATGGATGCGAAACTGGCTCGCGGGTTTCAAGGCGTCGGCGGCGCGCTGGATGTCCTTGTCGTTCGCGCGGGCGAGCGAGCAGACCGTGCTGTCCTTGATCATCGAGGCGATCGTGTGGATGGCGTCGAAGTCTCCGTTCGAGCTGGCCGCGAAGCCCGCTTCGATCACATCGACCTTCATGCGCTCCAGTTGCCGCGCGATACGGATTTTTTCTTCCTTCGTCATGGACGCGCCGGGGGACTGCTCGCCATCGCGCAAGGTCGTATCGAAGATGATCAACTTGTCTGCTGCCATGTTGGACTCCAGTGGGGAGAATTATCGACTGTTGGAATTATCGCGTTGAAGCGAAAGACAAAAGGGAATTCGGGTGTTCGCGCCACCGCTGGCGTCGAAAACCTTGAACGAGCAGACGGGAGGCGAGAAGAATCAGCGCGGTAGGCGCGCTAGTAGCGATAGTGCGCGTAGCGACGCACTAGCCGAATGAAGCGAGAGGGAGAACGAGAAAAAGTTCATTCGAAAACTATAACGGCTTTTAGGAACGCGTGCAATCGGGCTTTCCGATCGAACCGATTGACTTTTACCTGCCGCTTGTCATGCAAAACAGCGCGTAGGAAAACAAAAAGCCTGCATTCCGTTGGGAAGCAGGCTTTCGTAGATTCAGACGGCTTACAACTTACGGCTTAGTAACCGCCGATACTCGCGCTCACGCGCTGACGCAGTTCGCTACCGTCGGTGAACTGCACGTTGTCGATGCGGCGCGCGCCCTGGAAGCGCTGCTCCCAGTAACCGCTTTCCATGTCGTCAACGCGGATCGTGCTGCCGGTGGACGGCGAATGCACGAACTTGTTGTCGCCAATATAGATGCCGACATGCGAAAACGAACGGCGCATAGTGTTAAAGAACACGAGATCGCCTGGCTTGAGATCCGACACTCGGACCTTCTCGCCGACACGGCTCATTTCCTCGGCGCGGCGCGGCAAGGTCATGCCGAGCGTGTCCTGGAAGACGTATCGCACGAAGCCGCTGCAATCGAGGCCGGAATCCGGTGTATTGCCACCCCAGCGATAACGCACGCCGATCATATTGAGTGCGCCGACGACCACGTCGCCCGCCTTGCTGGCAACGCCGGAAAGAAACGAGCGTGCGCCGCCAGGAGCGCTGGCGGTGTCTGCCGTGGCGGCGACTGGGCTGATCTGGGAGGAATTTGAAGCGTTGCCGTTAATGGCAACTTGGCTACTTTGGCTATTACTGCTGACTTCGTCGGCGAACGCGCCGGAAGTTGTTGTCATCAGAAGGCCGATCAACATGCCTGCGGCTGCCCGCCCGCATGTCTGAGTCAATGTCAATGGCTGCATCGGTCGGTAGGTTTTACAATTAAAGACTGAAAAATCAGGGAGACACGAGAAAGTTTGGAAGGATACTAGCCACAAATTATTTAACTGTCAAAAGAAATAGGAAAATACAATTGAGACGAGCACCCAATTGATGAAAAAGAAAGATTTTTAGGATTCGAGCGCTGCCCTCAGTAGCTTTCGTGTGTATTCCTCTGAAGGGTTCGAAAAAATCTTCTCTACTTCTCCCGCTTCCACGACAATTCCGTTTCTCATCACGGCCACGCGATGCGCCATTGCGCCGATCACTTCGAGGTCGTGGCTAATGAAAACATAACCGAGATTGTGCTTCTTCTGAATATCGGCGAGCAGCGTCAGAACTTGCTGCTGGATAGAAACGTCTAGTGCACTCGTCGGTTCGTCGAGAATCAGAATGCTGGGTTCAAGCACCAATGCTCGCGCAATTGCAATGCGTTGCCGTTGTCCGCCGGAAAACTCGTGCGGATAACGCGTGAGCGCCGTCCGATCCATCCCCACCTCACGCAGCACTGCAATGACCTTGTCGCGCCGCGCCGGCGCCTTCAGTTCCGGCCGATGCAACGCAAGCCCCTCCCCGACGATTCGTTCCACCGTCTGACGAGGCGAAAGCGAGCTGAACGGGTCCTGAAACACCACTTGCAGATTCGACCGCAGCACGGTTTTTTCGCGTCCGCGAAAATCGCCGAGCGCGCGCCCCTGGAACTGCACCGCGCCGTTCGATACGCGCTGCAAGCCGAGCAACGCCATGGCCAGCGTGGATTTGCCCGATCCCGATTCCCCGACGATGCCAAGCGTCTCGCCTTGCCGCACGGAAACGCTCACGTCGTCGACGGCTTTGAAGCGGCCGCGCCTGAACCAGCCGTTGATGCCCGGTAGTTTCGTCGCATAGTCGACCGAGAGGTGTTTCGCGTCGAGCAAGACCGGCGCGATGGGCAGCACGGGCAGGACGTGGCGCTTCGGTTTGCTTTCGAGCAATCGCTGCGTGTACGGGTGCTGCGGCGAGGTGAAAATCTGCTCCACCGGCCCGCTTTCCACCAGAAGACCCTTCTCCATCACCGCGACGCGCTCCGCGAAGCGCCGCACGAGATTCAGATCGTGGGTGATCAGCAGCACGGCCATGCCGCGCTTCTCGGCTTCGTCACGCTGCAGTTCCAGCAGGAGATCGACGATCTGCGCGCGGATGGTCACGTCGAGCGCGGTGGTCGGCTCATCCGCGAGCAGAAGGCGCGGCCGGCACGCGAGCGCCATCGCGATCATCACGCGCTGACGCTGCCCGCCCGACAACTGATGCGGGTAGCTGTCCACACGCCGCTCGGGCTCGGTGATGCCGGTACGCGCCAGCAACGCGATGGCACGCTGACGCGCCTCGCGCGGCGTCGCGCCGTCGTGCAACTGAATGGTCTCGCCGATCTGGTCGCCGACCGTGTAGAGCGGATTGAGCGCGGTCATCGGCTCCTGGAAGATCATCGCGATGTCGGAGCCGCGCAGGCCGCGCATCGCGTGCTCGCTCTTCGACAGCAACTCCTCGCCGTTGAAGCGAATGGAGCCGCTGAGTTCGGCATCGCGCACGAGGCGCAGGATCGCCAGTGCCGTCACGCTCTTGCCCGATCCCGATTCGCCGACGAGCGCCACGCGTTCGCCTGCGCGAATGTCGAGACTCACGCCGTCGACCGCGACGGTATCGCCGAAACGCACGCGCAGGTCGTCGATCGCCAATAACGGTTCGCTCATGCTCGCGCTCACTTCGCGCCTCCGGCCTTCACCGCATCCGCAATCCGCGTGTCGAGCGCGTTGCGCAAGGCGTCGCCCATGAAAGTCAGAAGCAACAGGGTCGCCACCAGCACGCCGAAGGTGGACAGCGAAATCCACCACGCATCGAGATTGGCCTTGCCTTGCGCGAGCAGTTCACCGAGCGACGGCGTCGGCGACGGCACGCCCAGCCCGAGAAAATCGAGACTCGTGAGCGCGAGAATCGCTCCGCTCATGCGAAATGGCAGGAATGTGATGACGGGCGTCAGGCTATTGGGCAGCACGTGCCGCCAGATGATCTGCCAGTTGGACAAACCCATCGCGCGCGCGGCGCGTACGTAGTCTTGCGTGCGGTTGCGCAGAAACTCCGCGCGCACGTAGTCCGACAGCCCGATCCAGCCGAACAGCGACAGGAGGATGACCAGCAAAACGAGGCTCGGCTCGAAGATCGACGCGAAGATGATCAGCAGATAAAGCTCCGGCAACGCGCTCCAGATTTCGATCAGCCGCTGCCCGGCGATGTCGGTCCGGCCGCCGAAGTAGCCCTGCACCGCGCCCGCCACCACGCCGAGCACCGTGCCGATGGCCGTCAGCACGAGCGCGAACAGCACCGATACGCGAAAGCCGTAGACGAGCCGTGCGAACACATCGCGCCCGCGGTCGTCGGTGCCGAGCCAGTTCTCGCGCGACGGCGGCGCGGGATTCGAGCCCTTCGAGAAGTAATTGAGCGTGTCGTAGTAATAGTGATTCGGCGGATAAACCGCGAAATTGCCCGGCGCGCTGAAGCGGTCGCGCACGAACGGGTCGAGATAATCGGCGGGCGTCGGATAGTCGCCGCCGAACGTCGTCTCCGCGTAGGTCTGCACGATCGGAAAATACAAGTGTCCCTGGTAGCGCACGACGAGCGGCTTGTCGTTCGACCAAAGCGGGCCGGCCAGGCTGATCGCGAACGCCACGACGAACACGATCAGACTCCAGTAGCCGAGCTTGTGCTGCCTGAAACGCATCCACACCCGCCGCGAAGGCGATGGCGAAACCGGCTCGCGCAAGGGCTGCGCATCGGCGGCGCCGCGTGAGGATCGTGAAGAAGCGGCTCGGTTCATCAGCGCTCCAGTTGCTCGAATTGAATGCGCGGATCGACCCAGACGTAGCAGAGGTCGGAAATGAGCTTGGTCGCAAGCCCGATCAGCGTGAAGAGATAGAGCGTGCCTAGCACGACGGGATAGTCGCGCCGCACCACGGATTCGTACGAGAGCAGCCCGAGTCCGTCGAGCGAGAACAGCGTTTCGATCAGCAGACTGCCCGTGAAGAATGCGCCGATAAACGCTGCGGGAAAGCCGACGATCAGCGGCAAGAGCGCATTGCGGAACACGTGCTTCCAAAGCACGCGTCTTTCGGAAAGGCCCTTCGCGCGCGCGGTGAGCACGTATTGCTTGCGGATTTCGTCGAGAAACGCGTTCTTGGTCAGCATGGTGACGATGGCGAAGCTGCCGACCACCGACGCCACCACCGGCAAGGTGATGTGCCACAGATAATCGACGATCTTGCCGCCGAGCGAGAGCGTGGCCCAGTTATCCGAAGTGAGATTGCGCAACGGGAAAAGCTGCCAGAACGAGCCGCCGCCGAACAGCACGAGCAGCAGCACGCCGAGCACGAAGCCGGGAATCGCGAAACCGATCAGCACGATGAGACTCGTCGCCACGTCGAAGCGCGAGCCGTTTCTCACCGCCTTCGCTATCCCGAGCGGCACCGATATCAGATAAGTGATGAAAAACGTCCATACGCCGATGCTGATCGACACCGGCAGTTTCGACACGATCAGCGACCAGACGCTCTGATGCCGGAAGTAACTGTCGCCGAGATCGAAGCGCGCGAACTTGCCGAGCATCAGCCAGTAACGCTGCAAAGGCGGCTTGTCGAAGCCGTAGAGCGCCTTGAGTTGCGCGACCTGCTGGGCATCCACGCCAGTATGCGTGCGCAGCCCGAAGCCGCCGCCTTCCGCGTTGCCGCGCCGCAGATCGTGCACCGCCTGCTCGACAGGCCCGCCCGGCACGAACTGAATCACGACGAAGGTCAGCGTGAGCACGCCGATGAGCGTTGGGATCATCAACAGAATGCGTTTGAGTATGTAGCTCCACATGGCGCGCGGTCCTGTTATTTCGACGCGGCGGCTTTCGCCCACCACGCCGACACTACCCACTCTTCCGCCGTGTAGTAGAGCGGCAAGGTCGCGGGGTACTGAAGCGTATTGCGATACGCCACCCGATGCGTCGCCGAATACCAATGCGGCACCACGTAATAGCCATTCATCAGCACGCGATCGAGCGCGTGAGTGGCATCGACGAGTTGTTCGCGCGTCTGTGCGCCCACCACTTTTTGCAGAATCGCGTCGACCGCCTTCGACTTCACGCCGGCGAGATTGTCGGAGCCTTGCTCGTCCGCGGACTTGCTGCCGAAGCGCGAGACTTGCTCCGTGCCGGGAATCTGCACGTCGGGCATGCGCACGCTTGTGACGTCGAAATCGAACGCGTCGAGCCGTTTTTGGATCAGCGCGTAGTCGACGGTGCGAAAGTTCATCGTGATGCCGAGCTTTTGCAAATTGCGCCCGAACGCGGCGGCGACCGGTTCCATGGAGGCGCCGCCGCCCGTATCGTCGAGAATCTCGAACACGAAGGGCTCGCCCTTCGCATTGCGCAGCGCGCCATCGCGATACGTCCAGCCCGCCTCGGCGAGCAATCCGCGCGCCTTGATGAGGTTGGCGCGCAGCGATCCGGGCGGATCGGTGTCGGGCTGACGCGGCATCTCGCCGAACACGGACGCCTCGAGGTCCTTTTTGAGCGGATCGAGAATGGCGAGTTCGCCGTCGCTCGGCTTGCCCTTCGCCTGCAAGTCCGTATTGACGAAGAAGCTGTCGATGCGCCTGTACTGATTGAAGAACAGTTGCCGGTTGAGCCACTCGAAGTCGAGCGCGAGATCGAGCGCCTGACGCACGCGCACGTCCTTGAAGAGCGGCCGGCGCGTGTTCATGAAAAAGCCCTGCATGCCGGTGCCGTTATGCTGCGGGAATTCGCGCTTGATGAGTTCGCCGCTGTCGAAGCGCTTGCCGATATCGCGCCGCACCCAGCTTCGCGCAACGTATTCGACGAGCACGTCGTACTCGCCCGCCTTGAAGGCTTCGAGCCGCGCGACCGGGTCCGAATACAGCTTGTAGTGAATCTGCGCGAAATTGAACAAGCCCACGCGCACCGGCAACGCCGCGCCCCAGTAGTTCGGGTTGCGCTTGTACGAGATGGTGCGGCCGTTGTCGTATTGGTCGATCAGATACGCGCCGCTGCCGATCGGCTTCTGAAACGCGAGTTGATCGAACGGAATACGCGTGCCGTCGGGCTTCACTCCCCATTTGCGCGAAAACACGGGAATGCCGCCCGCGAGCAACGGCATCTCGCGCGTCGCGGTCTTGAATTCGAAGCGAATGGTCGATGCATCCACCACGACCGCGCGCGCGATCTGCCCGAAGTACACGGAGAACTGCGGCGCGGCGAGCGGGCTTTTCAGCGTCTCGAACGAGAACTTGACGTCCTCCGCGGTAACGGGATCGCCATTCGAGAAATGCGCTTTCGGGTTGATGTGGAACGTGGTGGACAGGCCATCGGGCGCGACGGCGATGTCGTCGGCAAGCAAGCCATAACCGGTCGATACTTCATCGAGACTGCCGGTGGTCAGGCTTTCGAACATCAGCGAGAGCCCCGGCGCGGGATTACCGCGCAAGGTGAACGGATTGAATTTGTCGAAGCTCGTCAGGCGGTTCGGATTGGCGAGTACGAGCGTGCCGTCGCGCGGCGCGTCGGGATTGACGTAATCGAAGTGACTGAAGCCGGCCGGATATTTCGGCTCGCCATACTGTGCGTAGGCGTGCGCCGCCTCGGCCTGGTTCGCGCCCGAGACGATCGATCCGGCCAGCGCGAGCGCAATGGCCATGCGCCATGCGCGGGTTGGGCGGATCGTCGTGCGAGTCGTCATAAGCTCCTTGGGCGCCGGGTATCGCGCAATCGACGTTCGGGTCGGGCAGGCCATTGCGATGTGAGAGAATTCTACCCAAATCAAAAGCCGTGCGACCGTGGGTCAATTGCGCCGCACGCGCTTGAGGCTCACGCGGCGCGGGCAGATGCGGCTCGTTCGCCACCGTGCGCGACATTGACTTCAAAGGAGCATTCATGGGCTTTCTCGCTGGAAAACGAATTCTGCTGACGGGCTTGCTGTCGAACCGTTCGATTGCCTACGGCATCGCACAGGCCTGCAAGCGCGAAGGCGCGGAGCTGGCGTTCACCTATGTCGGCGAGCGTTTCAAGGATCGCATCACCGAATTCGCAACCGAATTCGAAAGCGATCTGATCTTTCCGTGCGATGTCGCGAACGACGCCGACATCGACGCACTCTTCGCGTCGCTCAAGGAACGCTGGGATTCGCTCGACGGTCTCGTGCATTCCATCGGCTTCGCGCCGCGTGAAGCGATCGCGGGCGACTTCCTCGACGGCATGACGCGCGAAAACTTCCGTATCGCGCACGACATTTCGGCGTACAGCTTTCCGGCGCTCGCCAAGGCCGCCAAGTCGATGCTGTCGGACAGTTCGTCGCTGCTCACGTTGAGCTACCTCGGCGCCGAGCGCGCGATTCCCAACTACAACACGATGGGTCTTGCCAAGGCATCGCTCGAAGCAAGCGTGCGCTATCTCGCGGCTTCGATGGGCAACAACGGCGTGCGCGTGAACGGCATCTCGGCCGGTCCCATCAAGACGCTCGCGGCCAGCGGCATCAAGGGCTTCGGCAAGATTCTCGATTTCGTCGAAAACAACGCGCCGCTCAAGCGCAACGTGACGATCGAACAGGTGGGTAACGTGGCGGCGTTCCTGCTGTCGGATCTCGCGGCCGGCGTGAGCGCGGAAATCGTGCACGTCGATGCGGGATTCAATGCGGTGGTCGGCGGCATGGCGGGCGTGACCGAATAACGCCTGCGGCGCTCGATCATGTGCAGAGGGCTGCTCTCTTGCGAGAGCGGCCCTTTTGCTTTTGTGTTCGGGTTTTTGCAAGTGCTGGCGTCGTGACAGCCGCTTACACAGCGCCATGCATGCGGGCGTGATCTTCGTGAACCTCGCCTTCGGGAACGTTGGCTTTGTGAAGAACGCCTTTGACAGCGTCGTCTAAAGACCCGCTATATCTGCCGACTCGGCAGCCAGACTGGACCAGCGCGTTCAATGCCTGCCATGCGGACCACCATGTCCGTTGCCATGACCATTGCCGTGTCCGTACCCGTTACCGTGTCCGTGTTGCGGCCCGCGATTGTAGCCATGCCCGTAACCGTGGCCGTGATAACGGTTCCAGTCGTTCCGGTTCCAGTAACGGCGCCCATCCCAATACCGGTTTCCATACCAGCCGATGACCACGGGCGGACGCGCATAAACCGGAGCCGGCTGGTAAATCACAGGCGGCGGAGGCGGCGCGTACACAGGCGCGGGTGCAACGTACACCGGCGCGGGGATGCCGACGTTCACGCCTACGTGTACATCGGCGTGCGCGGTGCCACTTATCGCTGACGCGGTCACGATCAACATGCCGCCCAGCACTCGCCCCATAACATTCACTTTCATCGCGTGGTCCTCGTTTTGTTTTGATTGGCTTGCGACAAAATATAACGGACGCCTTTCAGCGCAATATTTCAGCTTTGTAAGTTCTTCCCATGACGTGGCTCTCGTCAGGAGAAACCTTACCTTTTGTTACACGCTGCCGCGCGGCGACAAATAAAAAGCCACCCTTCGACCGGGTGGCTCTCTCTTAGCGCGACGTTCGCTCAATGGTCGTGATGACCGTGATCGTGATGATCGTAGTCGCGGCCGCCGTATCCGTGACCGCCGTGACCGCGGTTCCACTCGTCGCGGTTCCAGTAGCGATGGCCATCCCAGTACTGGTCGCCATGCCATCCGATCACGATAGCCGGTTGCGCATAAACCGGCGGAGGCGGCGGCGCATAGACCACGGGCGGAGGCGGAGGCGCATAGACCGGCGCCGGCGCAACATATACGGGCGCGGGCACGCCGAGATTGATGCCGACGGAAACGCCCGCCATTGCCGCGCCGGACAGCGTCATACCACCGATGACGAACGCTCCTGCGAGCGCGGATGTCCTCAATACCTTGTTCATGTGAAGCCCACCTCGATGGGATGTTTGTTGTGTTGAGTGGACTATATCGAACGAACGCCTTTGCTTGTGTGCCACTTGGTAACGTCCCATTACCAATGCCTACCAGACAAATGATTACGGAGAGTAAGGATCATGCACGCCGCGCGCCAATGAGAAACGGCGGCTCGTGAAAGCCGCCGTCAGGGACCGTGCAACGGGCACTAATTGGGCAGTTCCTGTCCGCGCGTTTCAGGCGCGAGCGGAATCACCGCGAGGCCGATGAGAAACGCAATACCCGTGAGCGCGATCGGCACGCCGAGCGTCTTCATATGCAGCACCATCGCGCCGATGCCGAAGTTCACGATCGCGCCGAAGAAGCGTCCCACCGACGTGCAGAATGCGAATGCCGTTGCCCGGACGCGCGTTTCGAACTGTTCCGGCAGCCACAAGCTGAAGAGCGCGAAGTTGCCGCCGAAGAAGCCGAGCACGACGAGCAGCGCAATGAACGGCACGAGCCCGTTCGGCAGATAGAACGCCCAGCCGAACGACAGCGCAATGGAAGCCGCCATGCCGACGAAATACACCGCGAGCGTCTTGCGCCGGCCGATGCGCTCGGCCATCGGCGGCAAGGCGAGACAGCCGATGATCGTGCCGATGGACAGCAAGCCCGTCGCGATCGACGCCATGCGCGCGGCTTCCGGCTTGCTCATGCCGGCCTTCGTCGCAAGCTGAATGACTGCCGACGGTTCATACACCGCGCCCGCCCACAGACCGATGATCGCCACGGTCAGCAGCACCGCCGCGACGATCGTGCGCTTGCGATACTGCGGCGAGAAGATCGTGCGCAACGAACCGTGCTGCTTGACGGCAGGCGCGCTCGTCGCTTCGGCACGCTGCCACTTGTCGGTTTCCTTCACGCGCAAAAGCACGAGAATCGATACGACGACCGGGAACAGTCCAACCAGAAACATCGCGCGCCAGCCGAATGCCGCGCCGATCGTGTAGTTGAGCGCGGCCGCCAGAAAGAAGCCCGCGTAATACCCTGTTTGCAGATAACCCGCGCCCATCTTGCGACGATCTTCCGGCCATGCCTCGGCGACGTACGTTCCGGCAAGCGCCCACTCCCCGCCTATGCCGACGCCCGCAAAGAAGCGATAAATGCCCAACTCCCAAACCGAATGCGATGTCGCGGCCAGCCCCGTGAAAATCGCGAACGTGAAGATGGTCGCGGCGAGCACCTTGGTGCGCCCGAAGCGATCGGCGAGCGGTCCCCAGATGAACGACAGTCCCCATCCGACCAGAAAGAGCGCGAAGAGTATGGAGCCTGCAAGACCGACGTTCGCGGGCGTGGCGGCGTAGCCCGAACGCGGCAGCAGTTCGGTGAGCGCGGGCGCAAGCACGAGCGCGTAGATGAACGAATCCATTCCGTCGAGCGTCCAGCCGGCCCACGCACCCCAGAAGCCGGTGATCTGCGAGCGGTTGAGCGGGGTTTTGATCGGGCGCGAGGCGCGTAACTCTCGGTCCACCGTGGTTGGCATGGCCATGTCTCCGGAAAGGGGAATATAGATACACGCGCGCTCTCGATTCTTGTCAGCCGCTCCCAGCTTAGGGAAAGCACCTTCTGTGAAGTCGCGCATCGTTTTATATATAATATTTGAACATTGACACGCGGCAAGTCCGCACTTACACCTAGCCATGCCGACAGATCTCTCCACTTCCGATGCAGCGCAGCCACTTGCATCGTTTCGTCACGCACAGTTCGAACCGCGCCAGAGCACGTCGCGCTTCATCGCGGATGCGTTGCGCACGGCTATCGTCGAAGGTGCGTTGTTGCCGGGCGAACCGCTGCGCCAGGACGCCATCGCACGGCAGTTTTCGGTGAGCGCGATTCCGGTGCGCGAAGCGTTCCGGCAGCTCGAAAGCGAAGGCTGGGTGACCATCGAGCCGAATCGTGGCGCGGCCGTCAGCCTGCAATCGGCCGACGAGGCGCGCGAGATCTACGAGATACGCGCGTCGCTCGAAAGCTTGGCGATCGGCATCGCGCTCGAACATCACACGGCGGAAACGCTCGCCGAATCGCAGCGTCTGCTCGAAGCGGCGGAAAGCGAGCCGGACCCGGCGCTCTACGTCGTGCGCAACGAGCAGTTCCATATGAGCCTTTACGCGCCGGCGGACCGGCCGCGTCTGATGGAGCTGATCGGCCAGATGCATCGGCGCGGCGAACGTTATTTGCGGCTGAAGCTCGGCTTGCCGATCCACAAGGATTCGTCGGATGCGGAGCATCGCGCGATTCTTGCCGCGCTCGTCGCCCGCGATATCGAACAGGCGCAAACGCTCGTCGCGCGTCATCTGCTTGCGACAGGCGATTTGATCCACCGCTTTCTCGCCGATGCGCAAGCGCTTGCCGCGGCGAGCCATGTCAAGAAGAAGCGCCGCCCGCGCGCCGCGCCCGCAACGGCTTCTGCAACCTCTTTGAAGGAGGATCGATGAACTCGTCCCCGACGCCTGCCACGTCGCCCGCGCGCGACACGAGCCCGCAAACCCGGCAGTGGAACACGCGCGCGCAGGAAAAAGCGCGCCGCCTCAAGCTGATCGAACCGTGGCTCGACGGCTCGGTGCTCGCGACCGACCGTATCGTCGATGCCTTGCACGCGCTGATCGTCACGGGCGACCGCGTAGCGCTCGAAGGCAACAATCAGAAACAGGCCGACTTCCTCTCGCGCGCCTTCGCCAGACTCGATCCCGAACGCGTGCACGACGTTCATCTGCTGATTTCGAGCATCAGCCGCCCGGACCATCTCGCGCTGTTCGAACAGGGCATCGCGCGCAAGGTCGATTTCGCGTTCGCCGGTCCGCAAAGTCTGCGCGTCGCGCAACTGCTCGAAGACGGACAACTCGAGATCGGCGCGATCTATACGTATATCGAACTGTATGCGCGCATGTTCATCGACCTCACGCCGCAGGTGGCGCTCGTGTGCGCGGTGCAGGCAGACCGGCACGGCAATCTCTACACGGGCGCGAACACCGAAGACACGCCTACCATCGTCGAGGCCACCGCGTTCAGACATGGCATCGTGATCGCGCAGGTCAACGAGATCGTCGATGAACTGCCGCGCGTCGATATCCCCGGTTCGTGGATCGATGTCGTCGTGAAGGCAGACCGCCCGTTCGCCGTCGAGCCGCTCTTCACGCGCGATCCGCGGCATATCGGCGAGTTGCAGATTCTCATGGCGATGATGACCATTCGCGGCATCTACGACCGCTACGGCGTGACGTCGCTGAATCACGGCATCGGTTTCGATACGGCGGCCATCGAACTTCTGCTGCCGACATATGGCGAATCGCTCGGGCTGAAGGGAAAGATCTGCACGCACTGGGCGCTCAATCCGCATCCGACCTTGATCCCCGCGATCGAAAGCGGCTGGGTGCAGAGCGTGCACTGCTTCGGCAGCGAGGTCGGCATGGAGGACTACATCACGGCGCGGCCGGACGTGTTCTTCACCGGCCGCGATGGCAGCCTGCGTTCTAACCGCGTGTTCTGCCAGTTGGCAGGGCAATACGGCGTCGATCTCTTCATCGGTTCGACCCTGCAGATGGACGCCGACGCCAACTCGTCCACCGTCACGCTCGGGCGGCTGGCGGGCTTCGGCGGCGCGCCCAACATGGGCCACGATCCACGCGGGCGCCGTCATTCGAGCGAGGCGTGGCTCAAGCTGCTGAAAAACGACGGCCCGAACCCGGCCATCGCGCGCGGTCACAAACTCGTCGTGCAGACCGCCGAGACGTACAAGAAAGGCGGCGAGCCGACCATCGTCGATGCATTGGATGCCATCGCCGTCGGTGAAAAAAGCAACATGCCGATCGCGCCCGTCATGATCTACGGCGACGATGTCACGCACGTCGTGACGGAAGAAGGCATCGCGTATCTGCATGCGGCCGAAGGCGTCGATGAGCGCCGCGCCGCGCTTGCCGCCGTGGCGGGCGTCACGCCCATCGGCGTGCGCGCGGATGCGAAGAAGACCGCGGAGTTGAGAAGGCGCGGCATCGTCGCGTTGCCGGAAGACCTCGGCGTGCGGCGCGGCGAAGCGAAGCGTTCGCTGCTCGCGGCACGCAGTATCGACGACCTGGTGGCGTGGTCGGGCGGTCTGTATGCGCCGCCTGCGCGCTTCAGAAGCTGGTGAGCGCGATGGGTTCGTATATGTCTGACCGTGAAGACGAAGCGTCGAGCCTTTGCGTGGTTGCCGACATTCCCGCTGGCGTGTGTTCGTGGAACGCAGAGGCGCGGCTCGATGACGCCACGCATGCGAACCCGTCGAATTCGCGTGCCGTCGCAACGCACGCCAATACCGGAGCCGCTGCCCGCCCGAGCATGGGCCATGCGATGCAAACGGCGCTAGCGTCGCGCGAAGCCACTCGGTTCGCCCACTTGCAGCCGATCGCGCCCGATGCCATCGCGATGCGCGCCGTGGCCGCGCTCATCGACGAAGCGTGTCTCACACCGAAACCCGCATTGGTGGACCGGCGCGGCAGCGGCGCGCATCGCGATTTGTCGCTCGACATCATGTTGCGCTCGGCAAAAGCGTTGCACCCCACGTTTCTCGCCATCGCTCGCGCGTCGGCCGATCTCGACCCGTCGCAGACGTTACGCGAACAGCTTGCACGCATTGGCCGCGAAGGCGAGATTGCGATGATGCGCGCGACCGCCGGCAGCAACGCGCATCGCGGTGCGATCTGGATCGTCGGCTTGCTGTGCGCCGGTTCGGCAATGCATGCGCCCGACGACAGCGCGGCGATCTGCGCAAGCGCGGCACGCATCGCGCGCTTCGAGGATCGTTACGCGCCCGCGTCGGCACAAACGAGTCACGGCGCGCGCGTGTCGGCGCGATACCGTGTGGCGGGCGCGCGCGGCGAAGCGTGCGATGGCTTTCCGCATGCGCTCGAAATCGGGCTGCCCGCGCTCGATGCAGCCCGTCGCCGCAATCTCGATGAAAACGACGCGCGCCTCGAAGCGCTCGTCGCGATCATGGCGTCGCTCGACGATACCTGTCTCCTGCATCGCGGCGGCATGACGGCGCTGCGAGTCGCGCAACACGGCGCGCGTCGTGTGCTCGACGCAGGCGGCGTTGCATCGGCGAGCGGCAAGACAGCGCTTCACGAGCTCGACCGCGAGCTGCTCGCGCTCGATGCATCGCCTGGCGGCGCCGCCGACTTGCTTGCGGCGACGCTCTTTCTCGACAGTCTCAGGCGCTTGCATTGATTCGCAACGCGCGCATCGAAGAGGAACGATGATGGAAAACATCCGATACGAATACCCCGCCACCCGCCCCGTGCCGCGTCGCGCGCACGTCGGCGTGGTCGGCTCGGGCGATCTCGAAGTGCTGCTCTCGCCATCGGCGACAGCGAATGCGGAAGTGGTGATCCGCACGAGCGTCGACGGCTACGAGCATGTCTGGAAGAGTGTGCTCGACCGTTTTTTTCAGCGATACGACGGCGCCGCGAAACTGGAGCTCAACGACTTCGGCGCGACGCCCGGCGTGGTCATGCTGCGCCTGAATGAAGCCGTCGAAGCCAGCGAGGGCACGCCATGAACGCTCACGACACCTTTCTCGCGCGTCACAGCTTCATCGAGATGACCGCGCGCGAACGCGCCCGCGCCCTGCTCGATGCCGGCACCTTTCGCGAACTGCTCGGCCCCTTCGACCGGCTCGAATCGCCGTGGCTTGCCATGCAGAACGTCGTCTGCCAGTCCGACGACGGCGCGGTGATCGCGCGCGGCATGCTCGATGGCGAACCCGCCGTGATCGCGGCGATCGAACCCGCGTTTCAGGGCGGCAGCATCGGCGAAGTCTCGGGCGCGAAGATCGCGGCCGCGCTCGAAATGGCGCTCGGCGAATTCGAAGCGGGCCGCTCGATTCGTCCCGTCGTGCTGTTCGAAACGGGCGGCGTGCGCCTGCAGGAGGCGAACCTCGGGCTTGCGGCCATCGCCGAGATTCAGGCGGCGATCGTCGCGTTGCGGCGGCACGTGCCGGTGGTCGGCGTGATCGGCGGCATGGTCGGCTGCTTCGGCGGCATGTCGCTCGCGGCGGCGCTCTGCACCGAACTCGTGATGACGCGGCAGGCGCGCCTTGGCATGAACGGGCCGGAGGTGATCGAACAGGAAGCGGGCATCGAGGAGCTCGATTCGAGCGACCGGCGCCTCATCTGGTCGATGATTGGCGGAGAAGAACGCGCGGCGGTCGGCCTCGTCGATGCGCTCGTCGAAGACGATACCGCGCAAGTACGCGACGCGGTGCTGGCGGCGTTCGCGCGCGGCGTGCCGACGCGTCATCGCACCGAGGATGTGGACGGTTTCATCGAGCGTCTGGCGCGCGTGAACCCGGACGCCATCGATCCCGAAACGCTGCGCACGCTCTGGAGTGCATCACGATGAACACGACAACTCTCTCGCGCGGCGAACGCTGGATCGACGCGCTGACTTCGCCTGCGTCCGGCGCGCAAGCCGGTCCGATTCGCGCGCGTGGCGGGCTTTTGAACGGCGAGCACGCGCATTTTCTCGCCGTCGTGCCCGATCCGGACAACCGCTTTCCACGCGCTCGCGACAACGTCGTCGGCCTCGAACAGGGATGGCTGCTGGCGCGCGCGGTGCGCGAGGTTATCGACGCGGATCGCGAGCGTGACGTGAAGCGTCCGATCGTCGCCGTCGTCGATGTCAAAAGTCAGGCTTATGGCCGGCGCGAGGAACTGCTCGGCGTGCATCTTGCCTGCGCCGCTGCCGTCGATGCTTATGCGAGCGCGCGTCTTGCGGGTCATCCAGTGATTGCGTTGATCGTCGGGCCGGCCATGTCGGGCGCGTATTTGGCGCACGGGTATCAGGCGAACCGGATCGTCGCGCTCGATTCACCTGGCACCGCCGTGCACGCAATGGGTCGCGAAGCAGCCGCGCGCGTCACGCGGCGCAGTGTGGAAAGTCTGGATGCGCTCGGCGACACCGTCTTGCCGATGTCGTACAAGATGAGCGCTTATGCAAAGCTCGGGTTGCTGCATGAACTGATCGAAGGCGTCGATGCGGATGCGCCCTCGGCGGCCGAGATCGAGCGCGTGAAGGCATCGCTTGCGGCGGCCGTGAACGATGCGCGCGGTGCTTTGCGTGATCTGTCGAGCCGGCTTGGTTCTGCCGATGCGAAGCGCACGCGGGCTGCGTCGGTGGAGGTGCGCAAGCGGATGCGTGAGCAGTGGGATGAAGCTTGAGTCGGGGCGGTGCTCCATGCGGCTTGGCGCATCGAGAATGGCTTGTCACGCACCAATGAAGCAGCTGTCACCGACGATGAGCTCCGCTTCGACGCAACATGCAAGAGGCCTTTGTGCGGCCCGTTTGCCGCGCATCGTTCGACACGGTCGCGCGATTCGTGACTGCGCGTGCCCAGCAAGCGTCACCGATGAGAACAATGATGAACGCAAGGCAGTATGAGATACGGCCACATGACCTGCTGAAGATCGACACGCTGTCGTCATCGGCCGGAGGCGGCGCGGATGTCGCGGCCTCGCTTCTCTTCGCGCCCAACGTGCCGTCCTGGGTCGCCACCTCGCTCGCGCGCTCACCTTTCGTCGTCGTCCGCCGTGCGCCGCGCCTGGGCGACGCAATTCCCATCGGCGTACGCGGTTCGACGCGCGGCGAGCGCTTCGGCGCGTGGATCGATCAACGGTCGATCGCGTCTGCGTTGTCTCCCGAAGCCTTGCTCGAACGCACGCCCGATTCGCACCGCGCACACTTGCCCGCGTTCGCGCTTCTGCGGGCAATCTCGTCTTCGTTCCAGGCAACGGGACTCGCCTGGGGCCCCGCCGGCAGCACAGGCTTCGAACTCGCGAGCGGTACACCCACGGTCACACCCGAAAGCGATCTCGACATCGTGATTCGCGCGCCCTCGCCGCTTTCGCGCGATGCAGCCGCCGCGCTTCTCGACACACTGTCGCGAACCGCGCGGGAGATCGGCACGCGCATCGACGTGCAGATCGAAACGCCGGAAGCCGCCTTCTCGCTCGCGGAATTCGCGCGCGCGAATCTACGCGTGATGCTGCGTCACGCCGACGGGCCGCGACTCGTCGCCGATCCGTGGGCAGCCGCATGATCGCGTATCTCTTTCCGGGACAAGGTGCGCAGACGCCGGGCTTTTTGCATCGGCTGGGCGGCGAGCGGCCGCATCCGGTCATCGGACAGACGCTCGCCGAAGCATCCGACATCCTCGGCGAAAACATCCTGCAACTCGATGACGCCACCGCGCTTGAGTCGACCGTCGCGGTGCAAGTCACGTTGCTGGCGGCAGGCGTGGCGGCGGCGCGTGGGCTTGCGGCCGAAGGTATCGAGCCGGAAGCCGTCGCGGGTTTGTCGGTCGGCGCGTATGGCGCGGCGGTGACGAGCGGCGCCATTGCGTTCGACGATGCCCTGCGCCTCGTTCGCCTGCGCGCGACGCTCATGCAGAACGCGTATCCGCACGGCTACGGCATGCTGGCGGTGCTCGGGCTGAACGAACGAGAGATTGCACGCGTGATCGCCGACGGTCACGCCGATGCCTATATCGGCAATCTGAACGCGCCGCGTCAAATCGTCGTATCCGGCAGCGATGATGCGCTCGAAGCCGTGAGCCGCCTCGCGCTCGAACGCGGCGCGCGCAAGGCCGAACGGTTAGCGGTGAGCGTGCCTTCGCATTGCGTGCTGCTCGAAGACGCGGCCACGCAATTGATCGAAGCTGCCGCGAAAGTCCGCTTCGATGCGCCACGCGTCCCATATGTCGGCAATCGCGGCGCACGCGTGCTGCGTCGCGCCGATGCCGTGCGCGAAGACCTCGCGACCAACTTGCGCTATCCGGTGCGCTGGCACGAATCGACCATCGCGCTGTTCGAACTTGGCGCAAACGTCTTCGTCGAAATGCCGCCCGGCCACACGCTGACGCAACTCGCAAGCGACGCCCTGCCCGATGCGCAGGCGCTATCCATGGACGCCGCGTCCACTCATCCGACCGCCGCTCGCGTACGCGCGGCAAACCAGCGCGCCGCAGATTGATCCACTTTTTCTGCACTTTTCCGACAGCGAATTGTCAACGCCCGTAAGCAAAATCAGAATGTTCCGCTAGCTTTTTGTTCGACGGACATCGACGATGCCGCTCCGTGCGCGAAGCATCGCGTCACGGACGCCCCAAAAACAATTCTAGGAAGACCGAAACATGAAATTCATCCGCTTGGCGCTCGCGGCGCCCGCTCTGTGCGCGCTCATCTCCTGTAGCAGCATGAACGCGCTTAATCCCGACACGTTGTTGCAGTCTGGCCAACTCGCATCGCAAGCCTTCACGCTGAGTGACGCCGATGTGCGCACGCTCTCCGACAAATCGTGCGCGGACCTGGACAAGGAAAACAAGATTGCGCCGGCGTCGAGTCAATACACGCAGCGTCTGAACCGCATCTCGAAGCAACTGGGCGACAACATCAATGGCGTGCCGGTCAACTACAAGGTCTACATCACGAAGGACGTCAACGCCTGGGCGATGGCCAACGGTTGCGTGCGCGTGTACAGCGGCCTCATGGACGCAATGAACGACGACGAAGTGCGCGGCGTGGTGGGCCACGAAATGGGTCACGTGGCGCTCGGCCACACCAAGAAAGCGATGCAGCTCGCCTATGCGACCTCGGCCGTGCGCTCGGCGGCGGCATCGACGGGCGGCGCGGTGGCGAATCTGTCGGCATCGCAACTGGGCGACTTGTCCGAGAAGTTCGTCCAGGCGCAATTCTCGCAATCGCAAGAAAGCGCCGCCGACGATTATTCGTTCGACATGCAGAAAAAGAAGGGATACAGCCCGGCTGGCCTCGTGACGGCGTTTCAAAAGCTCGCGACGATCGACGGCGGCAAGTCGAGCATGATGGATTCGCACCCGTCGTCGCCTTCGCGCGCGAAGCACATTCAGGATCGGATTGCGTCGGGCAAGTAAGGACCGTGCAAAAAAAAGCGCGAGCAGCGGTTGCTCGCGCTTTCGATTCCAATTCGTGACGATCAGAAGTAGTAATGCACGCCGACGGTCAGGCTGTCGTTACGACGATGGCCGCCGTCGCAGTGCGCCGTGTCGGCCGTGTATTCGCCAGCGACACTCCATTGCTTCGCGAACTTATACTCGACGCCCGCGCCATAGTGCAAGCGCGTGTCCGGCCAGGTGCCAGTGAAGCCCACGCGCGCGTAAGGCATGATGTTGCCGTCGATAGGCATGCCGACTTTTACGTCGATGCCGCCGTCCTTCTTGGTCGTGGAACCAGCGTGAAGATCAGCGAATCCTTCGACGCCGACCACGAACTGGTTGACATCGACGTTATAGCCTGCCGTCAGGCCCGGAAAGAACGTCGTGTGCGTCGATTCCTCGAAACCGTGTCCGGTTGCATCGGAGAAATTCAAGCCGAGCTTCGCGCCGACGAAGGGGCCGGCAAATTCGCTAGCGTGCGCGCTAGCGATACCGAGCAGCGAGACGAAAATCGGCGCCGCTACCTTTTTGATACTTACCATGAGTGAGCCAACCGTGAGAAAGGCGTCGCCAGAACACGCAAATCGAATTCAGGCAAGAAAATAATCGAGACAGCGCAGGCTGTCTTGCAATTGACTGCTTCCAAACCGTCAACGCGCAAGATTAGTTTCCGATTGTTAACTCGGATAGCGGACTTGTCTTAAAGGTTGGGCTCGGCGGCGTAGGGCGTGACATGCGTCACGTGTTGCCTGGCCGATGACGCCGATGAGACCGGCACGCCTCATGGGAAAGTGGCGGCGATTGATGGTAGTACCGGCGGATGAGTGAACTTGCCGCCTACTTCCCGCGCAGAATGTCCCAAATTGCGATACTTCCCAAAAGCAAAACGACGATCAGCGCCGCCGTTCCAAGCACGTTAAAAATCACATTCACGATCAACTTCGTCGCCTCCATACACTGCCTGTTTTTTTGAATGGTTCGAGTAAGTATTCGCTATTTTTGCACGCCAGCCGTTTGAACGATCGAAGATGGGAACTGACTCTCATACATGATCGTGCGTCGCTCGTTCTTTATTGCGTGTGGAAGACCTCGTCCGGGCGGAGGGTTTCTCCTGAACCATCCTGATATTGCAATCTGCCATTCGGTCGGTGTGTGACGCGTGGCACGTCCGAGACATGGCTGGCGTGCTCCGCAAAATTTCTAAGCTTGGACCCTGAACACGCCATCTCCACAAAGTTGCATTCCAAAAGACATCGATAGACTCGCTCCGATGATAAGATCGTTAGTCTTCTTTAGCTTTCGAACGCGTCGTTTTCGTCAGAGCCGATTTTCTTCAACTTGGCTCGCTCGTGTCGTTCATCGTGCGAAACCATCCGCCATTACGCGAAAGCGATTACATAGCCCACAACCGTGACTTCAGACCGCATACCCATGCGATCGTCTTGATGTCCCGTGGTCAAACTCGCAGCGTCCTTAAAGACTCGTCACTTCTCTCATCGTCAACAGTGCGACATCCCCTCGTTAGCTCATCCAATTGGAGCATCACTTAAATGAAAATCACGCTATTGGTGAGTTCCATGGGAAGCGGCGGCGCGGAACGGGTCGCGGCCACGCTCGTGAATGCCTGGAGTGAGCGCGGTGACGATGTCACGCTAGTCGCTACATATAGCGGTAAGGGTGATTGCTTTTACAAGATTTCCGAGAACGTTCGCTTCATCTATCTGACTGACCGTGCAGGGAGTCAAGGCGGCAAGTTATCAAGCTTCGTTCAGCGACAGCGGGCTTTGCGCTCGCTCATCCGGGAGAACCGTCCCGACGTTGTGATTTCCTTTTTAACCAATGTCAACGTAGCCGCAATTCTTGCAACATTAGGCTTGGGCATTCCGGTTATCGCTTGCGAACATAACGATCCATCTCGCGACGGACGATCCGCGTTATGGAAACTGCTTACTCGTCTGACTTACCCGCATGCCAGCGCGATAACGGTGCTCACCGAAAATGTCGTCGCGCCGTTCAAGACAATGGTGCCCGGCATGCGACATATTGCTGTCGTCCCAAATCCGCTGCCTGACGAATTATTCCAGCAGTCGGCGCCGTCTATCGAAACCGGCGCGCGCATGCGCCTCGTTTCGCTCGGACGATTGCATCCGCAAAAGAACTATCGCCTTTTGATCGACGCATTCTCGTCCATTGCGAATGCGTGCCCAGAATGGGATCTGTGGATATGGGGTGAAGGCGCCGAACGCGCATCGCTCGAAGCGGAGATCGAAAGGCGAGGTATGACCCAGCGCATCTTTCTTCCGGGTGTCACCGAAAAACCATGGACGGAGATTCTGCGCTCGCAGGCATTCGTCATGTCATCCCGCTTCGAAGGATTCGGCCTCGCCCTCGCCGAGAGTATGGCTTTAGGCGTTCCCGCCATAGCTGTCGATTGTCTCAGTGGTCCGCGCTACATCACGCGCGACGGGCAGGACGCGCTGCTTGTGCCAGTCGCCAATCCGCAAGCGTTAGCCGCTGCAATTCAAAGGATGCTCACCGATGACACGCTGCGTGCCGAACTGAGTCGCAAAGGCGCAAAGTCCGTTCGCGAGCGATATTCAACGAATACGATTCTTCGCGTGTGGGACGAGTTGTTCACGCGCGTTGGCGTGGACAACGACGATGCCGCGGCGCGCCGACCCATCCATGAAAACGACATGACAGATTACGACTCACACGAATCGCAAGGCGCCTACGACTCGACGCGCCGTTGATATCGCCTAATGAAGAAAATAGCTGTAGACATCAGCCTGATAATTCTTGAGGGCATCTGCCGACAGGGCTAGAAGAATCAGCGCAGTCCACCATATCAAGAACGCGTTCCTGAATCGAATTTGCGAAATCACGTACGGCAGCAGTAACGCTATGCAATACCACACGCGTCCCTTCCCAAAGGGAAACAGCACATACGCGAAGACCAAATAAGCCATGAGCGCAACGTGCATCGTGCATAGCTCCGTCCATACCTTGTCCTTCGCTGTGCCCTTCTCTTTCCATTGCGTATAAAGCACGATGACAGAAGCCGTTGCATAGACGATCAACAGGATGAGCAGCCGGATAGTGAAATCGTCCTGGTAGTCCGCATATTCCTCGACACGCCTGCCGCCGAAATTATTGAAAAGATAGCCCGCTGCGGCGGCGAGTAGGAACGCCGTCAAACTCGAAACGATCAACGCTCGCCATTTTCGATCTCCGCACGCTCGAATGGAGAGCAATAGCAACGCGGGTATCGCGAAGGTCGTATGAACGAAGCTCGCGAGCACCCATCCGAGGACGGGCCGCTGATAGCGCAGCGTGATAAGCATCGCTATGCCGAATGCCAAACCTTGACGGATTTGAAACAGTCCGACCGTAGCCAAGGCTACCGGAACGACCGCCCAAAGAAGCAGCCCTAGTAGCGGTCGCCGGACTTCTAAAAGCGCCGCAATGACAAGTGCGTTCGCCAATACGACGGTCACTCTTACACCAATATCGGGTGTTACGCCGAACGCATTCAATACGATCAACCAGGTACGCCAGCCGAATTCCTCCGTCACCGTGCTGATGACAAAACTGAGCGTTGAAGTGCGTGTCTGATAAAGATTGACGAACCAGTCCCACGTTGTCTGGCTGAAGTACTCCAGGTAATTGTCCTGATCTAGCAGCATCGTACGATCGCCTACCGCAACCACCACCAGCAACAGAATCGCTATCAGGATGAATAGCCAGCCGCCAGGAGTAGTCAGGTAGGCTCGCGCCTGAGTTTTGCGACGGGGAACTGGTGGACTCGGCGCTTGAGTCATTCTGGCTTTCATCGAAATTCTTTTAGGTCGGATAATGCGCTCGGCGCCGGCTTGCTGCCTTGCGAGGTTGTCGTCGGCGAAGTGCGCCGGTTATCGAATAGTCTTCAAGTTTGTTACTACGATCTGCGGTCCGCGCTTGTCGTAATTGTGGCTTTCGACGGAAAGAAGCTTTGGCTTGATCCAGGTCGCCGATCGATTGACGATTCGTCCTTTCACAATTGAACCTTTGGTATCGAGACCTGAAACGCTAAAGGCGGCGATCTTCGCGGATTCATCGCGCTGACCGCTGATATCGATCTGCACCTCCTTGGGCTCGACACCCGCAATCTTCAAGAGATAGACGAGGATGCCGATCTTGCAGTTTCGCGTGACAGGATTGACGATCCTGATGTTCTCCAGCACGTCACGATTCGAATTGGGCTCGATATCCAGACCCGCCGACGGCGCCGTTCCACCGATGTTCTCCCACAGACCGCGTTCAATAAAAACGTTCCTTCCGCTGATGATGGATATTCCCTGTCGACGACAGTTATTCGCGTGATGGTCGATCACGTGAATATCCTGAGGCGGCATGCTGGTCGGCTGATAACTGTTCGCCAGGTAGATACCGTCGCCCCAGCAACCCACCGTGGTTGCCGATTTGATCGTGATTTTTGAACTACCTGCTATCGAAATGCCCATGCCGTAGCCTTCCGAATGCGTTTTGGGCTGCGCCGAGTTCAACTCACGACTGCCGTCCAGCGTCGCGTTCTCCAGCACAACGTCGCTCACGTCCCACATGCGCAACATTTGATACGAAGGCGTGTCATGCGCAAGCAACTTGATCGAGGCGCCCGGTTCGAAGCGAACGCGCGAGCCGCTTCGCAGACTCAGTCCTTGCGTGTCGATGCGGCATTGTCCGCCAATGAGTAACGTCTTGCCAACTGAGCGATCGATCGCATCCTGAAGACGCGACGTGTCATTGCTCACGCCATCGCTCACGACGCCGAAGACACTCGCATGCACGACGTCGTCTTCATTCGATATCTTAGCCGCCGCCGACCGACACGCAAGCCCATGCGCCAGAGGCATCGACGCTATGACTTTGAGCGCAACTCTTCTGCTTATCATGATCGTTCTCAAGCGTTCTGCGTTGTTCCATACACCGCAACGGTCCGCTCGATCACGATCCTTTCGTCGAACTCTGCGAGCGCGCGAACGCACGCATTGGCACCGATCGTTTCGCGCAACACCGGGTCGTCATGCAGACGCGCGATTGCATCTGTCAGTGCGACGCTGTCCTTCACCGGAACGCGCAAGCCATCGACGCCATCTTGACTCACGACCTCGCGACAACCCGGCGCATCCGTCGTCACCAGCGCGATGCCGCATGCTGCGGCTTCGATCATCGCCTTTGGCAACCCTTCTCTATAACTGGGCAACACCATGATGTCGATGTCGCGTAGCAACGCCGGCATGTCACCGACATGACCGAGCCAAGTCAGCGTGCCCTCCTCGACCCAGGCCTCAACCGTTTTTGTCGGTACCGAAGCAGGATTGCCCTCGTCGGGATCGCCGGCGAGCAGGAATTCGAACGAGCGCTGGCTGTTTCGCAGCGCGCGAGCCGCTTCCACGTATTCCGCGATGCCTTTGTCCCAAAGCAGGCGCGCAGCCAGCAAAACGCGAATCGGTCGTGGCGTGCCGCTCGTGTCCTTCGCGCGTTGGGCGAACTTCTGTACGTTCACGCCCGATCCGGGAATGAGGTGGATGCAAGACTTGTCGACGATACCGGCGTTGATGAACATCGCGACATCGTCCGGGTTCTGGAGAATCAGCGATGCGCCGCGGCCATTCAACGTCGCGCGCATCAATATTTTGACCAGCGGTCGTAAGACGCGCGCCTTCAACGAATCGTTCGTAAACACGAAGCCGAGACCTGCCACAGCGTTGACGCGCTGCCTGACGCGCGCGAGACGCGCCGCAAGCGAACCGTACACCGCGCATTTAATGGTGAACCCATGCACGACATCTGGCCGCTCTTTGCGAAACAGGCGGCATAGGTGCAAGACCAGCAAGAGTTCCCGCAAGGGGTTCAGACTGCGTCGTTGCATCGGCACGGGAAGCCAGCGGAATCCGGCGTCCTCTAACCCCGCGACATAAGGCCCCGGCGGCGACATGAGCAACACCGACCAGCCATTGTCCCGAAGATACCTCGCGAGCGACAAACGAAAATTGAAAAGGTACCAATCCGTATTGGCAAAGAGAACGACTTTTTTCATGACCTACCGACCTAACTCACGTCGAAACTTGAACCGCCAGTACAAATAAAGCGCTGATCCGAATGGCAGATTCAACAGCACCTGCAAGCGATGCCCGGACGCCATCGCGATCTGGTACACGGAACGTCGCGCCAAAAACTCGTAAGCAATGAGCCGCCACGTCATCACGATCCGCGTGCGCATGTTGACCGGCGGCGCGATTGCCCAGCGAATGCCGTGTGCGGACCCGACCGGGCACAGGACCGTCAGCGCCGCGCCGCCTCGCGTCAGACCATCGGACAGATACTCGCAAACATAGAAGCCGATGTTCACGTGCAGCATGCGATACCGCCGCCCGATCATTCCCCACACGGCGGACTCCATCATGAAGCGCTCGCCTTCGACTTCCGGAAAAGGAAACTGCTTCAAGATGTCTGCGCGCCAGACTTCGGCCTTGTCGCCACGCACACCGCGATTGATGCGCATATCGATGTATGTCGCCAACTCGCGGTCCGGTTCGAAACGGTCACCGATCACGCCTCCATCCGCGCGCAGTCTGAGAAAGCTCATGCCGCATACGTCGGGAATGGTTCGACACGAAGACCAGTTTTCGCGAATCGTTGCGATGGCATCGAGCGTGAGCGTGTCATCGCTATCGACCGTGATGATCAACTCGCCCTTCGCAAGCGCGAAGCCCCGATTCAGCGCGGTATGCTTCCCGCCGTTCGGTTTCTGAATGTAGCGTAGCGGCCAATCGACCTGATGAGCCCAGCGCTCGCAAAGCGCGCGCGTGTTGTCGACGCTGCCATCATCGACGACTATCCATTCGAAATCTCTGTCGCTTTGTTTTTCGAGGCTGGCGAACAAGCTTGGCAACTGAGCCGCACGGTTATAGCTGGCGGTAATAACAGAGATGAACGTCATCGAGAAAACTTGACAATGCGTGGCATGCTTGTAACGCGCTTCCAGGTCGGCGATCGCGTCAGACAAGGCATCGGCGAGAAATCAGGCTGCATGCTCTTGCTCCATGTCCTCTTCCTCGTTCTCGTGGATGGAGAAAAGGTAGAGAACGAACACGACGCCGGCCATGACAGCAGTGCCTACGGGAAGCGCGGCCAAACCGAGCATTGGTGTGAAGGCGAAGTTGGCCGCGACCTTGGCGACGAAGCCTGCGCATGTGATGAACGCGATCGACCGATAGCGCCCTTCGCTGGCAGCCATCTGCATCAACACTAATGTGGCAAATGCTGGCGCTAATTGCAGCGTGAACCAGCGAAGCAAGACCGCGACATGTTCAGTATCGACTGCCGTGAAAGCGCCTCGTTGAAACAGCACACGCACGATCAAAGGCGCGGCGAACGAAGCGACACATGCCGCCACGGCGCCGATTCCGAACATGACGTAGGCCCATTTGATCGCCATGGATCGAGCGCGCTCGCGTTCGCCATTACGGATTGTCTGCGTCAACACGGGCAACGTCGCCCTTCCGATTGCCGATGCACCGAGACCCATCAGCAACGCAATCAGCCGATTGGCATAACCGAGCGTGGCGACCGCTCCAGCGCCATCACGGGTCGCCATGTATTGATCGATAGGCACGATACAAGCAAGGATGGCCTGACTGACGAGCATGACGCCGATCGAATGCGCCATGGCCCGCCACTGCGGCGAACTGAATCCGAAGCGAATGGGAGCGCGGACCTTATCCGCACGCCTTGCGAACATCGACAACAAATAGACTTGCAGCGCAAGTCCGAGCGTAACGGCCATGTAAAGCGGCTTGATCGACGAACCGGTACTGAGGATCACCACGAAAAAGAGCACTGCAGCCGGCACGGCTTCGAGCAACGTGTTGATATGCCGCTCGCGTGCCTGCAAGCGCGCGGCATCGATACACATGAGCAAGGTGAGCGGCACGAGCGGCGACATGCCGACGATAAATTGCATCGCGAGCGATCTCGTATGCTCGGGCAGCGTTCCACCCACATAGGTGATCACCACGGGCGATGCGAAAACGAGCACGTTGGCGATGGCAAGACCGACCAGCCACGCCAAGCCACGCAATTCGCCGATGAAGTTGGCGAGCGTGTCCGTGTCGTCGTTGCGCATGCGCACGAGCACGGGAATCAGCACGGTACTGAGCACCGTGACGAGCATGGAAGGTATCCATGTGGCGAGCGTGAAGGACAACTGGTAGGCATCGACGATACCGCTCACGCCATAGCGATACGCGATCGCCATTTCCTTGAAGGCGCCGGCACTTTTGCCCATGAGCACGAAGAGCGATACCCATGCCGCGCCCTTCGCTATCCTGCGATGATCCGGATGCGCGTTCGCAAGCTTGGCCCGAAGCTTGGAGGCCAGTCCGAAGCTCATGTCCGCTTCTCTCTGCGATGCCGCGGAACGACCTTGCCCGCGCGCGCGGCGACTTCGCGCCAGGTCGACTCATACGCTTGCTGCATCCGCTCGAGACCGAAGTTACTCACAATGCGAGTGCGCGCGCGTTCCCTGCGCGCTTTACCTTCAGTCGTGCGGCTCATTGCAATTGCTGCACCAAGCGCCTTTGAAAGCGCGACTGAATGACCAGGCGGGACGACCCATCCTTCGCTACCGACTATCGTGGCAACGTCGCCTACATCGGTATTCACGCTCAACGTGCCGCAAGCCATCGCCTCGGCGACCACGTTCGGGAACGCTTCGCCAGCGCTCGGCAGCACGTGGATATCGAGCGCGTTCATGACACCTGGGATATCGTCCGACGGTCCCGCCAGAAGCACGCGTTCGCGCAAACCGACAGCATCGAGCGATGCGAGAAGATCGGCGTTCGCGGATGTCATGTCGGCGCCGACGAGCACCAGCTTGAAAGCGACGCCATTATCGGCGAGCATCGCTGCGGCGCGAAACAGGTTCGGATGGTCTTTCTGAGGATTCCAACGCGCGACGCATCCGATAAGCGGCGTATCGTCCGAGACTTGCCAGAGCTGTCGTTGCGCGGCCCTTGCACGAGGATCCGGCGAGAAGCGTTCGATGTCGTAGCCGTTCGGGATCCACGAGAACTTGCTGCCGTCATAGCCGATCTGTTGATGCGCGGCCTGGCCTCGTTTCGAGCAGCACACGATGCGGTCCGGCACGAAGCGCGAGAGCAATCCGCACATCTTCGCGATCCGGACCGTCATGCGTGTGTTCTTGTCGGAATCGAGATTCGCGTGGTGAACCGCCCAGCAAATCGGCTTGAAGCGCGTCAGATAGGCAAGCACGCCGCCGATGAGATCGGCGTGATACATCCAGGTCTGCACGACGTCCGGGCCGAACGCGCGCATGACCGACCAGAGACGAAGCAACGCGTGCGGCTTGATTCGGCCTCTCGAACAATTCAGCGATTCGACTTCGATGCCTTGTTCGAGCAACTTCGCCGTGTAGTACCCTTCTCCGCGCATACAGACCACGCGATGCTCGATACCGCTCGTGCGCCCGTGCGACACAACCTGGAACAACACCGCCTCTGCGCCACCGCGATCAAGGCTGCTGATGATATGCAGAACCTTCATCGCGATGTATTACCGTTGCTCGCATCGGAAGATTGGACGTGGTCTCGCTGCGTCTTCGTCGACGCGATATACCACGGCACGGCGGTCCGAATGCCTTCGTCGAGCCGCACGCCGTCGGCATATCCAAGCATCGACTTCGCCTTCTCTATACTGGCCTGCGAATGACGTACGTCCCCTGCGCGAAACGCGCGGTATGTCGGCGGCCGATCGTATCGAATGCCGTGTTCTTCAAGCGTGTCACGCAGCAAGCCGAACAACTCGTTCAATGTCGTGCGATCGCCGAGTGCGACGTTGAAGACCTGTCCGCGCACATCATCGCTCGCCATTGCTGCGAGCAGATTCACCTGTACCGCGTTATCGACGAAGCAGAAGTCGCGGCTCGTCTCGCCGTCGCCATTGATCTGCACGTCTTCGCCGCTCATCATCGTGGCGATCCAGCGCGGAATGACCGCCGCATACGCGCCGTTCGGGTCCTGGCGTTTGCCAAAGACGTTGAAGTAGCGCAAGCCCGTCGCCTTGAAGCCGTAGCAGCGCGCGAAGACTTCTGCATAGAGCTCATTCACGTACTTCGTGACGGCGTAAGGCGAAAGCGGACGTCCGATATTCGCTTCCTCTTTGGGAAGCGCCGGATGATCGCCGTATGTTGAACTCGACGCCGCGTAGGTGAAGCTGGACACGCCTGCATCGCGCGCGGCGACCAGCATGTTGAGGAAGCCACCGATGTTCACCTGATCAGTCGCCACCGGATCGTTCAGCGAACGCGGCACCGAACCCAAGGCGGCCTGATGCAGCACATGCTTTACGCCAGCGACAGCGGTCTCGCAATCTCGCGCATTGCGGATATCGCCTTCTATCAGCGTGAAGCGTGACCATTGCTCCGGCAACACCGAGGACGCCACTTCATCGAGATTGCGCCGATGACCGGTCGCGAAGTTATCGAGCCCGACGACCTCCTGATTCAGCCTGAGCAGCGTCTCGACGAGATTCGAACCGATGAATCCCGCCGCGCCCGTGACCAGCCATCGCACTGGATTCGCTCGCAACGCTTCGCAGATAACCTGATAGCGATTCATCGTGAGTATCCTTACAGGCGCAGATCCGAACCATCGGCCGGCAAGACGTATTTGAGGTCATAAAGAAGGTGCTCCTTCTTGCCGAAATCGCGCATGCCCTTTCCGAGCGTGACGAACTGCTCGTGAGCGACCGCGATAACGATCGCGTCATAAGCACCCGCCTCAGGCGACTCGACGAGATCGATGCCGTATTCGTCCTTGACCTCGTGCACAAGCGCCCACGGATCGCAGACATCGACATGCGCCTGATACTCTGCAAGCTCGCTGACGATGTCGATGACACGCGTGTTGCGAATATCCGGGCAGTTTTCCTTGAAGGTGAGACCGAGAATGAGCACGCGCGCATCGGCGATAGCAATGCGCTTCTGCGCCAGCGCCTTGACGAGTTGCGCGACGACATACTGCCCCATGTTGTCGTTGAGGCGACGACCCGCGAGGATGATCTCCGGGTGATATCCAATCTCTTCGGCCTTATGCGTCAGATAGTAAGGATCGACGCCGATGCAGTGACCACCGACCAAACCCGGCTTGAACGGCAGGAAGTTCCACTTCGTACCCGCCGCGCGCAGCACGGACTCGGTATCGATATTCATGCGATTGAAGATGATCGCGAGTTCGTTGATCAACGCGATATTCACGTCACGCTGCGTGTTCTCGATGACCTTCGCGGCTTCGGCCACGCGGATGCTCTCCGCCATGTGCGTTCCCGCCGTGATGATCTCGCGATAAACGGCATCGACCTTGCGCGCGGTTTGCGGCGTCGAACCGGACGTCACCTTGCGAATGTCCACTACGCGATGCGTCTTGTCGCCGGGATTGATGCGCTCGGGACTGTAGCCGACGAAAAAGTCGACGTTCATCTTGAGACCAGAGACGCGCTCGAGCACGGGCACGCAGACTTCTTCGGTGGCGCCCGGATAGACCGTCGATTCGAACACGACAATGTCGTTTTTCTTCAGCACCTTGCCGACGGTCTGGCTCGCCGAGATGAGCGCGCCGAGGTCGGGCCGGTTGTACGCGTCGATTGGCGTCGGCACCGTGACGATGAAGAAGTTGCACTTGGCAAGATCCGCCGCATCGGCGCTGAAACTAAGCTGACTTGCGCGGGCGAGTTCCTCGGTACTTACTTCGAGCGTCGAATCGATACCCTGCTTCAGCGCATCGATACGCGTCGTGTTGATATCGAAGCCGACTACGGGACGCCCGCAACCAAACTCGACAGCAAGAGGCAAACCTACATAGCCCAGACCGATGATTGCAATACGGAGATTTTCTAACATTTCGTTTAACCAACCTTCAGTGTTTCTCGATGCTTCGCTTGAAACATCGACGCCGAATTCGTCACGGCGTGCTTTTAGCGAGTGCTGCGATCAGGAGCGGTCCTGGTAGTAACCGTCTCCGGTATAGCGATAGCTTTGATATCGGCCGCCGTAGCCATAGATTCTTCCGCGCGGCTTGATTGCGTTGAACAGCAAGCCGGTGACTTGCGTGCCGGTCTGCGTCAGACGCTTGATGGATTCGCTGACCTCTCCGCCGCGCGTCACGCCAGAGCGCGTGACGAGGAAGACGCTGCCCGCCGAGCCAACGATGGTTTCCGCGTCGGAAACGACGAGTACTGGAGGCGCGTCGACGATGACGACGTCATAGGCACGTGATGCCGCCGAGATGAAATCGCCCCAGTTTTTATGCGAGAGCACTTCCGCAGGGTTCTGCGGATAATTGCCCGACGAGACGAAATCGAGATTGGGAAGAACGTCCCGATGCACGACAGAATCGACCGACCTGGCTTCGGATATCGCGTCGGACAGCCCGGCATCGCGCCCCAGACCGAAATACCGGTTGAGATAACCCTTGCGCATGTCCGCATCGATGAGCAACACGCGGGCGCCGCTCGACGCCAGCACCGTCGCGAAGTTGACGGACACGAACGACTTGCCGATTCCCGGTGTCGGACCCGCGATCAACACGACGTTATTTTTTCCGCCCGATGCGACGAACTTGAACGCGGTCCGAAGACTGCGCAGGCTCTCCACGGCCGGATCGTTCGGATACAGATTCGCGAGCACCAGCGGGCGCGAACCGTCGCTTCGCAGGTTACGGATGAGTTCGGCCTGCTTGTCGCTAACGGGAATCGTGGCGTAGACGCTGAGACCGGTGTGCTCTTCCAGCGAGATCGGATCGGTGACGCCCGTGAACAAGCGGTCCTTCACGAGAGCGAGTAAGGTTCCGAGGAACAGACCGACGATCGCCGCTGCGGCCATGACGATCAGCTTGCGCGGCTTGACCGGGCGCTCGGGGATATCGGCGGTATCGACGATCCGTACATTGCCGATCTTGCCCGCCTTCACCAGACGCAACTGCTCGACGTTGCTGCGCATGGCGACATACAGGTCCGTCGAAACACGCACATCGCGCTGAAGCTTGAGCATGTCCTGCTCGGTCAGCGGCATCTGGCGAATCTGCGCGGCGATGCTATCGATCTGCTTCTGGTTCGTCGCAATTTGTTCGTCGATAGCGAGCAACGACGGATGCATCGGACCGAAACGCGTCGCCAAGTCCTGGCGCTTTTGCTTCATCGCGATGAGGCGTGTCTCCGCGTCGGCCGATTGCTGCAAGCTGACCTTGCCGGCCTCGGACAAGTCCACGATCGTGTGACTGTTTTGATATTCGCTCAACTTCGCTTCAGCGTCTTCGAGTTGCTGCTTCATGACGGGAAGCTGAGCGTCGAGGAACGAGATGGAATGTTCCGCTTGAGCCGCTTTGCGGTCGGCATTCTGCTTGACGTATTGGCGGCCGAGTTCATTCAGCGTGTCGCTCAGAAGCACGGGGTCCGTGCTTTCGAGCGTCGCGGAAATCACGCCCGAGTGCTTGCCCTGCTCGATGATCTGCAACGACTTGATGAGGTCATCGGTCGTGAGTTGGCTCGAACGAGATTTCAGGACGAAGCTGGCGCCCGGTCTTCCGGACAGCTTGGTAACCTTCAGGGTGAGCGCGCCGAAGCTCGAGTTGAACTTCTCATCGGTGCCGATAGAACCCGTCACTGGAGATTCCAGTCCGTAACCGCTCAGGCTGTACCGGTTGTCCTTTAGCACTGTCAGGTCGTAGCTGCGTCCCTGAAGCTTGCGGGGAACCTCGAAGGCGGCAAGCTCGATCGATTCGCTGCCCCAATCGAAACCGCCCCAACCGAATACCCCAGGATTCGACAGTCCGTCGTTGTGAGATGCCATCCATTTACCGAACACGGGAAAATAGCGTGGTTTCGCTTCGACATTGAGTTTCAGCGCGTCGACCGTTCCGGACGCGACGAGCCGCGAACCAAGAATCTGGATTTCGCCATCCGCTGACGATTTGACATCGAACATGGCGGAAACATCGCTAAGTAGGTTCTTAGCGCTGGCCGCATCGGAAGAATCTTCGACGGCTACCAGAATGCGCGAGCTATAAACCGGCGTCGCGAGAAACGCATACATTGCGCCGACGATCACGAACAGCGCAGCGACGATGGCAATCAGCTTTCTGTGATCCAACAGGGCGTCCAGCAGCTCGACGATACTTAGTTGATCGCTGCTCTCGCCATGCAACATAACCGGTAGATTCTCTTGTTTCATAACTTCCAACGCGTTGATTCAATTCGCCCGACCCAGTCCGAAAGTCCTCTTTCGATCAAGTCAAAACAGTCTTCGAAAACATTCCGTTCTTTTCGGTATGGGTCCGGTACTTCAAAGTCACTGAATTGACCTAGCCTGAAGACGCGACCTTTTACAAACGGATATCGCTTTTCCAGATAGCGCTTTTGCTGTTCCTGCATTACGAGGATCAACTCGGCGCGCTTGCAGTCGAAGCCGCTCAACTGCGCGCCACGATGAGACGAGATGTCGATGCCGTGATCCATCATCACGCCTTGTGCGTATGGATCGGCCGGCTGTCCGGCAAGCGCGCTGATTCCGGCGGACCAGACTTCCAGCGACGGCACTTTCGACTGCAACCAACCCGCTGCCATCGGACTGCGGCAGATATTTCCCTCGCACACGAGGAGAACGGAGTCGATCATCCCGAGACTCCTGTGCGATCGTTCATGCGAGTCGTGCGTGAGGACATGATCAATAGCCCGCGACCTGGCGCCCGATGTTCGCGCCTTGCGCGCTCGGCAAGAGCAGATTGACAATGCGGTTCCAGCGAGCAAGACCAGTGGCGTCCACATAGACGACATCCTTTGGCTGCAGCTCGAAGTGCTCCGCGAGCGCCAGTGCCACCGGCGACGTGCTGTCGAGATGAAAGACCTGCGGCGCGGCCGGGTCTTCGGTCGGACGTACGACATGAACTCCTGCCGCTTCGGCCGTCGAAGGATTCACGCCGGCAGCCGAGGCCAGTGCGTCATTCAAGGTGAGTCGACCGTCGTGCATCGGCAACGTCATCGGGCGCATTACTTCGCCGGTGACGAACACCTGGTTATAGGTCTGCGGCAAGACACGAACGACATCGCGGTCTTTGAGGAAGATCATCGATGCATCGAGTTTCTGTTCCGCGAGTTGCGGCAAGCTAATCTGGAAGGTCCGGCCGTTACGCAAGATCTGGATCCGGCTCGTGTCGCCCACGCCGGCGGTGACGCCATTGGCCTCGCTGAGCGCTTCCGACAGGGACATCGGGACATTCGTGATCGGCTTGATGCCAGGCTGATTGACTTGGCCCTCCACGAACACGCGCTGACTGCGATAGGCGATTACGCTTACCGTCAGTTGCGGATTTCTCAGATAAGGCGTGAGAAGGCGCTTTAACGTCACTTGTAACTGAGCGACGGTTCCGCCAGAAGCCTTCACTTTTCCAATATATGGAAACTGAATGTCCCCGTTATCCCCGACGACGAAGCCGGGGACCGTCTGTGTGCTGAGACCCGGCCCATTGGGCAGCGTGCCGGCTGTATCGCCGATGCTGTAGGTCAGATTTGGAACGACCAGTTCGGGGTGATCCCATACGATGATGGAAAGCACATCGGCCGGCCCAATGACGTAATGACTGGGATAGCCGATGAGCTGGCGATAATCGCCTTGGGACGTGGCATCGCGCTCAGCCTTTTGCTGCCTGACCAGTTGCGGCGTGATGGTCGCGATGTCGGGTGTTGAGGCTGGGTCGGAAGAGTCGACTGGTGCTTTGGGATCGAGTCGCATGCCGGGGGCAAGCGCGCATGCGCTAAGCAGGGCGGGCAGCATTGCGATAGCGAGAGCCAACTTGAGACGGCCGGAAAATTTCAAATCAACCATTGCTTGCGGGTGTTCAATTCAATTCGGTTCAAACACTGGCTTGACGCTGAATCGGCGTCGGCCTTAGTCCGTGTTCTCAATCAAAATTTCAGGGTTAAAAACAGAGACGGTTTTATTGTTCAGCGTGCACGACAATAGGTTGCTCTTTGACAGGCGCTGGCCGAAGCCAAGCCGGCACGTGAAATCTCACGATTGCGGCATACAACCAGACATAGGTGGCAATAAAGAGGAGTGCCGACGCGCCGAGAAGAACTGGAGATTCTGAAAACAAGGTTGCCGGAACGACCGCGCAAAGCGTCAGCGTCCACAAATAAGGAGATGCCCGGGAATTTCTAAGACTCAAGGCGCGTGAATCGCATCGATTCAATTCTCCGCCAAGCACGCGACGATAAACCAGTGTATGCAAATGAACCGCATCAGGCGCACCGGCAGGCAAACCGCGCACGAGTTTTCTTCGGTAGATCGAGAAGACGGTTTCGAAGACTGGGTAGATCGTTACCAGAATTGCGTAAAGCGGCGAAATGCTGGGATTGCGCATGGTGAGCAAGATCAGCAACTCGGCGATTAGAAAACCGATGAAATACGCGCCGCCGTCTCCGAGAAAGACTCGGGAGATCGGAAAATTCCAGGCAAGAAAACCGGTAATCGCACCAATCAGCGTCAACGAGACAATAACAATTGTCGAGTCGCCCACATGAAACGCCACCAGGCCGATCGACGCTAAAATGATGATCGCAACAACGGATGCAAGCCCATTCAAACCGTCGATGATGTTAATCGCGTGCACCACGCCAGATACTGAAAATACTGTCAGAGCAATCGCGATGGGCGAAAAAACAAGCACTGCATCGACATAAGAAAAATTCACCCGTGTAACCACCGCCCGCAGTGCGAAGCAAGCAAGCAGTGCCGCAACCATGGACGCGATCAAACGCGTTCTCGGGCTGATTCTCTTGGTCAGATCCTCGGCGAAACCTGACAGGAACGCGGGCAAGGAACAGCCAAGCAAAATCAGAGCTTCGCTACTGTTACGCGAAGGATTCAGAAAGGCATTCAAGAGTAACGAAGCAGCGACTGCAACGATGACGCCCGCGCCACCGATTCGTGGCACCGCAACCGCATGGACTTTTTGAATCCCATCCAGATCGCGGTCCATTGAGAAGGAACCATGCCAGCGCTCGAAGCGAACAATGAACAGTACCGAAACAAAGGAGACCAGAAGCGCGATCAACACAACCAACATCGAAATCACCACCAAGTCCTCAACCTAAAAATCGAAAGCCTTTCTGCGCAAGATCAAAATAAGCGTGAATATTGGCTTCTTCTTTCCTGCCAAACATGCGAGATAGTCCGCTTGTTTATGCTTTTCATTATCTCCGCTTTCAGGCCCTAAAGGCCTACCAACTTTCAAAGCAATTTATTTCACTCAAACCTTTCAAGGCCATCCGTCATCCCGGTAACGGTGTCGAGTCCGTATCAATGGACGCGTCGCTAGTGCTATTCGGAAATTTCTTAAGGGAGGAACAATATGGCTACGGTCGCGAGACCGCCATCACCAACTTTGGCGGACTTTGATTTAAACGCTCACAACGAACAAGTGTACTAGCAGTTGTAAAAAGTCTGGTAGCGATCGGGTGATAAACCGTGTAATTTCGTCACATTCCTAGTTTTTACTGACACACTTTTAGGCGCTATTACAGACACCTCTTAGTATTTTGAGATTTCTCAGACAAAAAGCGTAAAACCGTTGAAACAATCTGTTTTGTATCAAGCTTTCAGAGCGTGCCAAAGGAAGCAAAATCGCTCAATCGAGATAAGAGGTCTGGCTAGCGATAGAAGTTAGAAGTTTGAGCAGCGGACGCGTCGCGCGCTTTTTCTGTTTGTGCGCGAAGCCTAAGGATTCCGATAGCGCCGCCGGAACATACTGCGATCAACGTGCGGATCGACTGGTGCATGTGCGCGTTCTCGATGTTTGGCATCGCGATCCCTTCATGCCAGACGCGCGATTGCTCGAATTCAAGACGCAGACAACCCCGCGCCTGAAAAAGAGGGAGACAGTTCCGCGCGAGCACTGCTCTGGCAAGCGACACAGCGAATCGCCATGCATGGCTGCTAGAACTTATCCACGCAAGCCAAGTTGAATCTCACGCGACCGGGCCCGATCACCGCCCAAAAACAAAAAGCCCCGCAAGTTTTTAACCTTGCGGGGCTTTTCTACTACTACTGGCGGAGACGGAGGGATTCGAACCCTCGATCCAGTTTTTAGCCAGATGCTCCCTTAGCAGGGGAGTGCCTTCGACCACTCGGCCACGTCTCCCAAACTGTTCGTCGCACCGGGAGTGCAGTGCAACGAGATCGAGATAATAGCGTGTTCGCCCGCGCCGGTCAAATTCGCATAACGATTTTTTCCAATCGATTGCGCATCGGCTCATGGCTTACGCGAACCGCAACAGTGCATGAGACCTCGAACCCGTCGCAACGCTCAACGCCACACTCAAACAAGACTCAAGCAACACTCAAGCGCGATCGAGCTCGAACGCCTTATGCAGCGCGCGCACCGCGAGTTCGGTGTACTTCTCGTCGATCAGCACGGAGATCTTGATTTCGGAGGTCGAGATCATCTGGATGTTGATGCCCTCTTCCGACAACGTGCGGAACATGGTGCTCGCGATACCCACGTGCGAACGCATGCCGACACCCACCACCGACACCTTCGACACCTTCGGGTCGCCCAGCACGGTCTCGGCCTGCACGTGGCCCTTCACTTGGCCATTCAGGATCTCGAGCGCGCGCTGATAGTCGCCGCGGCCCACCGTGAACGTGAAGTCGGTCTTGCCGTTCACGCTCTGGTTCTGAATGATCATGTCGATGTCGATGTTTGCATCGGCGACAGGTCCGAGAATTTGATACGCGACGCCCGGCTTGTCCGGCACGCCCATCACGGCGATGCGCGCTTCGTCGCGCTGAAACGCGATGCCAGAAATCACTGCTTTTTCCATGTTCTCGTCTTCTTCAAAAGTAATCAGGGTGCCCGAGTGCATTTCCTTTTCGAGCGGCATAAGCGGGTCGGTCAGGCTCGAGAGCACACGCGTCTTCACCTGATACTTGCCGGCAAATTCCACCGAACGGATCTGCAGCACCTTCGAGCCCAGGCTCGCCATCTCCAGCATTTCTTCGAAAGTCACGCGGTCGAGCCGGCGCGCTTCTTCGACGACGCGTGGATCGGTCGTATAGACGCCGTCGACATCGGTATAGATCAGGCACTCGTCAGCCTTGAGCGCCGCGGCGATCGCGACCGCCGAGGTGTCCGAGCCGCCGCGCCCGAGCGTGGCAATGTGACCTTCCGGATCGACGCCCTGGAAGCCCGTGATGACCACGACCTTGCCCGCATCGAGATCCTTGAGCACGCGCTCGCCGTCGATTTCGCTGATGCGCGCCTTGGTGAACGCGCTGTCCGTCTTGATCGGCACTTGCCAGCCGGCGTAGCTCACGGCTTCGAGGCCTTCGGCGTGCAGCGCGATGGCGAGCAAGCCCACGCTGACCTGTTCGCCGGTGGAGGCGATCATGTCGAGTTCGCGCGGGTCCGGATTGGGCGTGATGTCTTTCGCGAGGCCGAGCAGGCGGTTGGTTTCGCCGGACATCGCCGAGGGCACGACGACCAGCTTGTGGCCTGCCTTGTGCCATTTGGCAACGCGCTTGGCGACGTTCTTGATGCGCTCGACCGAGCCCATCGAAGTGCCGCCGTATTTGTGTACGATGAGTGCCATTGTCGTTTTGAACTGGAAGGAAAACCGCGCTTCATGCGCTCGTTGCAATGCGCTTTAAGCGTTGTGGCCGATCACTTCGGGGATGATTTGAAGCTGGCGACGCGACGCGTTGGCGCATATGCCGCCGCGTGCTTGGGGTACCGGATTGCAATACCAGGCAGCAGTTGCGTTAGCCAATCGCGCATGAAAGTCGCGCGGTTGGTACGCAGCGAATTCGCGCGATGGCTGGCGATTTAACGTTGAATATCACGTCTTTTGGACGGAGATGACGAGCAAAACGCCAAGCGGACAAACGAGCTACGGTACCGGATCGAAGCCGAAATTACAAGATGAAGCGGCTGGGCGTCTATTTTAACGGGTTTGCAGCGGAGCATCCCGAAAAGAGGTGTGCGCAAGTTGCTGCCCTCCCGTACTGGAAACTCGTTGCCAGCCGGACACCGCACCCCTCAGGCGATCAACAAATCCGGCCGCCAGATCAACCGCCGCCACGGCCCCTTCGCGTTTTCGACTTCGCGATTCACGCCGACGAGCGGCACGAACATCAGCAACGCGCCGATGAAGATGAGCGGCACATCGCGCTTCCACGCTGGCACGCCGCGCTCCTGAAAGAGATTCTTGAGCGTGCGGCTAGGTGCATCGGATGCAACGCGCAAACGCTCGCCGCCCGCGCGTGAACGCGCGCTCAACGGCGCGGCGCGCAACACGCTTTCGGCGATGACGTCATCGCCCGGTTCGGCGGCAGGCTCGAACACCAGCGACCCGCGCCACTGCGGCAAACGCCAGACTTCCTCGCCCTGCCAGCGCAGTTCGACCAACGCTCTCGCTTGACTCGGACCGTCGTCGAGATCGGGTGCATCGGCGCTGTCGGCCTTCTCCCAGAACAACGCATTGCGATAAACCCGCAGCGCGTGTCCCACATGATCGATACGAAGCGCGTGCCCGTCGCGCGCGTCGGCGGCTGCGTGCAGTTGACGCAGAATGTCCGCGACACGCGCGGTGGATGCCGCCTGCAAGCCGCGATCTCGCATCCAATAGCGCAGCAGATTGGTCGCGCGTTCGTCGTCGAGTGCGAGCAGCGCATCGAGCGCGAGCGCGCCTTCTTCCGCGTGCCGCGCCTTTTCCATGTCGATGCCCGCCAGCTCGTCGAGCAAGCGTTGCGCCGAAGCGGCATGCGACGCCGTGCGCGCGAGCGCATCGCGAAAGCCGGGGAAATGCACGGCGAGCACCGGCAGCACGTCATGCCGCAGCGCGTTGCGCGCATAACGCGTGTCGGCGTTGGATTCGTCCTCGATCCAGCTCAGGTCGCGCTCATGCGCGTATTGCTCGAGTTGCGCGCGCAGCAGCCGCAACAACGGACGCAGACGCAGCACCTCGCTTGCGTGAAGACGCTGCGGCGCCATCGCCGCGAGGCCCGCGACGCCCGCGCCGCGCAGCAATTGCAGCAGCACGGTTTCGGCCTGATCGTCGGCGTGATGCGCGATCAGAAGCGCCGCCGCGCCTTGCTCGTCGCAGAGATCGTCGAGCGCGCGATAACGCGCATCGCGCGCGGCGGCTTCGAGACTCTCGCCGCCCATGCGGACGACATCGACATGACGCGACGCATATCGCACATCGAGCGAGGCCGCCAGCGCCTCGCAATGCGATACCCACGCATCCGCGTTAGGACTCAGGCCGTGATGGATATGCAGCGCGATCACGCGCGATGCGCCGAAGCAGCGCACGGCGGCATCGAGAAGAACCGTGGAGTCGAGACCGCCGCTGAGCGCGACGGCCAGTAGCGAGTCGGCGGGCAGCGCCGCCTCCGACAAAGCGCCGCGCAACGCCTCGATAACGAGGCGGCCGGCCGGGGTTTCAGTGTCGAAGTTCGCCATGAGGAACGCGGATCACGCGCCCGGCAGCGTTTCCTTGAACTTGCCGTACGCCATCAGCTTGTCGAAGCGGCGCTCGCGCAGATCCTGCACGCTCATGCCCTGGAACTGGCGCAGGGAATCGGCAAGTGCGCGACGCAAAAGCGCCGCCATGCCCTTGGGGTCGCGATGCGCGCCGCCGAGCGGTTCGTTCACGATCTTGTCGATGAGACCCAGCGCCTTCAACCGATGCGCCGTGAGCCCGAGCGCTTCCGCGGCTTCCGGCGCCTTGGCCGCGCTCTTCCACAAGATCGACGCGCAGCCTTCCGGCGAGATGACCGAGTACGTGGAGAATTGCAGCATCATGACGGTGTCGGCCACGGCGATGGCAAGCGCGCCGCCCGAACCGCCCTCGCCGATGATCGTCGTGATGATCGGCGTCTTCAACTCCGCCATGACGTAGAGATTGCGCCCGATGGCTTCCGACTGCCCGCGTTCCTCCGCGCCGATGCCGGGATACGCGCCGGGTGTATCGACGAAAGTGAAGATGGGCAGATTGAACTTCTCGGCGAGACGCATGAGGCGCTCGGCCTTGCGATACCCTTCCGGGCGCGGCATGCCGAAGTTGCGCAACGCGCGCTCCTTGGTGTCGCGACCCTTTTGATGGCCGATCACCATGCACGGCTGGCCATTGAAACGCGCAAAACCGCCGACGATGGCGAGATCGTCCGCATAGGAACGATCGCCATGCAGTTCATGGAAGTCCGTGAACAACTCGTTCACGTAGTCGAGCGTGTACGGACGCTGCGGATGCCGCGCGATTTGCGATACCTGCCACGGCGACAGATTCGCGTACAGATCTTTGGTGAGCTGCTGGCTCTTTTTCGACAGCCGCTCGATTTCTTCCGAAATATCGACAGCGGAATCGTCCTGAACGAAGCGGAGTTCTTCGATCTTCGCTTCGAGTTCAGCGATCGGCTGCTCGAAATCCAGAAACGTGGTCTTCATGTGTTCGAGTCCTAGAACATCGGGCAGGGCGTATTTTAACCGCGTCCGTCCCTGATAAATGCGCGCGGGAACTATCGATTATAAATCAACGATAGTTCGCCAATCTTTTAGTCGGTTCTTAATGGTCCGCGGGAATCGGATTGAGACTGCGCCACATGTACCACGTTGCAACCGTGCGCCACGGCTCCCAGTTAGCAGCCACTTCGCGCGCTTCACTGCGCGTGACAGGTTCGCCGCTGAAGTAGTTGACGCTGATCGCCTGAATCAGACCGAGGTCGTCGAGCGGCAAAACGTCCGGGCGCGCCAGGTTGAAGATGAGGAACATCTCCGCCGTCCACCGGCCGATACCGCGAATCTGCGTGAGTTCGGCGATCACGGCTTCGTCGTCCATCGACGCCCAGGTATCCACGTGCAACGCGCCCGATACGAAGTGCTGCGCGAGATCGAGAATGTACTCCGTCTTGCGTTTGGACAAGCCGCACGCCTGAAGCTTCTCCGGGCCGAGCTTGATGAAACGCGCCGGCACGACATCCGGACAAGCGCCCTTCACGCGTTCCCAAATGGCTTGCGCGGCCTTCACCGAGATCTGCTGGCCAGCAACCGAACGCGCGAGCGTCGAGAAGGGATCGCCCAGATTCACTAGATGCATCTGGCCGAACTTCGGAATGAGTTTCTTGAGGATGCGGTCGCGCTTCATCAGGTCGGCGCACGCTTTGTCCCAGTAATCGGGACGCACGACTTCGCGCGTGAGTCCGCCGATCTGCACGGGCACCTCGGCATCTGCCGTGACGACGCGCGACTTGCGCACGACTTCACCGCGCTCCTTGTCGGCGACGAGCGCTTGCGCGTTCGTGGCATCGCCGGCATGCGCGCGCCCGTTCGCCTTGACGGGCGACGCTTCCGCTTCCTCGCTGCGCGTTTTTGTCACGCGCGCGGATGCGCGGATCGCTTTCGTGTCCGTCTTTGCATCCGCTTTTACGTCCTCACGGCTTACGCCGTTCAGACGCGTGCCGTCGCTACGTTTGAGTGCCGCGCGCTTGACTGCCTTCTGAGCCGAAGCTCTTGCACCATCACTCTTGAGCGTGCTTGTCGTCGCTTGCTCGCCGCGCGTTCGCTTCGTCGCGGGCGATGCATTCCTGACAGACGCGGGTCGCTTGACCGGCGTCTTCCTGGCCGTTGCCATCGTGCCTCCTGCCTGGTGAGTCGATCAGAGGGTATGAAGGGCTGCGTTCACACGCGGCGCCATTCGGTCGACCCACCCGGTTTGTCTTCAAGCGCAATACCGGCTTCGAGCAATTCGGCCCGAATACGGTCTGCTTCGGCATAGTTCCTTGCCTGCTTCGCGGCAACGCGTTCGGCGATCTTCGCTTCGATCTCTTGCGGCGCGAGGCCTTCGGTCGAAGCCGCGCCGCCTGCTTGCTGCAGGAAAGCGCGCGGCTCACGGCCGAGCAGACCCAGCACGCCGGCGAGACCCTTGAGCTGGCGCGCGAGAGAAGTGTCGCGTGTGCGGTTCACTTCGCTCGCGAGATCGAACAGCACCGAGACCGCCACGGGCGTGTTGAAGTCGTCGTTCATCGCAGACTGGAAACGCTGCGCGTTCGCCTCGTTCCAGTCAAGTTGCCGATTGTCCGGCTCGACATCTTTCAACGCCGTATAGAGGCGAGTCAATGCGTTCTTGGCATCGTCGATATGCACGTCGCTGTAGTTCAGCGGCGACCGATAGTGTGCCCGTGCAATAAAGAAACGCACCACTTCGGCATCAAATTTTTCAAGGACTTCGCGAATGGTGAAGAAGTTGCCAAGCGACTTCGACATCTTCTCGTTGTCGATCTGCACATAGCCGTTGTGCATCCAGTAGTTCACGAACGTCTGCCCGGTCGCGCCTTCGCTCTGCGCGATCTCGTTCTCGTGGTGCGGGAACTGCAAGTCCTGGCCGCCGCCATGAATGTCGAACCGGTCGCCAAGCAAGCTGCAGCCCATGGCCGAACATTCGATGTGCCAGCCCGGACGCCCGCGTCCCCACTTCGAGTCCCAGCCCGAGTCCCGCGGCTCGCCGGCCTTCGCCTGCTTCCACAAAACGAAGTCGAGCGGATCTTCCTTCGCGTCGTTGGCGGCGACGCGCTCGCCCGCGCGCAAGTCTTCGATGGACTTGCCCGACAGCTTGCCGTAGTCAGCGAACTTGCGCACGGCGTAGTTCACGTCGCCGTCTTTCGCGTGATAGGCATAGCCGTTCGCCTGCAATGCATCGATCATGCCGAGCATCTGCGCAATGAAGTCGGTTGCGCGCGGCTCGAGGTCCGGACGCGCGACGCCGAGCGCATCGGCATCTTCGTGCATGGCCGCGATGAAGCGCGTGGTGAGCGCCTTGATGGGCTCGCCGTTGTCCACCGCGCGACGAATGATCTTGTCGTCGATGTCCGTGATGTTGCGCACGTACGTGACTTTATAGCCGAGCGTGCGCAGCCAGCGCTGCACGATGTCGAACACCACCATCACGCGCGCATGGCCGATGTGACAATAGTCATACACCGTCATTCCGCAGACGTACATGCGTACCTCGCCAGCGCGAAGCGGCGTGAAGGATTGCTTGTCACGCGCGAGCGTGTTGTAGATGCGCAGCGAATTCATAGAGAGACAGTGCGTGAACCCGGAACATTCGTGCATGGCATTGCATGCGGCGTGTCGATGCGGGCTTTACGGCCAAGGCGCACTCGCGAAAGCGACACGACGGTCATGCGACCAGAACGAAGACGGCCACGAGTGGCTGAAAAGGAAAGTCCAACAAGAAAGTCCAACGAGTCCGATGCCTCGCAACGCTGCTTCGATACACCGGGCAACACATGCACTTGCAAAGGATAGCTGCAAGCAGCCGGCGCGTGCGCGAAACGTACGGACCTTTTGTTAGAATGGGTCGGAGTATAACACCGGGGCCTGTGCCCATGAAGTGCCCGGCGTGCCGCGCGACGGACTTCGCGCGTGACGCTCGAACCATGCCCGCGGCCTTTTGCGGCGGGCTTGTCGGCCAAGTTGCCGCATGCTTCGCTGACTTGCTTCGACACCTGGTTGTCCGCTTGCCGGCCGCTTGCCGGCCGCTCATCCATCAAGCCCGGTTATGATCCCTTCGCTGCTTCATTCCTTGAATCGATTCCAAGTGACTCACGCTCGCGCGCGCATGCCTTCGCACCTCTTCTCTCTTTCCCGCAACATCGCGAGGAACACGCTCATGCGTGCCGGCGCGATCGCGGTCATCGGCATGGCGGCTTCGGTCGGCATCTCGACCACGGCGTTCGCGCAGCTCGCGAAATCCACCACCGACGGCACGCCGCAAATCGACTCGACCATCGCCGGACAAGACTGGAACGCCGCGCTCAAGCAACTCGATGCGCGCATCGCCACCAATCCGACCGACGTGCAGGCGAAGTTCAAGCGCGGCACCGTGCTTGCGCGCCTGAACCGCGACGACGACGCCATCGTGGCCTTCACCGAACTCACGCAGGCGTATCCCGAACTGCCCGAGCCGTATAACAACCTCGCCGCGCTCTACGCCAAGAAAGGCCGCTACGAAGAAGCGCGCGCCGCGCTCGAAACGGCGGTCAAGGCGAACCCCGGCTACGCGCTCGCATACGACAATCTCGGCGATCTCTATCTGCGGCTCGCGAGCGAATCGTACAAACGCGCGCAATCGCTCGGCTCGACGAGTCCGCTCACGCGTCAGCGCGTGACGGCCATTCAGAACATCATCACGCCGCCGCCGGTTCGTCGCGGCGTTGCGGCGAATGGAGCCTCGGGCACGCGCGCCACGGCGGCGCCGCAATCGCCATCGGGTGAATGGGCGCCCGCGCAAGGCTCGGGCAGCACCGACAGCGGCACCGGCCTGTCGACCATGCCCTCACCCGATTCGTACTCGCCGTACGGCGGCGCAACCGGGCCGTTCCCGACCGCGCCTTACGTCGCGCCGCAGACGCAGCCTTGAGACACGCGACCACGGCGCGCCGTCGGACAAGGCTAATTGGCGCACCCGCGCGTGCAGGCGGTAAGCTGTCGGTCGGCCGCGATTGCGGCTGCTTATCTGCATTCGTTTGCATTCATCACCCGAGGACCGATCCTTCATGAAATTGCTGATGTTGGGGCTTACCAGCGCTGCCCTGATCGCTACCGCGCCCGCCTTCGCACAGGCGGCGCAATCCGCCACGGGCGCGCATCCGACCGTGCTGTTCCATACCTCGCAAGGTGACTTCAAGGTCGAGCTGTATCCGGAGAAGGCGCCGAAGACGGTCGCGAACTTCCTGGACTATGTGAAGTCCGGTCAATACTCGGGCACGATCTTTCATCGCGTGATTCCGGGTTTCATGATCCAGGGCGGCGGCTATAGCACGAGTTTCGCCGAGAAGCCCACCCGCGCGCCCATCGCGCTCGAAAGCAAGAACGGCCTGAAGAACACGACGGGCACGCTCGCCATGGCGCGCACCAGCGACCCGAATTCCGCCACGGCGCAGTTCTTCATCAATACGGTCGATAATGCAGGACTCGACTTCCCGAATCCCGACGGCAACGGTTATGCCGTGTTCGGCAAGATCGTCTCGGGCATGGATGTCGTGAAGAAGATCGAAGCGAGCCCGACCACCACGCGTGGCCCGATGCAGGACGTGCCGCAAAAGCCGACCGTGATCGAGTCGGCTACCGTGGTCTCGCAATAAACGCACAACCCGGCAGCGTTCGTTCGGTGAACGCCGCCCATCGTCAATCATCAACATACCGGAGAAATCATCATGGTCGAACTGCATACGAACCACGGCGTCATCAAGATCGAACTGGACGCTGAAAAGGCGCCGAAGTCGGTTGAGAACTTCCTCAACTACGTGAAGAAGGGTCATTACGACAACACCGTGTTCCACCGTGTGATCGACGGCTTCATGATTCAGGGCGGCGGCTTCGAGCCGGGCATGAAGCAAAAGCCGACCGATGCCCCCATCGACAACGAAGCCAACAACGGCCTCACGAACGACAACGGCACGGTTGCCATGGCGCGCACGAACGACCCGCATTCGGCAACCGCGCAGTTCTTCATCAACGTGAAGGACAACGACTTCCTGAACCATTCGTCGCCGACGCCGCAGGGCTGGGGCTACACCGTGTTCGGCCGCGTGGTCGAAGGTCTCGACGTGGTGGAGAAGATCAAGAAGGTCAAGACCGGCTCGAAGGGCTTTCATCAGGACGTGCCGGTGGACGACGTCGTGATCGAAAAGGCCGTGGTGGTCTGAACACGGCACGCATGATCGACACGAAGTCTTTCAGGCAAGAGGTCGCGCAAAAAGCAGCGGGCGCAGCGCACAACGCGCGCCCGCTGTTTTTCATTTCTGACCTGCACTTGAGCGAGGCGATTCCGAAGACGGTCGCCGCGTTCGAGCATTTCATCGAAGTCACGGCGAGCGGCGCGGACTCGGTTTTCATCCTCGGCGACTTGTTCGAGTTCTGGGTCGGCGACGATATCCTGGATGACGCCGTCGCCGACGAGCGCGCCCGCTTCGCGCGCCGCATGACGAAGCTTTTGCATACGCTCACCGAGCGCGGCATCGCGTTATATGTCATGCATGGCAATCGCGATTTTCTGCTCGGCAAGCGCTTCATGAAGGAAGCCGGCGCACTTCCGTTGCCCGATCCGTTCACCATGACCGCGTTCGGCACGCGCATCGTCCTCGCGCATGGCGACGCGCTCTGCACCGCCGATCCCGGTTATCAGCGCTTTCGGCGCTTTGCGCGCAATCGGTTCGCACAGCGCGCGTTTCTCGCGTTGCCGCTGAAGACGCGGCTCGGCATCGGGCAGCGCATGCGCACGAACAGCGAGGGCGCGCGCATGCAGGGCGAATCGCCGAAATACGACGTGACGCGCAAGGCGGTGTCGGAGCTTTTCATCCGCAGCCGCACGCATACGATGATCCACGGACATACGCATCGTCCGGCGATGCATCGGGAAGTGGAAGGCGCGCGCTGGGTGTTGCCGGATTGGGAACTGGATATGGATGAACCGCGCGGCGGGTATCTGCGGATCGACGAGGAAGGCTTTCGCGCGCTGCCGTTGTAGTTCTGGTGCATGACTCTTGGGTTCGCCACGCAACCGTTGCCATGTGAGCGCGAAATTCGAACTGCACTCACGCTTTCACGCGCCGCAGCGGCACAAAAAATTACCGCTGCGCGAGTTCGCTTTCCACCTTCCCTTCCATCGACGCGCACAAGCGCTTCAAGTCCACGAGCCCCGCTCCGCCGGCACCATTGAGCGCTTCCACGCGCGTGCCCAGACGTTCGAGTGCGGCGACGATTTCATCGACACGCTGCGTTTGCGTCGATGCGTGATCGATCAAACCATGAATGGCCAGCGACACCGGATCGTCCGCGTTCGGCGTGATGCCGTAAGCGCAAAAGCCTTCACGCGCGGTTTCCTTTGGCCGCTGCACCGCCGGCATCACGATGCGCGCCGGATTGCCCACCGCCGTGCCGCCCGCCGGAACCGGCTTCACGACGACCGCGTTCGAACCGATCTTCGCCTCCGCGCCGACCGTAAAGCCGCCGAGCACCTTTGCGCCCGCGCCGACGATCACGCCGCGCCCCAGCGTGGGATGCCGTTTCGCGCCGCGCGTGAGCGACGTGCCGCCAAGCGTCACGCCCTGATAGATCGTGCAGTCGTCGCCAATCTCGGCCGTCTCGCCGATCACCACGCCCATGCCGTGATCGATGAACACGCGCCTGCCGAGCGTCGCGCCCGGATGAATCTCGATGCCCGTGAGAAAGCGCGCCATCTGCGAGACGAAACGCGCGAGCCAGCGCCACTGCGCGCGCCAGCAAGCATGCGCGAAACGATGCAGCACGATGGCATGCAGGCCGGGATAGCACGTCACGACTTCAACGGCGCTGCGAGCGGCGGGATCGCGCTCGCGGATGGCGGCGATATCTTCGCGAAGTCGTTGGAACATGTCGTGATCTCGATGGGGTCAGGCGCGAAGCCCAAATGACCGCGCGCGCAAAGCTTATATTTTTGGCGATTGTAGAGTCACTCGGACGAACTCTGCACGATTGTCCCCGCTGCAAGCACGGTTGCTTGCAGCCACATCGCGTTCAGGGTTTTTTGACGCGCGCGAGAATATGTTTGGCGATGCCGCGCAGGATATTCACTTCCTCGTGCTCGAGTCCCGAGCGCGCGAAGAGCCGCCGCACGCGCGACATCAGCTTCTTCGGATTGGCGGGATCCAAAAATTCCAGCGCGACGAGCGCTTCTTCGAAATGCGCGTACATGCCTTCGATCTCATCGCTCGATGCACCCGCGACATGCGCGGCCGGCTCGACGAGCGTGAGTTCGGACGCGGGCTCCTGAAACGCGACGCGCAATTCGTAGGCGAGGACCTGCACCGCCTGCGCCAGATTGAGCGAGCTATACGCCGGATTCGCCGGGATATGGGCAAGCGCGCTGCAACGCTCGACATCCGCGTTGGACAAGCCCGTGCGCTCGTTGCCGAACACGAGCGCGATGTCGCCATGCCGCACGAGTTCGTGCGCGCGTTCGGCGAGTGCGCGTGGCGGCATCTGCGGCGGACCGTATTCGCGCATGCGCGCCGTGAGCGCGACGGACCAGCGCACGCCGACGAGCGCATCGGCGAGCGTATCGACGACATGGGCGCTCGCGAGCACGTCGTCGGCGCCGCTTGCCATCGCGATGGCTTCGGGTTCGTTCTTGACGTCGGCCACGCGCGGCGCGACCAGCACGAGGCGCGCGAAGCCCATGGTCTTGAGCGCGCGCGCCGCCGCGCCGACATTGCCAGGATGACTTGGCTCGACGAGGATGAAACGGGTCGACGTGAAGCCGCCCGCGGGCGCGATGAATTGGTTGGTGTCCAAGGATGAAGGTGCTTTGCGTGTTGCTGAATGGTTCGTGCGCGTCGGTATTGCGTCTCGTCGCGCATCGATGGCGAACGGGTGCACACAGTCCGCTATGTTAGCGATTGTCGGCGATGTTGGCGGCTTTTTGGTTCGCGCGCGCGGCCAAAAGGCGCGTTTCGGGTAAAATAACGCGCTTGCGTTTCGCCTCTTTAACTTTGCCTGGCGCCGCGCCCCGCTCTTATCCAATTCGTCTTTCGTCGACAAAGTCGTTGTCGCTCATTTAATTCGCCTGCTCGCGGTTCTTGCCCGTGCACGGCGGTCAAAGGATTTCGCTCATGCATCCGATGCTCAATATCGCTGTCAAGGCCGCGCGCCGCGCCGGACAGATCATCAACCGCGCATCGCTGGACCTGGACCGTATCCAGATCAGCAAGAAGCAGCACAACGACTTCGTGACGGAAGTCGACAAGGCGTCCGAAGCCGCCATCATCGAGACGCTGCACACCGCTTATCCCGATCACTCCATTCTTGCCGAAGAATCCGGCAAGGACGATCGCGACTCCGAGTTCCAGTGGATCATCGACCCGCTCGACGGCACCACGAACTTTATCCACGGCTTCCAGTATTACTGCGTGTCGATCGCGCTCGTGCACAAGGGCATCGTGACGCAGTCCGTGATCTACGACCCGACGCGTAACGACCTCTTCACGGCATCGCGCGGCCGTGGCGCGTATCTGAACGAGCGTCGCATTCGAGTTGGCAAGCTGGATCGTCTTTCGGATGCGCTCATCGGCACGGGCTTTCCGTTCCGTGACGGCCAGGGCCTGAACGGCTATATGCGCCTTTTCAGCGAAATGACCTTGTCGTGCGCGGGCCTGCGTCGTCCGGGCGCGGCGGCGCTCGATCTCGCCAATGTCGCGGCGGGCCGTCTCGACGGCTTCTTCGAGCAAGGCATTCATCCGTGGGACGTGGCTGCGGGCAGTCTGCTCGTAACCGAGGCGGGCGGTCTCGTCGGCAACTACACGGGCGAATCGGATTTCCTGTTCCAGAACGAGATCGTCGCGGCCAATCCGAAGGTGTACGCGCAGATGATCAAGGTGCTCGATCCGCATTCGCGCACGCGGTTGACGGGAGAGTAAGGGGCGTTTGGGTCGGCGGGCACGCGCGAGCGGCCCGCCTAGCGTTTTCCTCGTTCTTCGATCGCCACGCTGCATCACTTCCTGCATCGAATCCGCCGCTCCGATACAGTGCAATCTTTCGCGCACGCGGCAAGGTTCAAGCGCCACAGCACGCTCCTTGGCTGTCCGTTTCCCCCGAACACACCCCAGCGCGCGCCGCACGACGCGCGCCAACTCTCGTTTTGCCATGAAAAAAGGCTTCTACACGATCATTGCCGCGCAGTTCGTCTCGTCGCTGGCGGACAACGCGCTTTTGATCGCCGCGATCGCCATGCTTGCCGTCGTGCAATCGGCGCCGTGGGTCACGCCGCTGCTTCAGATCTTTTTCACGGTGTCGTATGTGGTGCTCGCGCCTTTCGTCGGTGCATTCGCCGATGCCCTGCAAAAGCGCCACGTGATGTTCATCTCCAATGCGCTCAAAGCCGCGGGCTGCGCGCTGATGATCGCGGGCGTGCATCCGATGATTGCATACGGCGTGGTCGGCCTCGGCGCGGCCGCGTATTCACCCGCGAAGTACGGCATCCTGACCGAACTGCTGCCGCCGCAAAAGCTCATCGCGGCGAACGCGTGGCTCGAATCGGCGACGGTCGGATCGACCATCCTCGGCACGGTGATCGGCGGCGCGCTCGTGAGCCAAGTCGTGGCGCGCTGGGTCGAGAACGCGCACGTGCCGTTGATGCACACCGCCGCGCACGCCGCGATGTTCACGGTCATGCTGATCTACGCGTCGGCGGCCGCGATCAACGCGTTCATTCCCGATACCGGCGCGCGCTACCCGAATCTGCTGAACCAACCGACGCGCCTCGTCGGCGACTTCTCGCACAGTTTCAAGGTGCTCTGGACCGACAAGCTCGCGCAGATCGCGCTCTGGGTCACGACGCTCCTGTGGGGCGCGGCCGTTACGCTGCAACTGCTCGTGCTCAAGTGGGCCGACGCCAATCTCGGCCTCTCGCTTTCCAAAGCGGCCGTGTTGCAGGGCGTGACGGGCGTGGGCATTGCACTAGGCGCGGCGGCGGCATCGGCATGGATCGTCTTGCGGCAGTCGCTCAAGGTTCTGCCGGTGGGCGTGCTGATCGGCGCGGTATCGGTGGCCATGGCCTTCTACAACAAGGACATGTTCCCTGCCAACGCAGGCGTGCATATCGGGCCGCTCTTCGCGCCCGCTTATATTCTGATGGCGTATCCGCTGATGATCGCGCTCGGCGGCCTCGCGGGCTTTTTCATCGTGCCGATGAACGCGATTCTTCAGCACCGGGGCGCCACGCTTTTGTCCGCGGGCGCGTCCATCGCCGTGCAGAACTTCAATCAGAACATCGCCGTGCTGGCCATGCTCGGCTCCTACGCGCTGCTCCTCACGATCAAGGTTCCGGTGCAATGGATCATCGTGATATTCGGCGTGTTCGTCGGCGTGATGATGGCGCTCGCCATGCGCCGCCATTCGCAAAACGAACGTGATTTGGATCTCGGCGCGCTCGTCGAGGAATGAAGCTTGCTACCGAGTGTATCCTGGGTTCGTACCAGGCCGCAAAGCCCAGTGGCCTGTGCAATCGGTCGCGGGCAACCGCGAAAAACCTGGTAGACAGTGCACCAGACGCGGCACGCTGCAATACGTGCGGGTTCGCGTCGTGCGACTCTTTTCGGCACGTCAATAAGGAGCAAGGAAATGGGATTGTTCACACGTTCGACGCTCGACAGCAAAATCAATGGCGCAGCCAACGTGGGCCAGCGCGCCGTGCGCGGTGCGAGCGATGCGGTCGATTCGGCCAGCAGCCAGTTGCGCAGTTTGCTCGATGACCTCGAAAGCTCGATCCAGAGCGGCAAGGATATCGACGGCGACAAGCTGCGCCGTGACTTGCAATCGAAGCTCAAGACCGCTCGTTCGCAAATCGACGGCGCGAGTACGGCACTGACAGGCAAGCTCGGCGATGCCGCAGGCTACGCCGACGAATTCGTGCATGACAAGCCGTGGCATACGCTGGGCGCGGTGGCGGGTCTCGCGCTGCTGGTCGGATTTCTGGCCGGACGCGCATAAGGATCAGCGCTTTTAGCGTTGCGTGGTTCTGACGAAGGCGCCGGCGAGTCCGGCGCCTTCGTTATTTCATCGGCTACTGGAGCACGTACTCGACCCTAGCCCGTTCGGCCGACTCCTCTCGCACGTGCCCGACAGGTTAAACTCATGCTCGTCGGCCCTAATGGCAGGACTTTCGAAATTTAACCATCGCCATGCACACTCCCCAGACGATCAGATCCTTACTTCGCGATTGGATTATTAGAACCAAGGAACATAAAGTCAGCGATGTCTTTATAAATGAACTGTGCATAGTCGACAAGACATGTCGTGTGGATTTAGTCCATGCCAATGGCCGATTCATCGGTTTTGAAGTTAAATCGGAAGCAGACACGCTTAAACGCTGGCCGCAACAAATGGACGCTTATTTACGAATATTCGACGAGGTTTGGCTTTGCTGCCATAGGAAACATGCTCTTCGCGGCGCCGAAACCTCCGACCCCGCAGTAGGCATTATTATTATAGATGAGCTATCGTCCCTGGCAATCTTGCGTCCCGCTCAATACAATAAAAAAGTCAATCCGCTCGCCCTTGCCGGGCTGCTATGGCGAAAGGAACTCGACCAGCTTTGCTCTTTATACGGTATGCCGGTGATTCGTCGACAATTGATTCAGGACGTGCGGTATCTCGTTGCGGATAAAGTTCCCGTCGACGCGCTCAAAGCCTTCGTCCTCCAGCGCGTCAAGGAGCGTTATTCAATGTTGCCTTACAACTCGTCGTCATCGTCGGATAGCAGCCCGGCGCCTTGATTAGCTAACGTCGTGAATTATTGCAATACAGCACACACATGCTGATTAATTCGATACCCATTCCACGTGCCGTTATTGCCGTACTGTGCACCCGTCGTCGCGATTCTCGAAATCTCACGCGTTGCCCAGCAAAAATCGTCTCCATGATATCCCGGGAGATTGCGAATCAATTGAGCAATTTCGGTATATTGGTGAAAAGCCTTATCTCCGCCTTGACGCGTTTGCCACCATTCTAAAGGCATCAGATAATTGGCAAAAGGAATGACCGGCATACCTGGAACAAATTCCATTGTTCCAGTTGGGTTGGTTGCGCCATAGTCTCCATAGACTAGGCGAGTGTCGGGACGTGCTACTCTTGCGCTCGTTTGCCAGACCAAATCCAAGCAGGCTACACCTCGCGCGCTCCCCGATGCAGGCTTGTCGTCGGGGAATGAAGTACTGATCAGCACAATACTGCGCACGCCATAGGCCGAAGCCTCAGTAATGAGCGTGTTCAGCCAACTGCCTGGGCCGATGAGCGGATGAGAAGAAATTTTTCGAAAGTCTATCAACAAATCAACGATGGAAGGATCAGCAACAGAATTAAGAATATTTTGAGCAGCGCCCCATTGACGCGGCCCCGTGAAATCAACATCTATTCTGACTGCGATTCGCTTGAATTCGCTCGCTAAGATAAGTGCGCATTGAACCACGGCTCTTGTTGGATCCCCATCAGCCCAACCGACCACGGGAACCAAAGCTTTATTCTTTACAACGCATGCTTCGTAAAACTTGCGCTTCGCTTGAAACCCTTCTTTGAAATCATTCAATCTATGCTCAACCAAGAAGGGGTCACTTGCGTCGGAGATAAAGCGCGAGATATCTAGATAGAAGGATGTGTCACCCCAGCTTTGAAAGAACGCGTCGAGATGACGGAGATTTTTGCCTCGCATGGCCAGCAAAGGGGCAACGCGTTCCTTTCGTACTGCCTCAAGGTTTGTTAGCGCTTTGATGTCGTTTTGACCAACTCGCAATGCAACCACATATTCCATATTGCCTCACTTTCGACTAGGACTGAAGAAATTCCCGTTTCCTCTTGACGGGGTTAAATTCTATTCGAAGAATGATTTGTTTAGCATAACATTGCACCGATTCAGTGACTCTTTTTAATGAGACATCGAAGCCATTATAATAATGCCCAATTATTCTTGCTTCTAAGCAGATGTTATCTTTAACGGCAGCAATTCAATCTAGACAGCTGAATAAAAGAAACTGGCACGAAATATCTTCTGCCGCACTCATCAAAAATAACGTGCGGCAGTTGCCCCGGCGGACTATTGTCTTAAGGCCTTAGCCAGGGCAGCGCTATGGAACGGATGCCTGTGCGACGGGCAGATTTTCGTTGGACCAAGCTCTCGCTTTCGACCTTTGCCACGAAGGCGGATTCGAAGTGAGAGGTCACGTCACGACCCTAGCCCGTTCGGCCGACTCCTCTCGCACGTGCCCGACAGGTTAAACTCATGCCCTATCAGTTGGCGCGCGGCTGAACGCACGCTGCGCCCGGCGTCTTTGCACTTACCGCACGCAAGATGGGCAATCAAACGGCAACTCCCGAACCTTCTTCCAATGCAGCGGCCGCGCTTCCGGCGGATATCGCGCAGCACACTCCCATGATGCAGCAGTACTTGCGCATCAAGTCGGAGCACCCCGGCACGCTCGTCTTTTATCGTATGGGCGACTTCTACGAGCTCTTTTTCGACGATGCCGAGAAAGCCGCGCGCCTGCTCGACCTCACGCTCACGCAACGCGGCACGTCGAACGGCAATCCAATCCGCATGGCGGGCGTGCCGCATCACGCATGCGAGCAATATCTCGCCAAGCTGGTGAAGCTCGGCGAATCGGTGGCGATCTGCGAGCAGATCGGCGACCCGGCGACATCGAAAGGACCAGTCGAACGCAAGGTCATGCGCGTGGTCACGCCCGGCACGCTGACCGACGCGGCGCTCCTCGCCGATAAAAGCGACGTCTATCTGCTTGCGCTCTGCCCCATGCACAACCGGCGCGGCGTGGTGACGAGCGTCGGCCTCGCGTGGCTCAATCTCGCGAGCGGCGCGCTGCGGCTCGCGGAAGTCGCGCCCGAGCAAGTGAGCACGGCGCTCGAACGCATCCGTCCGGCGGAAACGCTTATCGCGGATACCGTCACCGACACGCGCGCTTCCTTCGGCGTGACGAATCTCACGGCGACCACGCGCGTGCCCGCATGGCATTTCGACGTTAGCTCCGGCACCAAGCGTCTCGGCGAACAACTGGATGTAGCGAGCCTCGACGGCTTCGGCGCGCAGACCCTCACCTGCGCGTGCGGCGCGGCGGGTGCGCTGCTCATCTACGCGGCCGCCACGCAAGGCCAGCAGTTGCGCCACGTGCGCAGCCTGAAGGTGGAATACGAGTCGGAGTACATCGGGCTCGATCCTTCCACGCGCCGCAATCTCGAACTCACCGAGACGTTGCGCGGCACGGAATCGCCCACACTGTTCTCGCTTCTCGATACCTGCTGCACGACCATGGGCAGCCGTCTGTTGCGTCATTGGCTGCATCATCCGCCGCGCGATACGTCGATTGCGCAGGCGCGTCAGCATGCCATCGGTGCATTGCTCGATGCGCCCGCCGCGAGCGGTCTCGACGCGTTGCGAAGCGCGTTGCGCAAGATCTCGGACATCGAACGCATCACGGGGCGTCTTGCGCTGTTGTCGGCGCGTCCGCGCGATCTGTCGAGCCTGCGCGATACCTTCGCCGCCCTGCCCGATCTGCGCGCCTTGGTGGCAGCCGTGCCCGCGCAGACGACGGCGCTCGTGCGCATTGGCGAAGCGCTCGAACCGCCGCGCGAGTGTCTCGATTTGCTCACGGCCGCGATCGCGCCCGAGCCTGCCGCGCTGATCCGGGACGGCGGCGTAATCGCGCGCGGCCACGACACGGAGCTCGACGAGTTGCGCGACATTTCGGAGAACTGCGATCAATTCCTGATCGATCTCGAAACCCGCGAACGCGCGCGTACGGGCATCACCAATTTGCGCGTCGAGTTCAACAAGGTGCATGGCTTCTATATTGAAGTCACGCGCGGACAGACTGACAAAGTGCCCGACGACTACCGGCGCCGGCAGACGCTCAAGAACGCCGAGCGCTACATCACGCCCGAACTCAAGACTTTCGAGGACAAAGCGCTTTCGGCGCAAGAGCGGGCGCTCGCGCGTGAACGCTTGCTTTACGACGCGCTCTTGCAAAATCTGCTGCCATTCATTGCAGATTGTCAGCGCGTCGCGGCAGCGCTCGCCGAACTGGATCTGCTCGGCGCTTTCGCCGAACGCGCGCATGCGCTCGACTGGGTCGCGCCCGAGTTCGCCGCGGGTGCGGGCATCGATATCGAACAAGGGCGGCATCCCGTGGTCGAGGCGCAGGTCGAGCAATTCATCGCCAACGACTGTTGCCTGTCGCAAGAGCGCAAGCTCTTGCTCATCACCGGTCCGAACATGGGCGGCAAGTCCACCTTCATGCGGCAAACGGCGTTGATCGCGCTCATGGCTCACGTCGGCAGCTACGTGCCGGCGAAGCGAGCACGCTTCGGCGCGCTGGACCGCATCTTCACGCGAATCGGTGCGGCGGACGATCTCGCGGGCGGGCGCTCGACGTTCATGGTGGAGATGACCGAAGCAGCCGCCATTCTCAACGACGCGAGCGCATCCAGCCTCGTACTGATGGATGAAATCGGGCGCGGCACGTCCACGTTCGATGGCCTCGCGCTGGCATGGGCCATCGCGCGCCATCTGCTCACGCATAACGGCTGCTACACGCTCTTCGCCACGCACTACTTCGAGCTCACGCAACTGCCCACGGAGTTCACGCAGGCGGCCAACGTGCATCTTTCGGCCGTCGAGCACGATCATGGCATCGTGTTCCTGCATTCGGTCAATGAAGGTCCGGCCAATCAGAGTTATGGTCTGCAAGTCGCGCAACTGGCTGGCGTGCCGTCCGCGGTGATCCGCGCAGCGCGCAAGCATCTCGCGCATCTGGAGCAGCAGTCCATCGGCCAGCCGACGCCGCAATACGATCTCTTCGCGAGCCCGGCTTACCATTATGAAGACGAGCCGGAAGCATCGCCGGTTCACGCGCCGCCCGAGCATCCCGCACTCGACAAGCTGCGTTCACTCGATCCGAACGAGTTGCGTCCGCGCGATGCGCTCGAACTGCTGTTCGAATTGCACGACATGGCGAAGTCCGCGGCGGATGACGCGCGTTGAGCGCCTCTCGGCGGGCAATCTAATGCGCGCGTTCTGCGCGGCGGCACTGCTTGGTGCCGCGCTCACGCACGCCCACGCTCAAGGCGAAGACAACGGGCCGCTGACCTTCGCCGTCATTGCCGATTCTCTTTCGCGTCCCGCCGACGAAGCGCCCGTGCGGCAAATGCTCGATGCCATCGGCCGCGATCGGAATCTGGCGTTCATCGTCTATGACGGAAATCTGAAGGGACCGGCCGAAGCATGCCGCGACAGCGTGTATCAGTCGCGTCACGATCTTCTCGATGCATCGCGCACGCCGCTCATCATGCTGCTCGGCGAACACGATTGGGCCGATTGCGGCTCGGCGCGCTCAGGCGCATACGATCCGGTCGAACGGCTCGATTTCGTGCGTCAGCAATTTTTTGGCGATGCAGGCTCACTTGGACAGAACCCGCTCACGCTCGCACGCGAAAGCGATGTCGCGCGCTTTCGCTCATTCCGCGAGATCGTGCGTTGGCAAGCGAACGGCGTCGCGTTCATCGGACTCAATGCGCCGAGCCCGAACAATCACTACCTGACGGCCGGCGGGCGCAACGGCGAGTTCGAGGATCGCGCGGTGGCGACCACGTTCTGGCTCGAACATGCGGCGGAATCGGCGCGACGTTCGGGCATGCGCGCGCTCGTCGTGCTCATGCAGGGCGATCCGGATTTCGCATGCTATGAAAAGCGCGATCGTTTTGCATGGCTGCGCTTTTCGCGCACGAACCCGGTACGCGACGGCTTTCTCGAACTGAAGCGCAGCCTCGTGAAAGCGGCGGAGACGTTTCGCGGACCGGTGATCGTCATTCATGGCGGCGACGCGAGCGAGCCGAGCGGCTTTCATATCGATCAGCCCTTGCACAACGACAAGGGATTGGTGGTGACGAATCTCACGCGGGTTGCGATCGCGTTGAAGAAACCGCAGACGCAGTGGCTCGAAGTTCAGAGCGATGCTTCTTGGCATCCGCCATTCCGGCTGCGCGTGCGCAACGTGAGCGATGTCCGCAAGCGCGACAGCAGCGATCAGCAAAACGAAGCACCTGCGCAATCGAGCGGTTCGTCTGCACCACTGGGTGCGTCTTCTTATGCGGCGCCCATCGTGCCGCCAACCACGCCGCCCGCCTTGCCGCGCGATGACCTCCCCGCTCCGTTGCCCGCGCCACCTTCCTTACCGCAGCCGCCTGCATCGGACCTGCCACCGGTCTTCACGCCGCAATCCATGCCGCCATTGTTTCCATTGCCGGCATCGGGCGTACAGAACGGTGCAGCGCCTCAAGGCTCGAACGAAAGCAATCGATATTAAAAAAGCGCAGCAAGCGCTGCGCTTTTCGGACTGCATCAAACAAGATGATCAGTGTAGCGTGGGGCCCGCGTCTTTCGGCGGCTCTTCGTCATCATCTTCGTCGTCGGCCACTTGAAGGCCGTCCGCGCCATGCGCGTGCTGATGCACGATTTCGTCTTCCGTGGCCGTGCGCACTTCCTGCACAGACAATGCGAAGCGCAGCGCCATGCCTGCGAGCGGATGATTGCCGTCGAGCACGACCTTGTCTTCGGCAACGTCGGTCACCGTATAAATGAGCGAGTCGAGTTCGTCGTCGGCGTCTTCGGGCGTGCCTTCGAACTGCATGCCCACTTCGAGCGGTTCGGGGAAACGGCTGCGTTCCTCGATCTTCACGAGTTCAGGGTCGTACTCGCCGAATGCATCTTGCGGCTCCAGTTGAATGGACGTTTCATAGCCGGGTTCGCGACCATCGAGCGCTTCCTCGATCTTGGGGAACGTGCCATCATAGCCGCCGTGCAGATAGACCATCGGCTCGTCGCTTTCCTCGATCAGATTGCCTTGTGCATCCGATAGCTTGTAAGCGACCAGAACGACAGTGTCTTTCGCAATTTTCATTGGATCCTCCAAGATACAAGCCTCGATTATACGATGCCCAAGCGGCCACCTGAAGCAACACCCATCCCCGATTCCAGCCTGCGTCCCAACATGCACAAGCCTGGCGCACCGTTACCCGACGAGCCTACGCCTCTGTTGGGCAACCGCACGCCGCGACAGTTCATGCGGCGTTACTGGCAGAAGAAGCCGCTCCTGATTCGCCAGGCGTTCCCCGGCATGAAGGCGCCGCTGTCGCGCGACGAACTCTTCGAACTCGCCGATCTCGACGACGTCGAATCGCGCCTCATCACGCATTTTCGCAATACGTGGAACATGGAGCACGGACCGTTCGCATCCGACGAACTGCCGGCCGTCAAGAAGCGCGAATGGACGCTGCTCGTGCAAGGCGTGAACCTGCATGACGATCGCGCCGCCGCGTTGATGAACTGCTTTCGCTTCATCCCCGATGCGCGTCTGGACGATCTCATGATCTCCTATGCGACGGATGGCGGCGGCGTCGGCCCGCACTTCGACTCTTACGATGTGTTCCTGCTTCAAGTGCATGGCAAGCGCCGCTGGCGCTTCGGCGCACAGCGCGATCTCTCGCTAAAACCCGACATGCCGTTGAAAGTTTTACAGCACTTCGAGCCTGAGGAAGAATGGGTGCTGGAGCCGGGAGACATGCTGTATCTGCCGCCTCATATCGCGCATGACGGGATCGCCGAGGGCGAGTGCATGACTTGCTCTATCGGCTTTCGCGCGCCTTCCACGCGAGAACTCACGGCGCAGTTCCTCTATCACCTAGCCGAACGCATGGGCGATACACCAGCGAACGCAAAAGCGCAGGCGCGCTATCGCGATCCGCAACAGGAGCCGGTTACGAAACCCGCGCTTTTGCCGCAGCTTCTGCTCGACCGGGTTGGCTCGATCCTTGCTGATATCAAATGGACCGAAAAGGATATCGCGGCGTTTTTAGGCAGTTATTTGAGTGAGCCGAAAGCGAATGTCGTTTTTGATCCGCCGGAGCGTGCGCTTAATCAGCAAAAGTTTGTTGAGCGCGCGAAGAAGGCAGGTATAACGCTCGACCGTAAGACTATTCTGCTCTATGACAAGACGTCTTATTTTGTTAATGGCGAGGCTGAAGCGTTAACTGCAAGGGCTAAAAAGTGGCTTCCCGAACTGGCCGATGCACGTTGCCTTGAGGGGAAACGCTTTGTAACACTTACAGATGATTCTTCAATGACATTGCTGCTGCACGAATGGTATTGTGCGGGCTGGATTAAGCTGGACTCTTTGATCTGAATTGCTTGACAGCCAATGCGCCGCCAAGTATTTGCGGAACTAATTGTTTTGCTGTCCCGCAATATGAAAATTTGTATGAGAAAGACAACGTATCGGCCCCCGATTTATCGACGGTCGCGTCGAAAGTGCCTATAATTTCCGGCCAAGCCGTAGGATGTCTCACAACAAAAAAATATTGTGGGGCTCCACAGCGGCCCAGGTCGGTGTTGGAGCACACATTACCGGTACTTTGCGCTGTTGCTTACCTTTAACCATAAAAGGACGTGATCATGAAGAAATCCCTCCTCGTAGCATCCCTGTTGGCTGCTGTTGCTCTTGCTGCATGCAACAAGTCTAGCGATTCGGCTGCTCCGAGCGCTGCAAGCGATACGTCGGCTGCTTCGGCACCGGCGGCTGCTGCTTCGGACGCAAACGCTGCAGCATCGAGCGCTTCGGCCGCTGCAAGCGACGCAGCTTCGGCTGCTGGCGCAGCATCGGACGCTGCCGCTTCGTCGGCTGCCCCGGCTTCGGGCGCAAGCCAGTAAGGTTGAGTCCTTACTTAGTGCGGGCTGCTTCATCGCAGCTTGCATGCAAAAAAACCGGCTTTTGGGCCGGTTTTTTTGTGTCTGCGTTTTCTGTGCGAGTTGCTTAGATGATCAAAGCGCGAGCCAATCGAACCCTTCGGTCTGCGTTGCAACGACGACATCCACCGCCGACGCACCCACTACGCCAGCGAGCGCAGCCTGCGCCAGATGCGGCAGATTGTTTTGCTGACTGAGATGCGCGGCAACCAGATGACGCAACTTGGAACGGTCGAGCGCCGCGAGAATCGCAGCAGCGGCGTCATTATTCAGGTGTCCGTGCGTTCCGCCGATGCGCGCCTTCAACGAAGCCGGATAGCGGCTTCCCGCGAGCATTTCGATATCGTGATTGGATTCGAGCACAAGCGCATCGCACCCGCTCAACACGTTCAGGATGTGCGGCGTCGACACACCCACGTCGGTTAGCACGCCGAGACGGCTTGAGCCGTCCGAAAACACGTACTGCAAGGGCTCGCGTGCGTCGTGCGGCACCGTGTAAGGCAAGAGGCTGATATCGCCGATGGCGACGCTCTCATCGCCCCACAACACGTTGAGCTGTACGTTCGCTTCGTCGGCGCCGCATGCGCGCGCCGTGCCCCAACTCATATGCAGTGGAATGGACCACTTGCGCGCAAGCGTCAGCGCGCTGCCGATATGATCCGTGTGTTCATGCGTGATGACGATGGCATTGAGCTCGTCCGCGCGGCAGCCGAGCCGCGCGAGCCGGCGCTCGGCTTCTTTCGCGGAGAACCCGCAGTCGAGCAGCACGCGCGTGGTGGTCGTGCCGCTCGTCGCCTCGACGAGCAATGCATTGCCTTCGCTACCGCTGCCGAGGCTCGCAAATCTCACAATGTGTCCATGTCGATGCGCGAATATTCAGTTCAACTGCGCGTGCAGCAAGGACACGATACGCTGCGCATCGGATGAATTGTCCGGCTGGCCGTTGGCGTCGACCACGGCGATCTGCGTAAGCGCATCCGCCTTCGGCTTCACGTTGACGAAGAACTGGCGTGTAGGCATGGGCGTGTTGCTCGAAAACAGCTTGCCGAAGAAACCTTCCTTCTTCAGCTCCGCCATGGAGTCCGAATAATGCACGTAGTAGAGACCCTTCGCGCGGTCGCGATTGTCCACCGTGAAGTTGGTGCGATCGAGCGCGAGGCCCACGCGCAGCCACGCGCGATCGAACGGTTCCGCCAGATCGAGCGTCGAGCCGCCCGCGGCTGAATCGACCGCGACTTTCGCGCCCGCCGGACGCGCCTGCGTCACGAGCTTCTTGCCCTGGTCTTCGGTCAGGCCGAACTTCTGCATGATCTTCACGAGAATCGCGGCTTCGAGCGCCGGATTGCGCGGACGCGTTTCCCAGCGCGACGAAGTCTTGTCCTGACCCGTCAGCACTTCTTCCATTGCGCTATGCGTGACGTTGATGTCGGTCGAGCCGTCCGCCGCGCGATCCACTTGCGTGCGGAACATGTCGCGCGTACCCGACGAATACGCAAAGTCGATCAGCTTGCCGACGCTCTTTCTGAACCAGTCGTCCGGAATGTTCGCGCGATTCTCGGCCCAGTCGGTCGCCATGATGCCGGTCTGCGGCGAGTCGGTCTTGAGCGTAAAGCCGTTCTCCGTCCAGAACTCCTGGAGTTGCGGCCAGACTTGGTCGGGCACACGGCCGTCGACGACGAGCCAGCGGCGGTCGCCATCGCTTTCCACGTGCATGCCGTACGGATCTTGCGCTGTCGGCACGCCGAGCGTGGTGTTGCCGGCCGGCGTGACCGAACGCGCGGCGGTGCCGCCGAGCGTGTTTTCCTTCGGCGGCGCGGCGTAACGCTGGCTGATGTCGGCGGTGGAAAGATCGGACGGCACGGCCAACGCGGGCGCGGTCTCAGCAGCCTTGTAGTTGACGCGGTCCGGCGCGAGCCAGTCGTTGAGCGTATCGCAGCCGGCAAGCGCGAAGACGGCGCTGACGCCGAGTGACAACACGCTCAGGCGTTTGGCTTGAGTAAGAAGAGCGGAACGGTTCATGAGGTCCTTCTTTGCTGCTGATGACGCATTGCCTCGCGTCGTTCCCGCGTTATTCGTGCGGGCCGACGGGGCCAATGAACGGCGGTTGATGACTGATGAAGTGGCTCATTTCGATCACTTGCGGCGGTGCTGGCGTCTCGATGATTTCGATAAGGTCGCCCGCCGCGCCCGATCAGGCGAGCAGCCCGGTTTCGCGCAACGCGTCGCGCACCACGTCGTGGTAGCGCTCGTCGAGCGGCGTGAGCGGCAGACGAATGCCGCCTTCCATGCGGCCGAGCGCTTGCAGCGCCCACTTGGCCGGAATCGGATTCGCTTCGCAGAAGAGTTGCTTGTGCAGCGACAGCAAGCCGAGATGGATACGGCGTGCGGTGATGGCGTCGCCTTCGAGCGCGGCGCGGCACAACTGGCTCATGGCCTTCGGCGCGACGTTGGCCGTCACCGAGATGTTGCCGTGGCCGCCGAGCAGCATGAGCGCGATGGCGGTGGGATCGTCGCCGCTATAGATCGAGAAATGCGCCGGCGCGTGCTTGATGAGATGCGCCGCACGATCGATATTGCCGGTGGCTTCCTTCACGCCGATGATGCCCGGCACTTCAGCAAGACGCAGGATGGTCTCGTTGCTCATGTCGGCCACGGTGCGGCCCGGCACGTTGTAGAGAATCACCGGCAGGTCGACGGCTTCCGCAATCGCTCGGAAGTGGCGGTACATGCCCTCTTGCGTCGGCTTGTTGTAATACGGAACGACTTGTAGCGTGGCATCGGCGCCGACCTTTCTGGCCTGCTTCGACAGCTCGATGGCCTCTGCCGTCGAATTGCCGCCCGCGCCCGCGATGATCGGGAAGCGCTTGGCCGTATGCTCGACGGCCGTCTGCACCATCAGCACGTGTTCTTCCACCGACAAGGTGGCGGACTCGCCGCTCGTTCCGACTACGACCAGTCCATTCGAGCCTTCCGCGACGTGCCAGTCGATCAGCTTTCGAAACGCCGGCAAATCGAGACTACCGTTCTCGTGCATCGGTGTGACGATGGCAGGAATGCTGCCGCGGATCTGGATGCCGCCAAGTGTTCCGTTTGTCATGAAACTCTATGAATTTAATCGAAAATTTAGTCGCAAAAAGCGCGATACCGCGATTGTAGCGGATTAGCCGGTCAATTCGTAACGTGGCCAACCCGAGGGTGTGTTACCGGTTGTGTCTTCAATCGCGCCGGCTTTTGCGGGCTCTGGAACGAGTACAGCGCAGATTCGTTGCACGAAGGCAGGATGCGGAGCATCGACGAAACCGTCTTCATACGCGATCACGCGCAGACGGCCGCGCACGGCTTCGAGCAACTCGCCAGGTTCGAGCAGAAACGCAGGATTGGACGGTTTACCGACGGTTTGGTTGCCGGCCGCGAAGGTTTCGTAGATGAGCGCGCCGCCCGGCGCGAGCGCATGAATCAGATGCGTGAAAAGCGGACGATGCAGATAGCGCGTAACGACGACCGCCCCGAACGTCCGGTCGCCAGCCAGCGGCCACGGCGCGCCTTCGAGATCGGCGCACAACGTCGCGATGTCGGGAAGCGCGGACATGGAGGCGAGCGCATCGGCGTCACGGTCGACGGCCAGTACCGCGTGCCCGCGCGCCGCGAGCCAGCGCGCGTGGCGGCCGCTTCCGGATGCGACATCGAGCACCGAAGCGCCGGGCGCAATGAGATGCGCCCAGCGCGTGACCCAACCGCTCGGCGTGCCAGCGTCCATCAGTTGTAGGACAGGCCCATTGCCTCGCGTACGTCGCGCATGGTTTCGACGGCGAACTTGCGTGCCTTGTCGCAACCGTCCGCGACGATGGCGCGCAACAGCGAAGGATCGTCCATGTACTTCTGCGCGCGTTCGAGCATGGGCTGCTGCTCGCGCAAGATGCCTTCGATCACCGGTTGCTTGCAGTCGAGGCAACCGATTCCCGCGCTGCGGCAGCCCTTTTGCACCCACTCGTGCGTGGCTTCGTCGGTATAGACCTGATGCAGTTGCCAGACCGGGCACTTGTCCGGATCGCCCGGATCGGTGCGGCGCACGCGAGCCGGATCGGTCGGCATGGTGCGCACTTTCTTCGCGATGGTCTCGGCGTCCTCACGCAAGCCGATGGTGTTGCCATACGACTTCGACATCTTCTGGCCGTCGAGACCCGGCATGCGCGACGCTTCCGTCAACATCACTTGCGGCTCGACGAGAATCAGCTTGCGCGCGCCTTCCAGATAGCCGAACAGGCGCTCGCGATCGCTCATCGATAGGCTCTGCGATTCCTGCAGCATCGCGCGGGCTTGTTCGAGCGCTTCGTCATCGCCTTCCTGTTGATACGCCACGCGCAATTCGTGATACAGCTTCGCGCGCTTGCCGCCCAGCTTCTTCGCGGCTTCGAGCGCCTTCTCCTCGAAATCCGGTTCCTTGCCGTACAGGTAGTTGAAGCGGCGCGCGATCTCGCGCGTCATCTCCACGTGCGGCACCTGATCTTCGCCGACCGGCACGAGCGAGGCGCGATACAGCAGAATGTCCGCCGCCATCAGCACCGGATAGCCGAGAAAGCCGTAAGTGGAGAGATCTTTCTCGCGCAGCTTTTCGATCTGTTCCTTGTAGGTCGGCACGCGTTCCAGCCAGCCGAGCGGCGTGCCCATGCCGAGCAGGAGCGACAGTTCCGCATGCTCCGGCACGCGGCTCTGAATGAAGAGCGTGGCCTGCGCCGGGTCGATACCCGACGCGAGCCAGTCGATCAGCACTTCCCAGACGTTTTTCTCGATGACCTCGGGCGTCTCGTAGTGCGTCGTGAGCGCGTGCCAGTCGACCACGGCGAAGAAGCACGGGTATTCGGACTGCAGCCGCACCCAGTTTTTCAGCACGCCGTGATAGTGGCCGAGATGCAGCGAGCCGGTCGGCCGCATGCCGGAGAAGATACGGTCAGGGAACATGGTTTTATGGGAATAGTGAAGCGAAGGGATTCAGTATGGCCGATACCGCCGCGTAACCGACGCCGACGAGCGGACTCAGCCAGTAGCGTGTGAGCACGCCCGTCACGACCAGCGCCATCACGATGAAGAAACCGTAAGGTTCGAGCTTCGAAAACGCGATCGACGCGCGTACCGGCAATAGCGCCATGAGCACGCGGCCGCCATCGAGCGGCGGCAGCGGAAAGAGATTGAGCACGCCGAGCACGAGATTCACGCCGACGCCAGCGGCCGCCATGCGCGTGAAGAACGGTTCGTCGACATTGAAAGCCGCGAGCAGCACCGCGATCACGCCCCACAGGAGCGCCTGCACGAAGTTGCTACCGGGACCCGCCGCTGGACCCAGAGGCTGCCCCAGCGCGGATTGCGCAGATTGCCGAAGGCCACCGGCACCGGTTTCGCGTAGCCGAACATGAACGCGCCGCTCGTCACGAAATAAAGCACGATGGGAATCACGATAGTGCCGATGGGATCGATATGCCGCATCGGGTTCATCGAGACACGGCCGAGCACGTAGGCCGTGTTGTCGCCGAGCAGACGCGCGGCGTAGCCATGCGCGGCCTCGTGCAGGGTGATCGCGAAGATCACCGGGAGCGCGTAGACCGCGATGGTTTGTATCAGGGAAGCATCCATAGGGCGGTATTGTATCAAGCAGGCAGGCGAGAGCAGACGAAGGCGGCGCGATGCCAAGCGCCGCGCCGGCGGTTTGTGCAGGATTTAAGCGCGTGGACGAAAAACTTACGCGGCGAGACCGAACGGCTCCAGACTACCGCGTCCCGCGCGCACGAGCACGGGTTCGCCGCCGGAAAGATCGATGACCGTCGAGGGTTCGGCCGGGCAAGCGCCTGCATCGATCACGAGTTCGATCTGCTTTTCGAGCCGTTCGCGGATCTCCTCCGCGTCGTTGAGCGGTTCCGTGTCGGGCGGCAGGATCAGCGTGGAGCCAAGCAGCGGCTGCCCCAGCGCTTCGAGCAGCGCCAGCGTGATGGCGTGATCCGGCACGCGCAGCCCGATTGTCTTGCGCGACGGATGCGACAACCTGCGCGGCACTTCCTTGGTCGCCTGCAGCACGAACACATAAGGGCCCGGCGTCACGGACTTGATGAGCCGGTACTGCGTGTTGTCGACCATCGCGAAATTCGACAGCTCCGAGAGATCGCGCACGAGCAGCGACAGCAACTGCTTGTCGTCGATCCCACGAATCCGGCGCAGACGCTCGACCGCCGTCTTGTCGTCGAGATGGCAGGCGAGCGCGTAGCTCGAATCGGTCGGCAGCGCGACGATCCCGCCATCGCGAATGATCTGCACGGCCTGATTGATGAGCCGCGGCTGCGGATTGTCGGGGTGAATCCTAAAGAATTGAGACATGACGATGCCTTCTTGTTCGCTCGTACCCGCAACGCCACGCGAGCGCCCAGGCGTGCCGCGCGTGCGGAAAATTCAGATGACGCAGGGAGCACGGGCCGTGCGGACGCCTTACAGCCAACGCTCCCAAACCGGTGTGAGATCGTCCGGCAACGGCGGCAACTGACCGAGATCGACGCGCCCTTCCCCCGCGCCGTGGAAGTCGGAACCGCGCGAGGCTTCGAAGCCGTAACGACGCGCGACATCCGCATATTCGCGATACTGATCCGGCGTGTGGCTGCCGGTGACGACCTCGATGGCGCGGCCGCCGAGTTGGATGAATTCGTCGAAGAGCGCGGCGAATTCGAGCGGGCTGTAATCGTAACGCCCCGGATGCGCGATGATCGGCTCGCCGCCCGCGTTGCGAATCCATTTCACCGTGTCGGCAAGTTTCGCCCAGCAGTGGCCGACGTAACCCGGCTTGCCCTCGCCGAGATAGCGCGCGAACACGTCGGACGTGGTCTTGGCGTAGCCTTCTTCCACCAGGAAGCGCGCGAAATGTACGCGCGAAATCATGTCGGGGTCCTCGGCATGGCGCAGCGCGCCTTCGTGCGCGTTCGGAATACCGACTGCCGCCAACGCTTCGCCGATAGCCACGCCGCGCGCCGCGCGGCCGTTACGCGTGGCTTCGAGCCCACGCTGCAGTTCCGCGTTTTCCGGATCGACATTCATGCCGACGATGTGAACCGTGCGCCCCGCCCACGTCACCGAAATCTCGACGCCCGGCAAATAGCCCATGCCGAGCGCCTCGGCCGTCTCCCGCGCTTCGCGCTGGCCGCCGAGCTGATCGTGATCGGTGAGCGACCATAATCCGACGCCGCCGGCGTGCGCGCGCGCCGCGACCTGCGCAGGCGCGTACTGGCCGTCGGAGACGGTGGAATGGCAGTGCAAATCGGCGTTGATCGTCGGCTTCATGATTTTTAACATTTTACTGTAACGGCATGACGTGCTGGTGATGCCGTTGCGCCTGGCCGCGCGTCAGCGTGCACATTCACGCGCAGAACGCTTCGATGAGCGCGGCGACTCGCTCGGGCTGATCGTGATGAACCATATGCCCCGCTTCATCGATGATTTCCTCGCGCCAGTCGGCAAACGCCTCGAAGCGCGTCTTGAACTCGGCAATCGGCATTTTTCCGGCAAAACCCGCAAGTGTGGGCGAATCCTTCGCCTCGACGTGCAGCACGGGCGCCTGGACCCGCTTCCAGACCGCCGACACCTCATCGAGCCGATACAACGTAGGACCGCGCAGCTTGTGTGCCGGGTCGGCGAGCAAATGAAATTGCCCGTCGGCTTCCTGCCGTGACCAGTGCTGCGCAAGAAACCGCGCGCGTGCAGGTGCCAAGCGCGGATTGGTGCGGATCAGCCGATCGGCGACTTCATCGAGCGTCGCATAGCTGCGCAGTTGTGGCGGCGCGCGCAGGTCGTCGAGCCATGTAGCGATACGTCCGGGCGCCTGCGCCGGATGCGCCGCGGGCAGCCCAAAGCCTTCGAGATCGACGACACGGCGTACCCGCTCCGGCCGCACGCCCGCATAGAGCAGCGCGAAGTTCGCGCCCATGCTGTGGCCGATCAGGTTCACTTTGCCGACGGGATCGAAATGGTCGATGAGCGCTTCGAGGTCCGCGAGATAGTCCGGAAAGTAGTAATGGCCGCCGCCCTTCTCGGCCACCGGCCAGTCCGACAGCCCGAAGCCGCGTGCGTCGGGCGCGAGCACTTGCCAGTCGTCCTTGAGCGCATCGACGACGAACTGGAACGATGCCGCGACGTCCATCCAGCCGTGCAGCATGAAAAGCATGGGCGCGTCGGGCGAGCCCCAGCGGCGCACGTGCAGACGCACGCCGCGCGCATCGACGAATTCGGAGCGCGATTCTTTCATGGTCGGTGTCGCATTCGAAAAAGATGATCGTTCGATTATAGCGACGGGTTCTCGTCCAGCCCGGCGAGCGCGCGCAGCTCGGCCTCGTCGAAGCCCGCGTCGCGACGCGCCTCGAAGTTGAACGGGCCACGCAATTTCGGCGCGTGATACTGCTTCGCAAGACGCTCGTAAGTGGGATGCGGTTCGAGACTCGCCGCGTCGCAGAGAAAACGGAACCAGTGGTTGCCAATCAGCACATGACCGATTTCATCGCGCAGGATTACATCGAGAATCGCTGCCGACGCTTCGTCGCCCGCCTGCGCGAGACGCTTGCGAATGGGCGGCGAGGCATCGAGACCGCGCGCTTCGAGCGTGCGCGGCACGAGCGCCATGCGCGCCAGCACGTCGGCGCGGGTGCGCTCGGCCATTTCCCACAAGCCGTCGTGAGCGGGAAAATCGCCGTAGACGTGGCCGAATTGCGCCAGACGCGCGGTTAGCAGCGAGAAGTGATGCGCCTCCTCCGCCGCGACCTTCAGCCAGTCGATGTAGAACGCCGTGGGCATCGAAGGAAAGCGCCACACGGCATCGAGCGCCAGATTGATCGCGTTGAATTCGATGTGCGCAAGCGCGTGCAGCAGCACCGCGCGCCCCGCGTCGGATTGCATGCTGCGGCGCTTGAGCGATGACGGCTCGACGAGTTCCGGCGCCTCGGGACGGCCGGGCAAGTGGTCCGGTTCGTCGAGCACGACTTCCGGGTCGATGCGCGCCGCGCCGCTCAGCACGCGCTCGTACAGCGTGCGGGCGTCGCGCGCTTTCGTCACCGGATCGCGCTCGCGGAGAATGGCGAGCGCCGCGCGGCGCATGCAGGCATCGTCGGCGAAGGAAGTCGGAACGTTTTGCATGATGCTCGGTTAAGCGAAAGACGCCAGGAAGCGAATGCGGCCGGCGCGAAGGACGTTTCGGCGCAACCGGCTAAAATGGTACTCCCGGCGCACGCACGACACGCCGAAAGCAATAATCCGCGCGGTCAACCAATTGGACAAGGCGCGGAAAGACATACGACAAAGGCGCGCATTGTAGCCCTCGCGCGGTCCAGCGCGGCAACGAGCGCATCCCACCCTTCGAAGACAACGCCCAGGAGACACAGTGGCCATCTACAAACTCGGCGACGACGCCCCCACCATCCACGAAAGCGTCTTTCTCGCGGATACCGCGACGATCATCGGTCAGGTGACGCTCGAGGAAAATGCCAGCGTGTGGTTCGGCGCGACGCTGCGCGGCGACAACGAACCGATCGTCGTCGGTCACGGCAGCAACGTGCAGGAAGGCGCGGTGCTGCACGCGGACCCGGGCTTTCCTCTGACGATCGAAAACGACGTGACCGTCGGACATCAGGCCATGCTGCACGGTTGCACCGTAAAGGAAGGCTCGCTGATCGGAATTCAGGCGGTGGTCTTGAATGGTGCGGTAATCGGCCGCAACTGTCTGGTTGGCGCGGGCGCCATCGTCACCGAAGGCAAGGTTTTTCCGGACAACACGCTGATTCTCGGCGCACCCGCCAAAGCGGTGCGGGAAATCGGCGAAGCGGATATCGCCCGCATGCGCGGAGCCACGGCGAGCTACGCGGACCGGCGCGAATTCTACAAGGCGCAGCTCGTGCGCATCGGTTGAGCGGCTCATCCGCTTATCGAAGACGGCGCGTCTCGCCTCATCACCCCAAGGAAGAGTTGTGAACGACCAGTTGCAAAAATTCATGTTCAATGCGGCGCCCGTGCGCGGCGAGATCGTCTCGCTGCGCAATACGTGGCAAGAAGTGCTCGCGCGCCGTTCGTATCCGCAAGCGGTGCGCAATGTGCTCGGCGAGATGATGGCCGCGTGCGCGCTTCTGTCGGCGAACCTCAAGTTCGACGGCACGCTAATCATGCAGATATATGGCGACGGCCCCGTGAAAATGCTGGTCGTGCAGTGCAATTCGAATCTGTCGCTGCGCGCCACGGCCAAGCTTTCCGATGACGCGAACGAACAGCAGCTCGACGGCGACATGTCGCTTGCCGATTTGCTCAACCGCAATGGCCAAGGGCGCTGCGTCATCACGCTCGACCCGAACGACAAGAGGCCGGGACAGCAGCCGTATCAGGGCATCGTGCCGTTGTCGGGCGAGCACGGGCCGCTCACGTCGATGTCGGAAGTGCTCGAACACTACATGCATCACTCCGAGCAGCTGGACACGCGCATCTGGCTCGCGGCCAACACCGACCGCGCCGTCGGCGTGCTGCTGCAGAAGCTGCCGGGCGATGGCGGAATCGTGCCGCATCCGGGCGAACACGACGCCGATACTTGGCAGCGCGTGTGTCATCTCGGCAGCACGCTTTCCGCCGAGGAATTGCTGAAGGAAGAGCCCGAGACGGTGTTCCGGCGACTTTTCTGGCAAGAGAACGTGCAGCACTTCGAGCCTGCGCCCGCGCGCTTCCAGTGCAGCTGCTCGCGCGAAAAGGTCGGCGGCATGCTGAAGATGCTCGGCCGCGAAGAGGTGGACAGCGTCATCAAGGAGCGCGGCAGCGTCGAGGTTCACTGCGAGTTCTGCAATCAACGCTACGAGTTCGACCCGGTGGACGTTGCGCAACTTTTTGTCGCAAAAGAGCTCTCACAAGGGGTGAGCCCGGCGCCCGGTCAGCGGCACTGAGCCTTGCGGCGCCTGGGTTTGCGCGGGATTGGCGAGGGCATCTGCCGATCCGGCGCGGCTTTTGCATCGGTTGATGCATCAAGCTTGCCGCACGGTATGATTTTCACCCCGCCGAACTCAGTACCGGCCCGCTGGAGGTCGCAAATGAAAACCGCAACGCTCAACTGGAAACTTTCGTCGTGCCTCTTGGGCTTGGCGCTCGTCGCTGGCTGCACGATGGACCCGCCCGGCCCTTCGCCAATCTACAGCCGCTTGCCCAACACGCCGCTGCCCCCGCAAGAGACGCTCACGCCCGAGCAGCAGATGGCGCGCTATAACGCCATCGACAAACAGGCGCTGAACGAATCGCAGAAGGCTGCGAGCATAGGCAACGACGCCAAGATGATGTCCAATTACTACACGCCCCCCGTCACGGTCTACGGCGGCTATTCCAGCGGCGGCTGGGGTGGCGGTCCTTACTGGGGCTCGGGAATAGGCATCGGCACCGGCTATTCCTGGTAACGGCGAATCCCGCGCAAACCAGGCGCACATGAAAAATGGCGCGGTCGAAATATCGACTGCGCCATTTTTTTGTCCTGCCGGGAAAAACGAAAAGCCGCTCAGTTAGCCGCGCCCTGCTTCTTCTTCGCTTCGGCGGCCTTTTCCTTCTGCATTTTCTTGTCCGCGTCGCGCATTTCCTGCTTCGAGCGCGAAACCGGATTCGGCACCACGCGCAACGGCGCTGCCGAAACTTGCCCGCGCGTCGAACCGTTCATGCCGGGCACGTTGGCCGAGTTGACAGGCGCGTTGGAGTTCGGCGCGACGAATTGCACGAACACCTCGCTGTCCTTCACCATGCCCATCTCATAGCGCGCGCGCTCTTCAACAGCCGCGGTGCCGCTTTGCAGATCCTGCACTTCACCCTGAACGCGCTCGTTGCGCAGCTTCAGATTCGTGTTCTTATCGCTTTGCTGCGCGAGCTGCTGCTGCAATTCATGCACGCGAAGCCAGCCGCCGTGTCCCCACCACAACGGGTATTGGATCAGCGCCAGTAACAAGACCAGAACGACAGTTACGAGCCGCATTCGAGTAGCCGAAATAAGCGCCGCCCGGCAACCTCTATTGACGTCGAGGCCGTGGGCGGCGGGCTGAAAATAAGACTAACGTTCTTATCGACTAAAGCGGCAAAAGCTTTAGCGGAGGTTATAGAACGCCGACTTGCCGGGGTAGCTTGCGATATCGCCGAGGTCTTCCTCGATACGCAGCAACTGGTTGTACTTCGAGATGCGATCGCTGCGCGACAGCGAACCGGTCTTGATCTGGCCGGCGTTCAGACCGACGGCGATATCCGCGATGGTCGAATCTTCCGTCTCGCCCGAACGGTGCGAGATGACCGCCGTGTACGACGCGCGCTTGGCCATTTCGATCGCCGCGAAGGTTTCGGTGAGCGTGCCGATCTGGTTGATCTTGATGAGGATCGAGTTGGCGATACCCTTGTCGATGCCTTCCTTCAGGATGCGCGTGTTGGTGACGAAGAGGTCGTCGCCGACGAGCTGAATCTTCTTGCCGAGGCGATCGGTCAGCGTCTTCCAGCCGTCCCAGTCGCTTTCGTGCATGCCGTCTTCAATGGAGACGATCGGGAACTTGTCGGCGAGCGTCGCCAGATAGTCCGAAAATTCGCCGGACGACAGTTGCAGACCTTCGCCGGCCAACTGGTATTTGCCGTCGTGGTAGAACTCACTTGCCGCGCAGTCGAGCGCGAGCAACACGTCTTCACCTGCGCGATACCCCGCTTTCTCGATAGCCTGCAGGACGGTCGAGAGACACTCGTCGTTGCTGCCGAAGTTCGGCGCAAAGCCGCCTTCGTCGCCCACTGCCGTGCTCATGCCGCGATCGGCCAGAATCTTCTTCAACGCGTGGAACACTTCGGCGCCGCAACGCAGGGCTTCGCGAAAGGTCGGCTGGCTTACCGGCACGATCATGAATTCCTGGATGTCCAGGCTGTTGTTCGCGTGCGCGCCGCCGTTGACGATGTTCATCATCGGCACCGGCAGTTGCATGGCGCCCGAGCCGCCGAAGTAGCGATACAGCGGCAGTCCCGCTTCCTCGGCTGCGGCCTTCGCAACCGCCATGGAAACGGCGAGCATTGCGTTCGCGCCGAGTCGCGACTTGTTTTCGGTGCCGTCGAGTTCGAGCAGCGTCTTGTCGAGAAATGCCTGCTCCGAGGCGTCGAGGCCCATGATGGCTTCGGAGATCTCGGTGTTGATGTGTTCGACTGCCTTCAGGACGCCCTTGCCGCCATAGCGGCCGGCTTCGCCGTCGCGTAGTTCGATGGCTTCGCGCGAGCCCGTCGATGCACCCGACGGCACCGCTGCGCGGCCCATCGTGCCCGACTCGAGCAATACGTCGCATTCGACGGTCGGATTGCCTCGCGAATCGAGAATCTCGCGGCCGATGATATCTACGATAGCACTCATGGTTTCCTCAAATTGACGATGAATTCTGTCAGTCACAGCGATGCTTCGCGCGTCCAGGTTCGCGCGCGACGGCTTCGCTTGAGACACCTTCCACGGCCATCAGGTTCATTCCGTGGCGCTTGCCCGCGTGTTGCCACGCGAGCCTGGCGCCAGCGACGATCGAACCGTCTGGCACTGTCGAAATCGATGGTCCGCACATGAAACCGGCTGCATGCGTTTTGCTGCGGCCGCGGCGCGTTTGACAAGCCCTCGTGCCGCCAGGCCTTGCACGCCCATCTCCTCTTATGTTGTCACTCCGCGTGACTATTTTTAAGACACGGACGCCGTGAAGGCGACGCCCGCTTTCCTGCCTGAAGCGATTTGACGATCAGCTGAAGTCGTTTTCGAGAAACGGACCGCTCTTGACCGCGCGATCCAGCGCGACGAGCGTTTCGAGCAACGCTTCCATGCGATGCAGCGGCACCGCGTTCGGGCCGTCCGACTTCGCGCACGCCGGATCGGGATGCGTCTCCATGAAAAGCCCGGACACGCCCACGGCCACCGCCGCGCGCGCCAACACCGGCACGAACTCACGCTGGCCGCCCGAACTCGTGCCTTGCCCGCCCGGCAACTGCACCGAATGAGTTGCGTCGAACACGATAGGCGCGTTGGTCTCGCGCATGATGGCGAGCGAGCGCATATCGGACACGAGGTTGTTATAGCCGAACGACACGCCGCGCTCGCACGCCATGAAGCGGTCTTCCGAAAGACCGGCTTCACGCGCCGCGTCGCGCGCCTTGTCGATCACGTTCTTCATGTCGTGCGGCGCGAGGAACTGGCCTTTCTTGATGTTGACCGGTTTGCCCGAACGCGCGCACGCATGAATGAAGTCGGTCTGACGGCACAGGAACGCAGGCGTCTGCAGCACGTCCACGACCGATGCCACCGCTTCGATCTCGTGCTCGGCGTGCACGTCTGTCAGGACCGGCAAGCCGAGTTGCTTCTTCACTTCGCCGAGAATACGCAAGCCTTCGTCCATGCCGAGGCCGCGAAACGACTTGCCCGAGCTGCGGTTCGCCTTGTCGTAGGACGACTTGTAGATGAACGGCACGCCAAGCTTGTCGGTGATTTCCTTGAGACGCCCGGCGACGTCGATAGTCATCTGCTCCGACTCCACCACGCAGGTTCCCGCGATCAGGAAGAACGGCTTGTCGAGTCCCGCTTCGAAGTGACACAGCTTCATGCTTGCGCTCCTGCCGTGGCCGCGGTCTGCGTGGTGCTCGCGCCGCCAGCCGTGAGACTATGCGCGCGCGCCGCTTCGACGAATGCCTTGAAGAGCGGATGCCCGTCGCGCGGCGTGGACGTGAACTCCGGGTGGAACTGGACGCCGACGAACCACGGATGCTGTGCTTGCGGCAACTCCATCATTTCGGGCAGATCCTCGCTCGGCGTACGGGCGCTGATGATAAGTCCGCCGGCTTCGAGCTGGGGCACGAAACGGTTATTGACCTCATAACGGTGACGATGACGCTCGTTCACATCCGTGCCGTAAATACGCTCGGCCATCGTACCGGCCTTGATCGGGCACTTTTGTGAACCGAGACGCATGGTGCCGCCGAGATCCGATTCCTCGCTGCGCTTTTCGACGCGGCCCGCACGGTCGTACCACTCGGTGATGAGCGCGACGACAGGATTGGTCGTGTCGGCATTGAACTCGGTGCTGTTGGCGTCGGCGAGACCGGCGACGTCGCGCGCGAACTCGATGACCGCGAGTTGCATGCCGAGACAGATGCCGAGATACGGCGTCTTCGACTCGCGCGCATAGCGGATTGCCTTGATCTTGCCTTCCGTGCCGCGACGCCCGAAACCGCCCGGCACCAGCACGGCGTCGAGATGCTTGAGACCGTCCGCGCCTTCGGCTTCGATCTGCTCGGAGTCGATATATTCGATGTTGACCTTGGTCGACGTATGAATGGCGGCGTGACGCAGCGCTTCGATCAGCGACTTGTACGACTCCGTCAGTTCGACGTACTTGCCCACCATGCCGATGGTCACTTCGTTCTTCGGATGCTCGAGTTTTTCGACGAGATCCGACCACATTTTCAGGTTGGCTGGCGGCGGCGAGAGCTTCAACTCGTTGCAGACGATTTCGTCGAGGCCCTGATCGTTCAGCATCTGCGGAATCTTGTAGATGCTGTCGACGTCCCACACCGAGATGACCGCTTCCTCATGCACGTTCGAGAAGAGCGAGATCTTCTGGCGCTCGTCGTCGGGGATCGGGCGGTCGGCGCGGCAAAGAAGCACGTTCGGATAGATACCGATTTCACGCAGCTTCTGCACGCTGTGCTGCGTGGGCTTGGTCTTCAGCTCGCCCGCGGTGGCGATGAACGGAACCAGCGTGAGGTGGATGAAGCACGCGCTGTTGCGGCCCATGCGCAGGCTCATCTGACGCGCGGCTTCGAGGAACGGCAGCGATTCGATGTCGCCCACCGTGCCGCCCACTTCGACGATTGCCACGTCAGGCTGCCCGCATGTCGCCGCGGCGGCACCGCGTTCGACGAAAGCCTGAATCTCGTTGGTGATGTGCGGAATGACCTGCACCGTCTTGCCGAGATACTCGCCGCGACGTTCCTTGCGGATCACCGATTCGTAGATCTGGCCCGTGGTGAAGTTGTTGGCCTTGCGCATCTTCGTGCTGATGAAGCGCTCGTAATGGCCGAGGTCGAGATCGGTCTCGGCGCCGTCTTCGGTCACGAACACTTCCCCGTGCTGGAACGGGCTCATCGTGCCGGGGTCGACGTTGATGTAGGGATCGAGCTTGAGGAGGGTGACTTTCAGACCGCGCGATTCGAGGATCGCGGCGAGGGAGGCGGCGGCAATACCCTTGCCAAGGGAAGAAACTACGCCGCCGGTGACGAATACATATTTGGTCATCGCTAGATGCTCGCGGGAAAAACGGATTATACCGTAAAGGCACGCACCCACCCAGAGGATCGGCGGCGCAAATGCCCTGCATCGGTGCGCGCCTCGGCGATGCGCGCGATGTCTGTCGCGGGCGGTGCAAACGCCCGTTTCAGCACAAACATACGATCATGCGCCGCACCGCGCGATACGTGCATGCGCGCGGACGATGTCCTGAGAACGGCGCCTCGTTCAGCGATTCATCCAGTAGCGCAAGTGAGTCTGCCGGAAGCGTTCGAGCACGATCTCTTGCCCGAAGTCGATCCGCGCCGCGCCGTCTTCATCGCTTCGCGACAGCGCGATCTCGCGCAACTGATAGCGCGCATAAACGGTCGGGTTCGGATGATGAAAACGGTTGAGATAACCCATCTGAAATATCGCGGCGAGCGGCTTCACGGAGTCGAGAAACGGTTCGGTCGATGACGTGCGGCTGCCGTGATGCGGCGCGATCAGCACGTCCGCGTGCAACGCCGCGCGATCTCGCGCGATGAGCGTGCGTTCGTCGCCTGCCTCGATATCGGCGGTGAAAAGCGCGCTGCGGCCTTCCGCGTTCGTCACCTTCATCACGCAACCTTGATGATTCGGCTTGCCGGTAAGCGGCCCGGCATCCGGCCAGAGCATGCTGAAGTCCACGCCGTCCCACGTCCAGTGCTGACCTGCCGCGCAGCGCAGCCTCTCGGCCCCGCGCGCGCGTGCAAGCGACCACAGCAGGTCGCTTGCGGGCAGCGACGCGAGCAGTTGCTCGACCGCGATGCCTTGCAGCACTGCGGGCGCGCCGCCTGCGTGGTCCGAATCGGAGTGACTGATGACGAGCGTATCGAGCGAGCGGATGCCCGCCGCGAGCAGATACGGCGCGACGATACGTTCGCCCGCGTGCGTCGATTCGGGGCCGGGACCGGCATCGAAAACGAGCGTATGACGACGGGTTTCGACGACGAGCGACGAGCCTTGCCCGATGTCGAGCGCGGTCACGCGAAACTCGCCATGCGGCGTCACGTGATTCGCGGATGCGAGAAGCGGCAGCCACGTGAGCGGCGCGGCAAAGCGCAACGGCCAGCCGCGCGGCGCGAGCGCCCACGCGACGCCCACGCATGCGGCGACGAGCGCAAACGCGCCGGGTTGCGGCAAGTGCCAGAGCGGTGAATTCGTCGTGGCCGCGAGGCGGGCGAGCCCATCGATCATGATGCTCAACGATGCATGCGCGAAATGGAGCGCGGGGGCGTCCAACGGCGCGGGAAGGATCAGTCCCGCGAGCGTCGCGGGCGTCACGAGCACGCTGACCCAGGGAATCGCGAACAAGTTGGCCCACGGGCCGATGAGCGGTATCTGCGAGAACCAGTAGATGGTCAGAGGCGCGAGCGCGAGTGTCACGGCGTATTGCACGCGCAGGCTCGACAAGGCGTGACGACGTCCATTCGATGCGGCACGGCGGCAAGCTCCGGTGAGCTTTTGGAAAGCACCGGGGCTTGGGTTGATCACGCGTCGCGCCTGTTCGAGCGGCGTGGTATGTGCCGGGGACGCGATCGGCACACGAGCGCTGTCGTTACTCTCGTCACGCACGAGCGCGGCGGGCTGGCCTCGCGCCGCTTTCGAACCCGTCCTTACATTCGCTCGCTGCCGGCCAGCGTCGGGATCCGGCGGCTCCCGCGCCTCCATCTCCCGCGCGATCGTCTCTGCATCTTCCACCACCCTCACCGCTTGCCGCCCCACCGACGCGATGCCATGCAGAATCGCCGCGACCGCGCCGAACGAAAGCCAAAATCCGGGTGACGTCACGGCCCACGGATCGGCAAGCAGCACGAACGCGAGCGCCCAGCAAAACACCAGCGAAGAAGCCGGCCTTCGCCCGCCGATAAATCCGATGCCGAACACGACCAGCATCCACAACACGCGTTGCGCGGGCACGTTGAAACCGGCGAGCGCCGCATAGCAGGAAGCGAAGATTGCCGCGCCCAAGGCCGCGATTTTCGGCGCGGATACCCACAGCGGCGCCGCCATGCCACGCAGCCGCATGCGCTTCCATGCGAAGCCGCACAGCAACGCCGCGAGCCCCGCCACGAAGCCGATATGCAGCCCCGAAATCGCAACGAGATGGCTCGTGCCGGTCGCGCGCATGATGGCCCAGTCGCTATCGCTTACCGATGACTGCGCGCCCACCGCCAACGCCACGATAATCCCCCGGTGGGGCGCATCCGCGAGCACGGTGTCGATGCGTCCGCGCAGATGCGCACGCATGCGCTCTATCGCGAGCAGCGGCCCGCGCGCATCGACACGCAAACGCCGTGGCGCCCGCACGTTCGACATCGCGCCCGTCGCGCGAATATTGCGTTCGAGCAAAGCGACTTCGCTGTCGCGCAGCCCGAAGTTCGCGTTGCCGTGCGCACGCTTCAAACGCGCGTAAAGCGTCCAGCGCTGACCCGGCACGAGCGTCGGCGGCGCGTTGGCGTGGCCTCGCTCGGCGGGCATCCACAGCAATCTGACGATGCGCGGAAAGTCTCGCAACCCCGCGCCATTCGATTCGACTTCGAACAGGAACCGCACGCCGTCCGTCTGAGCCTCGGGCAGACCGCGCACGAAGCCGGTCAACGCGATATCGCGTTGTTCGTAAGCAACCGGCAGATGCGCCTGCAGTCGCACGTCGGCGCGCAACGCGGCATAGGCGAAACCGAATGCGAACGCGGCCAGGACGAATGCCGAACGCCGCCGGGCCCCGAGCGCACCGGTGCCGCAAAGGCACAACGAAGCGCAGAACCACGCCAACCACGACGGCAATTGCGCCTGCTGTTGTAACCACCAGACGCCCGCCGCGAATCCGAGCAATATCGCGCGCACCTATCCTCACCCACACGTTCGATCAAAGCGAACGCATCCGCATCGGAAAACCAAGTCATCCGAAGCAATGCGAAACCTGCGAACGATTATGCAGAGGCAAGCGCGAGCCGGGGCAATGCGCGATGCGCGTTAGCCGTTGTGCCGATGGCAAGCGCGTTTTCATCGATGCCGCGCAACTCGGCCAGCACCTTCGCGATACCCGGAACCTGATCCGGCGAATTGCGCCCCTTGTAACGCCAGGAAGGCGCGATATCGGGCGAATCGGTTTCGAGAACGATGGCTTCGAGCGGCAAGTCGCTGGCCAGACGGCGGATCTGTCGCGCGCGCTCGAACGTCAGATTGCCGCCGAAACCGAGATGCATGCCTTGCGCGATGAACGCCTCGGCTTGCTGAAAACTGCCGTTGAACGCATGCGCGATTCCGCATCGGATGGCATGCACGCGCAAGCCCTTCAGCACCTTGTCCTGCGACTTGCGTACATGGCAGATCACCGCGAGATCGAACTCGCGCGCGAGCTTGAGTTGCTCGTTGTAGAAGAACTGCTGGCGCGCGTCGTCGAGCGTGGGCACGAAGTAATCCAGCCCGATTTCGCCGATGCCGACGAACAACGGATCGTCGAGACTCGCCTCGATCTTCTCGCGCAGAACGCGCAGATCGTCCTCCCGCGCGCCCGGCGTGAAAAGCGGATGGATGCCGAGCGCGTACGCCCCGCCCGCGATGCCATGCGCCAGATCGCGCACGGTGTCGAAGTTGCCGCGATCCACACCCGGAATCACGATGCGCGACACGCCCGCGCCGAGCGCGGCATCCGCGACGGCGGCGCGGTCCGCGTCGAACTCCGAGGCATCGAGATGGCAGTGCGTATCGATCCACATGGCGTCCTCCGCGGCGCGCGTGATTACACCGGCACGGACGGCTCTTCGTGCAGCACGCCGTCGCGCAGGCGCATGATGCGGTCGCATCGCGCGGCCAGATCGGGGTCGTGCGTGACGATCACGAAGCTCGTCGAAAGCGTCTGCGACAGTTCCAGCATCAGATTGAAGACCGTGTCGGCGGTGCCGCCGTCGAGATTGCCGGTCGGTTCATCGGCGAGCACGCACGCCGGATGCGTGACGAGCGCCCGCGCAATGGCCACGCGCTGGCGCTCGCCGCCCGACAGTTCGCCCGGCCGATGCTTCGCGCGATGCCCGATGCCCACGCGCTCCAGCATGACCATCGCTTCGCGGCGCGCCTCGTCTTCCGGCATGCGGCGAATGCGCAGCGGCATCGCCACGTTATCGAGCGCGGTGAATTCCGGCAGCAGATGATGGAACTGATACACGAAGCCAAGTGCGCGATTGCGCAACTCATTGCGCTCCTTTTCCTTCAACTGCGTGAACGGCTTGCCGAGCAGCGAGACTTTGCCCGCGCTCGGTTCGTCGAGGCCGCCGAGCACATGCAGCAAGGTGCTCTTGCCCGATCCCGACGCGCCCACGATGGCGAGCTTCTCGCCGCGCCGCACTTCCAGTTGCGCGTTGTCGAGCACCTGCACGTTGAAGCCGCCCTGCACGAAAGTCTTCGAGATGGAAGACGCGTGCAACACGATATCGTTCTGGTTCAAGTCACTCATAGCGCAGCGCCTCCGCCGGACGAACCTTGGAACCGCGCCAACTCGGATACAGCGTAGCCAGCGACGACAACAGGAACGCGATGACGCCGATCTTCATGACATCGCCCGGGACGAGTTCGGACGGCAGTTCGCTGATGAAATAAACCGAAGGCGGCAGAAACTGCACGTTGAAGAGATGCTCGATCATCGGCACGAGCCACGGAATGCTCCATGCGACGAGACATCCGAACGTCACGCCGAGCGCCGTACCGATGAAGCCGATCGTCACGCCCTGCACCACGAAGATCTTCATGATCGATCCTGGCTGCGCGCCGAGCGTGCGCAGAATGGCGATATCGGCTTGCTTGTCGGTGACGGTCATCACGAGCGACGAGACCAGATTGAACGCCGCCACCGCGATGATCAGCGTGAGGATGATGAACATCATCCGCTTTTCGATCTGCACGGCGGAGAACCACGTCTTGTTCTGCTGCGTCCAGTCGCGAATATACAAGTCGCCCGAGAGCGTGTGCGCGAGTTGCCGCGCGACTTCGGGCGCGCGCTGCATGTCCTTCAGCCGCAGCCGCACGCCGGTTGGCGCAGGCAGGCGGAATAGCGCCTCGGCATCGCGAATGGAGATGAGCGCGAGCGTCGAATCGTATTCGTAGTGGCCCGACTCGAAGATGCCGACCACCGTGAATTGCTTGAGTCGAGGCATCATGCCGGCCGGCGTGATCGTGCCTTCGGGCGCGACGAGCGTGATCTTGTCGCCGGTCATCACGCCGAGATTGGTCGCGAGATCGCGTCCGAGCACGATGCCGAATTCGCCCGGCCTCAAGTCCGCGAGCGCGCCCGAGCGCATTTCCTTGCCGATGTCCGACACTTCCGGTTCCAGCGACGGCTCCACGCCACGCAACGCCACGCCGCTCACCGCGCCTTGACGCGTAAGCAGCGCCTGGGCTTCGACATAGGGCGCCGCGCCGAGCACTTCCGGATTGCGGCGCGCTTCCTGCGCGGTCACTTGCCAGTTGGGCATGGAACCGGTCGGCGAGAAGATCTCCACGTGCGCGAGCACGGAGAGCATGCGGTCGCGCACCTCTTTCTGGAAGCCGTTCATGACCGAGAGCACGACGATCAGCGCGGCGACACCGAGCGCGATGCCCGCCATCGACACGAGCGCGATGAAGGAGATGAAGCCGTTGCCTGTGGTGCGTTTGCTGGCGCGCGTGTAGCGCCAGCCTATCTGCCATTCATACGGGAGTTTCAAGCGAATCCTTTCTTCTACGGTTGCTGCGTTGCCGTCGTTGCTTGCGGCTTCGGTTTTGCGCTTCTCTCTTGATTACGCACATGCGCGACTAGCGGATGCAGCGCGACGCGAGCGCGAAATTGGCGAAAGTTTGCCATATTAGGACAATTCAAAGGCGCGGCGCAGGTCCGATCGATGTCCGGCGACGAAGAAATCGCTTCTCCCAGGGCGATGGCGAGCACCGATGCCGCGTGCGCCTTTGCCCTACAATGCCGACCATCATGCCCGTTTCCGACCTCCATCTTCTGCTCCCCTTCGCGCTGCCTGCCGCAGCAGACGCCGCCACCGCGCTACACGGGCTGCAAAGCGCGGCGCTCGACAAACTCCTCGCGCGCGCGACGCTGGAAGAACGGGTGATCGGCGAAGACTTTCAGCGCACGTTGCCGCACGAGCGCTGGATTGCGCAACGTTTCGATGCCGCCGCGCCAAACTCCGACGAAGCGCCGCTCGCACCCTACATGCTCCTCGCCGATGGCGGCACGCCCGGCGATGCGCTCTGGGCGTGTATCGAGCCGGTTCACGTGCGCATCGCGCACGACCATCTCGTGCTCATCGATCCGGCCACGCTCGGCGTGCGCACGGAAGAAGCCCGCACGCTCTTCGATACGGCGCGGCCCGTGATCGAAGACCTCGGCATCACGCTGCAAGCGCCCACACCGTTGCGCTGGTATGTGTCGGGCGGCGCGCTGGGCGCGCTCGCGGGCGCGTCGCCGTTGCGCGCGACGGGACGCAACATCGAAATCTGGTTGCCGCACGAAGCCCGCACGGGCGAACGTTCGCGCGCTTGGATGAAGTTGCAGAACGAAATCCAGATGGCGTGGTTCGAACATCCGGTCAACGAAGAACGCGAGTCGCGCGGCCTGCCTGCGATCAACTCCATCTGGCTGCACGGACAAGGCACGCTGCGTTCGGTCAAGAGCCCGTTCGCCCGCATCATGTCCGACGCCGCCGCCACGCGCGGTCTCGCGCTCGCCTCGAACATCGCGCCCGAAGCGCCAGCCGACTCTTTCGCCGCGCTCGCCAACGGGCGAGAAGCGCAAGAAGGCACGACGCTCGTCGAACTCGATCCGTTCTCGGCGCCGTTCATCGAACAGGACTGGGCGCGCTGGAACGACTCGTTGCAGGCGCTCGAAACCGCGTGGTTCGCGCCCGCGCTCGACGCGCTCGCGAACGGCACGCTCAAGAAACTCGGTATCACGCTCTGCGGCGATACAGGCTCGGTGACGCTCGGCGTCACGCGCTCGGACTTGCGCAAGTTCTGGCGACGCCGGCCGATCGCGGCGCTTTTCATCGAATAGGTCACTGACAGCATGACGCGTATCGTTACCCGCGCCGCCTCCCCCGCCGATGCCGAAGCCCTCGCGCGCCACGGTCTGCACCCCGTCATCGCGAGGCTGTATGCGTCGCGCGGCGTCACGTCGCCCGACGAAATCGAAACCGAGTTCAAGCGCCTGCACGCGCCCGTCGGCCTGAAGGGTTGCGATGCCGCCGCCGTCGTTCTCGCCGATGCGCTCGCAGCGAACAAGCGCATGCTCGTCGTCGCCGATTACGACTGCGACGGCGCGACCGCCTGCGCCGTCGCCGTGCGCGGGCTGCGCATGTTCGGCGCGGACATCGACTATCTGGTTCCGAACCGCTTCGAATATGGCTACGGGCTCACGCCGGAGATCGTCGAACTGGCGGCGCGTTCGCCACGCGGCGTACCCGATCTTCTGATCACGGTCGATAACGGCATTGCCAGCGTGGATGGCGTCGCGGCCGCCAATGCGCTCGGCATGGAAGTCGTCGTCACCGACCATCACTTGCCCGGCGACGAGTTGCCCGCCGCGCGCGCGATCGTCAATCCGAATCAGCCGGGCTGCGCGTTTCCGAGCAAATGCATCGCGGGCGTGGGCGTGATGTTCTACGTGCTGCTCGCGCTGCGCGCCGAACTGCGGCGTCGCGACACCTATGGCGATGGCCGCCCCGAACCGCGTCTCGACGGCCTGCTCGATCTGGTCGCGCTCGGCACCGTCGCGGATGTCGTGAAGCTCGACGCCAACAATCGCATTCTCGTCGCGCAGGGTTTGAAGCGGATTCGCTCGGGCCGCATGCAGCCGGGCATCGCCGCGCTTTTCCGGGCCGCGAGTCGCGATGCGCGCACCGCTTCCGGCTTCGATCTGGGCTTCGCGCTCGGACCGCGTCTGAACGCGGCGGGACGGCTGTCGGACATGTCGCTCGGCATCGAATGCCTGACGACCGACGATATCGGCCGCGCGTGGGAACTCGCGCAACAACTCGACGGCATGAACCGCGAGCGCCGCGAGATCGAAGCGGGCATGCAGCAGCAGGCGCTCGCCGAATTGCAGACGCTCGACCCCGGCGAGCGCGCCACGCTCACGCTCTACGACGCGAGCTGGCATCAGGGCGTGATCGGCATCGTCGCGGGGCGGCTGAAGGAGCGGTTTCATCGGCCGTCGTTCACCTTCGCGCACGCCGACGACAGCGGCGTGCTCTGCAAAGGCTCCGGCCGCTCGATTCCGGGCTTTCATCTGCGCGACGCCGTCGATCTCATTTCGAAGCGCGAACCCGGTCTCATCCACAAATTCGGCGGTCACGCGATGGCGGCGGGCCTCACGCTCGCCACCGCAGACATTCCGCGCTTCACGGCCGCGTTCGAGGCCATCGGACGCGAATGGCTGACGGCCGACGCGCTTTCACGCACCATCGAAACCGATGGCGAACTGGAGGACGCGTATTTCACGCCGCAATTCGTCGAATTGATCGATGCAGCCGTGTGGGGACAAGGCTTTCCGGCGCCCACGTTCTCCGGCGAGTTCGAGGTCGCGTCGCAGGCGCTCGTCAAGGACAAGCATCTGAAGCTACAACTTCTGCGCGGGCGCCAGCGCTTCAACGCGATCTGGTTCAACCATGTCGACCCGCTCCCGGCGCGCGCGACGGTCGCTTACCGGCTCGTCAGCGATTCGTGGAACGGCGTGGCGCGCGTGCAGCTGATCGTCGAACACGCGGGCTGAAAACCCGCCGGAACGGCCCGCTCGAAGCGGGAAAACCCGGTCGATCGGCTATAATTGCACCTTTTTACGAAGCCGAAGATCGACAATGGAAGCGGAACGTCTCAACGCGATCGAAAGCCTTCTGGCCGACCTGCGCCGTCGCGCGGGCGAGCTACGGGGGTATCTTTGACTACGACGCCAAGTCAGCGCGTCTAGCCGAAGTCAACAAAGAACTCGAAGACCCGAACGTCTGGAACGACTCGAAGAACGCGCAAGCGCTCGGTCGTGAGAAGAAGCTGCTGGACGGCGTGGTGTCGAAACTCACCGCGCTCGACAACGACCTGCGCGACGCCAGCGATCTCTTCGAGATGGCGCACGAGGAAGGCGACGAAGAAACGCTCGTCGCCTGTGAAACCGACGCGGAAGCACTGCGAGTGCGCGTCGAAGACACGGAATTTCGCCGGATGTTCTCGAACCCGGCCGACCCGAACAATTGCTTCATCGACATCCAAGCGGGCGCGGGCGGCACCGAGGCGTGCGACTGGGCGTCCATGCTGCTGCGCCAGTATCTTCGCTATTGCGAACGCAAGGGCTTCAAGACCGAAGTGCTCGAGGAATCCGAAGGCGACGTCGCCGGCATCAAGAGCGCGACCATCAAGGTGGAAGGCGAATACGCCTACGGCTATCTGCGTACCGAGACGGGCATTCACCGCCTCGTGCGCAAGTCGCCGTTCGACTCGTCGGGCGGGCGGCATACGTCGTTCTCGTCCGTGTTCGTGTATCCGGAAATCGACGATTCGATCGAGATCGAAATCAATCCCGCCGATATCCGCACGGACACGTATCGCGCTTCGGGCGCGGGTGGCCAGCACATCAACAAGACCGACTCCGCGGTGCGTCTCACGCACGCGCCGACCGGCATCGTCGTGCAGTGCCAGAACGACCGCTCGCAGCACCGCAACCGCGCTGAAGCCATGCAGATGCTGAAGGCGCGTCTCTACGAATTCGAGATGCGCAAGCGCCAGGCCGAACAGGACAAGCTCGAATCGAGCAAGACCGATGTGGGCTGGGGCCATCAGATCCGCTCCTATGTGCTCGACCAGAGCCGCGTGAAGGACCTGCGCACCAGCGTGGAAATGAGCAACACGCGCGCCGTGCTCGACGGCGACCTCGACGACTTCATCAGCGCGAGCCTGAAACAGGGCGTTTGAGTTTCGCGGCGCGGATCCCGGCTTTCGGTATCCGCGCTTTCGTCTGGCCCTCGCCGCGCCGCATCCCACCGTATCGAAAGCTACACATCATGACCGAACCGACTCAAGCGGGCGCCGCGCCCGAACTGGAAGAAAACCAGATCATCGGCGAGCGTCGCGACAAATTGCGCGCGCTGCGCGAGCAAGGAGTCGCTTATCCGAACGACTTCCGTCCGACGCATCAGGCCGCCGCGCTGCAAGGCGAATTCGCCAATACCGACAAGGAAGCACTCGAAGCCAATCCCCTGCCCGTGGCGCTTGCCGGCCGCATGATGCTCAAGCGCGTGATGGGCAAGGCCAGCTTCGCGACGGTCCAGGACGGCAGCGGCCAGATCCAGTTCTTCATCACGCCCGCCGACGTCGGCGCCGAGACTTACGACGCCTTCAAGAAGTGGGACCTGGGCGATATCGTCGCCGCGCGCGGCGTCCTGTTTCGCACGAACAAGGGCGAACTGTCGGTGCGCTGCACGGAACTGCGCCTGCTTTCGAAGGCGCTGCGTCCGCTGCCCGACAAGTTTCACGGCCTTGCCGATCAGGAAATGCGCTATCGCCAGCGTTATGTCGATCTGATCGTCACGCCGGAGTCGCGCAAGACCTTCATGGCGCGGACCAAGGCGGTCACGTCCATTCGCAATTTCATGGCGCAGGCGAGCTTCATGGAAGTCGAAACGCCAATGCTGCACCCCATTCCGGGCGGCGCGGCCGCCAAGCCTTTCGTTACGCACCACAACGCGCTCGACATGCAGATGTTCCTGCGCATCGCGCCGGAGCTGTATTTGAAGCGGCTGATCGTCGGCGGCTTCGAGCGTGTGTTCGAGATCAATCGTAATTTCCGGAACGAAGGCGTGTCGCCGCGACACAACCCGGAATTCACGATGATGGAGTTCTACGCCGCATACACGGATTATCACTGGCTCATGGACTTCGTCGAGCAACTGATCCGCCAGGCGGCAATCGACTCGCTCGGCACCGCGAGCATCACGTATCAGGGCCGCGAACTCGATTTTTCGAAGCCGTTCCATCGGCTGACGATCAATCAGGCTATTCAAAAATACGCGCCGCAATACACCGACGCGCAACTCGGCGACGCCGCGTTCCTGCGCACGGAATTGAAAAAGTTCGGCGTTGATACGACGCAACCGGCGTTTTTGAATGCGGGCATTGGCGCATTGCAATTGGCGCTTTTCGAAGAGACGGCTGAATCGCAACTGTGGGAGCCGACATATATCGTCGATTATCCAATCGAAGTGTCGCCGCTCGCGCGTGAGTCGGACAGCGTGGCGGGCATTACGGAGCGCTTCGAGTTGTTCATCACGGGCCGCGAGATCGCCAACGGCTTTTCCGAATTGAACGATCCGGAAGATCAGGCCGCGCGCTTTCAGAAGCAAGTCGATCAGAAAGACGCTGGCGACGAAGAAGCCATGTTTTTCGATGCCGACTATATTCGCGCCCTCGAATACGGCATGCCGCCGACAGGCGGCTGCGGAATCGGCATCGACCGGCTAGTGATGTTGCTGACCGACAGCCCGAGCATCCGCGACGTAATTTTGTTCCCGCATCTGCGTCGCGAGGACTGAGTTAGTGGCGCTGACAGTGATGTCAGCGCTGTCTTGCAGCGCTTCTGATCAATGCCCCATCAACACGGCGGCAATCTGCGCGAACAGAATTTTCAGAATGGTCATCGACGGGAAAATCATGGCATAGCCGATATCCGGTTTATCGGTTGGCGTCACGCGATTGGCAAACGCGAGAATGGCGGGATTTCCCGTAGCACCGCTGAGAACGCCAATGGTGGTATCGAACGGCAGCTTGAAAATCACCAAGCAAAAAAACGCCGTCACGAGCACTAACGCAATCAGAATCGCCGCGCCGTAAAGCAGGAGCGAAACACCCGTCGCACCTACTTCGGCAAAGAATTTCGGTCCGGAAGCAATCCCGACTTGTGCCAGAAAAATGGTCAACCCGAAGTTCCGCAGAACCAGATTCGCCGACAATGGCACGCTCCAGATAAATGGCCCCGAGCGACGAATCTTCCCGAGATAAAGCGCGGTCAGCAGCAGCGCCGCAAGCCCGAGCGTCAGTTTCCCCACGCCGGGCACGGGAATCGGAATCATGCCAATGAGCAAGCCAATCGCGGCGCCAACGCCAATCGAGATGAAGCTGAGTTCGGCCGTCCCTTTGATCGAGTCGCCGAACAGTTTGCGAACCGCTTTGGCATGCGTCCGATTCACCAGCAACCCGACCCTGTCTCCGGATTCCAGAATCAGATCGACGTGAGGCAACATGTCGGCGTCGCCTCTGCGCACATGAGCAATCGAGCAGACGACGCCATCGGGAAATCGAATGTCCCCAATGCGCTGCCCGGTCATGACCCGGCTCGATACGAACACGCGCAGGTAATCCAGATCTTCCCGATGCCGCGTGATTCTGCCCGGCTGAACCTCGCCGATGAGTGTGGCCGCCTCCTCCAGCGCGGCCGGCTCCAATGCCGTTGCCAGCAGGACATCGCCGGTTTGCAGAACGAAATCCGCGGTCGGCAGCCGGTTGCGATGCGCGCGGCGAACGGCGGCAATGGTCACGCCATCCGGCAACTCCGCATGAAGTTCGACTGCGCTGAGACCGACGAGCGCGGGATTTTGCAGGGCGATCTCCGCCGTCTCGATGTTGCTTTCGGGCGGCGCCTCGATCTTCACTTTGAGCAACGCGCCGAGGGCGTAGATCATCAGTATCGGACCGGCGACGCCGAATGGATAAGTCACGCTGTAGCCCACGGCGGCGCCATCGCTATGCAAGGTTGAGATCACGGCTTGCAACGTTGCCGTACTGGTTCCCGAGCCCGCGAACAAGCCGAGCGTTTCGTCGAGCCTGAGACCGAACGCCGGCACCAGCGCGAGCGACACGAAACCCGCCGCGACGACGCCAAGCGCCGCTGCCGCGTTGGCCCGCAATCCGTCCGCGCTCGTCAGTCCCTTGAAGAAATGCGCGCCGTACTGAATGCCGATGCCGTACAGAAACAGCAACAAGCCGAGCGTGCCGAGCAGCGCGGGCGGCAAGGCTTTCGGCGCGAATCCGCCGATTGCCAAGCCGACGAAAAGCACGGCCCCCGATCCGAGCGAGACGCCTTTGAGGCTGATCTCGCCAATCACATAGCCGAGCGCGATCGTGAGGAACAACGTGAAGAGCGGCTGAGCTTCGAGCAGCGTCCTGATTGCGTTCATAACGTCCTCTTGTCGATGTCAGCCGCGCCACGCATCGTCTTTCCGCTGGCAATGCGCCCGCCGACGTTCAGCTTCCCAGCAGCCTTAACGCGTGACGGGCAATCATCAATTCTTCGTTCGTCGGGATGACACAGACATCGACTGCGCTCGTCGAATCGTCGATGCGCCGTTCGTGGCGTGCATTGGCCGCGTCGTCGAGCGATACGCCGAGCCATGCCGCCGCGCGCCCCACGCGCTCGCGCACGGGCGCCGCACGTTCGCCGATGCCGCCGGTAAACACGAGCGCATCGAGCCCGCCGAGCGCGGCCGCAAGCGAGCCGAGTTCGCGCGAGATTCGATAGCAAAACAGATCGACCGCTTCGGCGGCAGCGGGGGCATCGCTCGCGAGCAGCGTGCGCATATCGCTGGAAATGCCCGACACGCCGAGCAGACCGGAGCGCTTGTAGAGCAGCGTCTCGATGGCATGTGCGTCCATGCGCGCTTCCTGCATCATCCACAGCAGCACGCCGGGATCGATGCTCCCGCAGCGCGTGCCCATGACGAGCCCTTCGACGGCCGTGAAGCCCATCGTATTGGCGATGCTCTTGCCTCGATCGAGCGCCGTCATGCTCGCGCCGTTGCCAAGATGAAGCACCACGCTCTTGCCATTGGCGGCCTTCGCGCTGTATTGCGGCAGAACGCTCGCGATGTACTCGTACGACAGCCCGTGAAACCCGTAGCGCCGCACACCGCGTTGCGTGATCTCGGGCGGCAGCGCGAAGCGCGTTGCCGATGCGGGCTGCGTATGGTGGAAGGCCGTATCGAAACATGCGATTTGTGGCACCTGCGGATTGCGCGCTCGTATCGCGCGGATCGCTGCGAGGTTATGCGGCTGATGAAGCGGTGCGAGCGGAACGAGCGCTTCCAGTTGCGCGAGCACGTCCGTATCGACGCGCACCGGCGCTGCAAATCGTTCACCGCCATGCACCACACGATGACCCACGGCAAGCAGTTTCGCGCCGGAAGAGCGTTCACGCAGCCAGTTCAGCAAGAACGTGATCGCATTGTCGTGCCCGAGTTGTTCGCCTTCGGGCCAATGCTTTTCGTCGATGAGTTCGCCGTTCGGCCGCCTGGCCTCGAAGTACGGCTTGCCGTAGATCTCTTCGAGCTTGCCGCCGGCGACAGGATCGAGGCTGCCTTCCATCTCGACGTATGCATGAAACTTGATGCTGGACGACCCCGCGTTGATGACCAGAACGACGTCCATACATCCCTCTAGACGATCGCGGCCGAAGGATTCTCGCGCCGCGCGAGCGCCACGAGCGAGGCCACCGCGCATGATGCGAGCCGCGTCATGATCGAATCCGCACGGCTCGTCAGGATGATCGGCACCTTCGCGCCCAGCACGATGCCCGCTGCATCCGCGCCGGCGAGAAACGACAGGCTTTTTGCCAGCAGGTTTCCGGATTCGAGGTCCGGCACGACGAGCACGTTCGCGCGCCCCGCCACCGGTGATTCGATCCCCTTGATCCTTGCGGCTTCCTCGCTGATTGCGTTGTCGAGCGCGAGCGGGCCGTCGAGAATGCCGCCCGTGATCTGCTGGCGATCGGCCATCTTGCAGAGCGCGGCGGCATCTAGCGTCGAGGGCACCTTCGAATTCACGGTTTCCATCGCGGAAAGAATCGCTACCCGCGTCTCGGCAATGCGCAATGCGTGAGCGAGATCGATGGCGTTCTGCACGATGTCGCGCTTCTGGTCGAGCGTCGGTGAGATGTTGACGGCGGCGTCGGTGATGATCAGGGCGTTTTCGCGGCCGGGAACATCCATCACGAAACAGTGGCTCACGCGCCGCCCGGTGCGCAAGCCGTTGCGCGTGACCACCGCGCCCATCAGTTCGTCGGTGTGCAGCGAGCCTTTCATCAGCGCTTCCGCGCGCCCTTCATGCACGAGCTGCACCGCGACTTCCGCCGCCGCGTGGCTGTGCGGAACGTCGATGATGGGTAGATCGCCGAGATCGAGATTGCACTCGCTGGCGACCGCTTCGAGTTTGCTGCGCGAGGCCACGAGAATCGGCGCGACGAGCCCGAGCCGCGCCGCCTCGATGATGGAAGACAGAGAGTCGTGATCGCATGGATGAGCGACTGCGGTCGGCAGCGGCGGCAAAGTACTGGCGAAAGCGAGCAGCCGCTCGTATTTTTCGCGTTTGAATTCCATTTCATGCCCTCGATTGGCGTGAACTGCTGGCGCTTGGCGATACACGATGAGTCGAGCACCGGCATCGATGCGCGTCGTGTGACTGCTTCGCGCCGCTGCCACGTTCGATCGTGCTGCCGCTTCTCGCCGTGCCGGATCGTGGCCACGGAGCGTCTCTCTGTGCGGGTCTCGTAATCGACGGGAGGCATCGATCCTCGCGACTGCCTTCGCGCGGCTGGGTCAGCATACGCTGCGCGAATTCGCCGGAACACACTCGGTTAGAGAACGGCCGACGCGCATCTCTGAAACGATCAGCATGGCGAATAAACGCGAAACGGCATCGACGATTGGTTATGTCGATGGGGCTTCTTGCGTCGTCGCGTTGCAAGCGATTTAGCGTTTTGCCGGGCGGTTACGGCAATGGCATTCCACGCGTTACGCGAAGACTTTCTCTTTGTGTGAGGCGCAACGCGGGAACAAGAGACCGTTCAAGAAGTGGCGGCGCCTACGCGCGAGGAGCGCCCCGCTGACGATCAGCTTATTTCCAGCCGTTTTTGCCCGAGGCATCATCTTTTTGTAACTACTGGTAAAGGTCGAGCGGGTCTTGCTCGCGTCAAATCGCCTTCGGACAAGGCGGATCACGTTTGGCATTATTTGTGCTTTCCACCTTGTGCCTAGCGGTTGAGCATTTGTTACAACCGCTTAAGCATGAAATCCGGGGTTCCCCGAGAATCGTATTGCACAGACGGCATCGGCAGTATGCCGCTTATAGTCAGCGCATCCGCGCTCCCAAAGCCTCGGCACGGAGGTCCAAAAAATGGATAACGGGAACAGTAAATTTACGCCGGCCACTTCGCCCTCGACAGGCAATGGTCAACCGCCACAACGGCGTCTGCATCCGCTCATCGCCACGGCGGCGGGCGCGGTGATCGTCGCGAGTCTCGTGGCCACGGCTGCGATGACGGGAATCTTCCCGCGCGCATCGAGCAATTCGGCGGATACGGCGCAGACGCAGGCGGCAGCCGTCGCGCAGCAGCAACCCAGCGCTGCGCAACAAGCACAACAGCAGCAAGCGGCGCAACAAGCACAACAGCAGGCAGCGCAGCAACAAGCCGCTCAACAGCAAGCCGCGGAACAAGCCGCGCAGCAACGGGCGGCCCAGCAGCAAGCTCAACAACAGCCGCCTGTTCAGCAACCGTCGTATGCACAACAGCCTCCCGCGCATCCGGCTTATTGCTCGACCTGCGGGACGGTTGAAGCCATCTCAGCCGTTCGTCAGGAAGGACACGGTACCGGCATCGGTGCGGTGGGCGGCGCGGTGGCGGGTGGCGTCGTCGGCAACCAGTTCGGCCGTGGTGGCGGACGTACCGCAATGACGCTCCTTGGCGCGCTTGGCGGCGGTCTGGCAGGAAATTCGGTCGAGAAACACGTTCGCAGCGAGACGGACTATTCGGTGCGCGTGCGGATGGAAAACGGCAAGACGCGCTACTTCACGTATAAGCAGCAACCGCCGTTCGGCGAAGGTCAACGCGTACGTGTGCAGAACGGCACGTTAGTGGCGGGTTGAGCCGTTCGCGAACACCTGCACTAGTCGCGTCGACTCGCGACAATATCCGCGCGCGCTGTTTGTCCTTGGACACTGTCGGTAAGCAAAAAGGCGGCGATCTTTCAAATCGCCGCCTTTGCTTTTTCTCACGATGACAGTAATGCCCCTCAACCATCCCGCTGCGAGCTACGCGCCGGGTTCGGCCGCCCGCGTATCGCCATATATCCCCACCAGACGTAGCCCGAAAAGCCGTACAGAACGAAGAGGCAAAACAGCATGACCGGCGGATCTGACGACACCAGCACGAACGCCACCACGACGAGCAACACGCCCGCGAATGGCACGCGATACCGCACATCCAGCGCCTTGCCGCTGTAGAACGGCGCGTTCGATACCATCGTCACGCCCGCATAGACAGTAAGTGCAAAGGCCACCCACGGCAGCCACACGAGCTTGAGTGGCACGCGGTTATCGGTCGCGAGCCACACGAAGCCCGCGATCAACGCAGCCGCGGCCGGACTCGGCAAGCCCTGGAAATAGCGCTTGTCGACCACGCCCACGTTCGTATTGAAGCGCGCAAGCCGCAACGCCGCGCCGGAGCAGTACACGAAGGCCGCGAGCCAGCCCCAGCGGCCGAGATCCTTCAAAACCCATTCATACATGACGAGCGCCGGCGCGACCCCGAACGACACCATGTCCGAAAGGCTGTCGAACTGCTCGCCGAACGCGCTCTGCGTGTGCGTCATGCGCGCGACGCGTCCGTCCATGCCATCGAGCACCATCGCGACGAAAATGGCGATGGCCGCGATCTCGAAGCGAACGTTCATCGCCTGGACGACAGCGAAGAAGCCGCAAAAGAGCGCCGCCGTGGTGAACGCGTTAGGCAGGAGATAAATGCCGCGTTTGCGCAGGAACTGCTGCCGCTTGGCGCGCCGCGTTTCCACGGCGCCGACGTCCTGCGCGGCCTTGTTGCGCCGGAAGGCGCGCGGAGTCGCGCCGTTCATACGGTTACGGCGCGGTTTGAATGCCGCCATCGAAACCCCCGGCGTTATTCCGCGAACTCGGCGAGGATCGTCGACGATGCGGACACTTTCTCGCCAATCGAGACACGCGGACGGCTACCAATCGGCAGATACACGTCGACGCGCGAACCGAAACGAATGAAGCCATAGCGCTGACCGCGCGTGAGCGGCTCGCCCACATGCACGTAGCAGAGAATACGTCGTGCGATGAGGCCCGCGATCTGCACCGACGTCACGGTATGACCGCTCGCCGTCTGCAAGACGATGGCATTGCGCTCGTTCTCCGTCGATGCCTTCTCGACCGCCGCATTCAGATACGCGCCCGGGAAGTACTGAACCTTGCTGATGGCGCCATCGACCGGCGAACGCTGCGAATGCACGTTGAAAACGTTCATGAACACGCTGATCTTGAGCGCCTCACGGCCCGCATACGGATCATGCGCAGTTTCGACCGCGACGATGCGCCCGTCGGCCGGACACAGCACGGCGTTGGCCTGCGCGGGAATGGGACGCGGCGGGTCGCGAAAAAACTGGACGACGAAGATCACGATCAGCCAGAAAATCCAGGCGAAGCCGAAGCCGCCGAGCGCCTGCACGAGAATCGCAACGACGGCCGCGATGGCGATGAACGGCCAGCCTTCGCGGGCAATGATCGGATGAGGATAGTTCATGAACGAGTTCGATGTTTTATTAAAACCGTAGGATAGCAAAAGCCGCCCGGAGCACAGGGCATCCGGACGGCTTTAGTTTCAGCAAGAAACGTGCTGCAAACATCGATCTCCACGCATGCGGAGAAAATGGCGCAAGCAGCAGGCCCCTCGGAAACGCGGTCTATCTCCACGCAAACGGAGAAGGGGCAAGTTACGAACCCCTCGAAGCGAGACTTAGTTCTTCGACTGATCGACCAGCTTGTTCTTCGCGATCCACGGCATCATGGCGCGCAGCTTCTCGCCGACCTGCTCGATCTGATGCTCGGCCGTCAGACGGCGACGCGATTGCAGCGTCGGCGCGCCAGCGCGGTTTTCGATGATGAAGCTCTTCGCGTATTCGCCGGTCTGGATGTCTTTCAGCACGGCCTTCATCGCCTTCTTCGTCTCTTCCGTGACGATGCGCGGACCCGTCACGTACTCGCCATACTCGGCGTTGTTCGAGATCGAGTAGTTCATGTTGGCGATACCGCCTTCATAGATCAGGTCGACGATCAGCTTCAGCTCGTGCAGGCACTCGAAGTACGCCATTTCCGGCGCGTAGCCCGCTTCCACCAGCGTTTCGAAGCCAGCCTTGATCAGGTCCACCGTGCCGCCGCACAGCACGGCCTGCTCGCCGAACAGGTCGGTTTCGGTTTCTTCGCGGAAGTTCGTTTCGATGATGCCGGCACGTCCGCCGCCGTTGGCCGCCGCATACGACAGCGCCACGTCGCGGGCCGAACCCGACTTGTCTTGTGCCACCGCGATCAGGTGCGGCACACCGCCGCCTTGCTGATACGTGTTGCGCACGGTGTGGCCCGGCGCCTTCGGCGCGATCATGATGACGTCCAGATCCGCGCGCGGGATCACCTGGCCGTAATGCACGTTGAAGCCGTGCGCGAACGCCAGCGCCGCGCCTTCCTTGGCATTGGCGTGGACTTCGTTCTTGTAGACTTCGGCGATTTGCTCGTCGGGCAGCAGCATCATGACGACATCCGCGCCCTTCACGGCTTCGGCCACTTCCTTGACCTTCAGGCCCGCGTTCTCGGCCTTGCTCCACGAAGCACCGCCTTTACGCAGGCCGACCGTCACGTTCACGCCGCTTTCCTTCAGGTTCAGCGCGTGCGCATGGCCTTGCGAGCCATAACCGATGATGGTGACTTGCTTGCCCTTGATGAGGGAGAGGTCGGCGTCTTTGTCGTAGAAAACTTTCATGGTGGTTCCTTGAGGTCTGTCTCCGCGCAGGCAGAGAAAACTAGTCGAAATGAGTGTAGGTTTAAACCTTCAGAATGCGCTCGCCCCGGCCGATGCCGGAACTGCCCGTGCGAACCGTTTCCAGAATGGCCGTGGCGTCGAGCCCCTGAATGAACGCGTCGAGTTTGTCGGATGCGCCTGTCAGTTCCATCGTGTAGGTCTTTTCGGTCACGTCGATGATGCGGCCACGGAAGATATCCGCCATGCGCTTCATCTCTTCGCGTTCCTTGCCGACCGCTCTTACCTTGATGAGCATCAGCTCGCGCTCGATGTGGGCGCCCTCTGTCAGGTCGACCACTTTCACCACCTCGATCAGGCGGTTCAGGTGCTTCGTGATCTGTTCGATCACGTCGTCCGAGCCAATCGAGACGATGGTCAGCCGCGACAGCGAACTGTCTTCGGTCGGCGCCACCGTCAGCGTTTCAATGTTGTAGCCGCGCGCGGAAAAGAGCCCGACGACACGCGATAACGCGCCCGGTTCGTTTTCCAGCAGTACGGAGATGATGTGTTTCATGTCTTTTCCCGAGGTTTATCCAGTTGGCGTCTGCTTCGAAAAACCCGTGCGCGGCGCTCGTCCTTTGTGAAGACGGGTGCGCCCGGGCCTCGCGAGTCAAAGCCGCGTTATAGATCTTCCGAGCCGAGCAGCATTTCCGTGATGCCCTTGCCTGCTTGCACCATGGGAAATACGTTTTCGGTGGGATCGGTCTGGAAGTCGAGAAATACGGTGCGATCTTTCAGGCGCAGCGCTTCCTTCAGCGCCGGCTCGACGTCCGCGGTCTTTTCGACGCGAATGCCGACATGCCCATACGCTTCGGCGAGCTTCACGAAGTCAGGCAGCGCGTCCATGTAGGAACTGGAATAGCGCTTCTTGTATTCGATCTGCTGCCACTGGCGCACCATGCCGAGATAGCGGTTGTTGAGCGAGATGATCTTGACGGGCGTGTTGTACTGCTTGCACGTCGAGAGCTCCTGAATGCACATCTGGATGGAGCCTTCGCCCGTGATGCAGACCACTTCCTCGTCGGGAAAGGCCATCTTCACGCCCATGGCTGCCGGCAAGCCGAAGCCCATGGTGCCGAGACCGCCCGAGTTGATCCAGCGGCGCGGCTTGTTGAACGGATAGAACTGCGCGGCCCACATCTGATGCTGACCGACATCCGAACAGACGAAGGCGTTGCCGTCGGTCAGTTCATGCAGCTTCTGGACGACATATTGCGGCTTGATGATCTCGCTTTTGCGGTCGTAAGCGAGGCAGTCTTTCGAGCGCCAGCCTTCGATCTGGTCCCACCACGACTTGAGCGCCTGCGTGTCAGGGCCGTGTTCCGCCGTCTGCAACTGCTCGATCAACTCCTTCAGCACTTCCTTCACGTCGCCGACGATGGGAATGTCCACCTTCACGCGCTTGGAAATGGACGAAGGATCGATGTCGATGTGGATGATCTTGCGCGGCGACGATGCGAAGTGCGCCGGGTCGCCGATCACGCGGTCGTCGAAGCGCGCGCCAATGGCGATCAGCACGTCGCAGTTCTGCATGGCCATGTTGGCTTCGTACGTGCCATGCATGCCGAGCATGCCGAGGAATTTCTTGTCGCTCGCGCGGTAACCGCCCAGACCCATCAGCGTGTTGGTGACCGGATAGCCCAGCAAATCGGCGAATTGGTTCAGTTCGCGCGATGCATCCGCGAGGATGATGCCGCCGCCGGTATAGATATACGGGCGCTTGGCCGAAAGCAGCAGTTGCACCGCCTTGCGGATCTGGCCGGAGTGGCCCTTCGTCACCGGGTTATACGAACGCAGCGACACGCTCTTCAGCGGTTCGTACTTGCACGGCGCCTTCGACACGTCCTTCGGAATGTCGATCAGCACCGGACCGGGACGACCCGTGCGGGCAATGTAGAACGCTTTCTTGACGGTGGCGGCGAGATCGCGCACGTCCTTCACGAGAAAGTTGTGCTTGACGCAGGGCCGCGTGATGCCGACGGTGTCGCACTCCTGGAACGCGTCGAGGCCGATGGCCGCGGTCGGAACCTGCCCGCTGATGATGACGAGCGGAATGGAATCCATATAGGCCGTGGCAATACCCGTCACCGCATTGGTGACGCCGGGGCCGGAAGTCACGAGGCACACGCCCACGTTGCCGGTCGAGCGCGCATAGGCGTCGGCGGCGTGTACGGCGGCCTGTTCGTGGCGCACGAGAATGTGCTGGATCTGGTCCTGCTTGTACAGCTCGTCGTAGATGTAGAGTACCGAGCCGCCGGGATAGCCCCAAATGAACTCGACCTTCTCGTCAGCGAGCGCGCGCATGAGCACGGTGCCGCCGATGGAGTCAGCTTCGTGAGGGGGAGTCGTATCCGACGTGGAGAATTCCGCGCTGGGCATGTTCATTCATCACCTTTCGAATTTTCGGCAAAAAATTGATCGGGTGCTCTCTGCCGGGCTTGTGGCTCGGGTTCAAGCGGCGCGTCTTGAATTGACTGGCGTGCTTCTTGGGCTCGCCTCAAAGCAGACATTTCACTTTATGATGCGAGTCGGAAAATGTAGCCCGGCGCGCGCAACGGGTCAAGAAAAAAGTTTCGGAAATCTCCGATCCGACGCTTTTCGGAAAAAGCTCAGATTTAGCACAACGTTTGACGCTTGGAGCAGCGAGTACGTAAATCGGGCAACAAATCGTCCCAAATCCTCCCGGCGTGGCGAAAATTTGCTAGCATCCGCAGGTTTTCCTAGAACCCACGATCCCTTTCGACGCAAATTCGTTGCGCCGGGCTCCCAACGGATGGCATCAGACAAGGAACTTGCCGATTTCCTGGCGGGCGTCGAACGACGCGCGTTCAAACAGACCGTGTACACCGTCCGCGACGACGACGCGGCGCTGGACATCGTGCAGGACGCCATGATCAAACTGGCGGAAAAATACGGTGACAAGCCGCCTTCCGAGCTTCCGCTGCTTTTCCAGCGTATCCTCCAGAATGCGACGCACGACTATTTCCGTCGCCAGAAGGTGCGGAACACGTGGGTCAGCCTCTTTTCGTCCTTCGGAAACGCGGACGACGACGAGTTCGACCCGCTCGAATCCTTCGAATCGCAAGACGGCGCACTCGGCAGCGAGAGCAGCGAGAACAAACTGGAACGCGAACAGGTACTCAACCTGATCGACGCGGAAATCCAGAAATTGCCGGCACGTCAACGAGAAGCCTTTCTCATGCGTTACTGGGAAGATATGGATGTCGCAGAGACGGCCGCCGCCATGGGCTGCTCCGAGGGCAGCGTCAAAACGCATTGTTCACGCGCCACGCACGCCCTCGCGCACGCCCTGAAAGCCAAAGGGATCACGCTATGAGTTCCGTTCTTGATTCAAAGGAAAACGAGTTCGCGCTGAAGGTAGTTCGCGCGCTGGACGAAAGTACATCGAATATTCCGGCCGCCGCGGTCGACCGGCTCGCCGAGGCGCGCCGGGCTGCTATCGCGCGCAAAAAGCCGGAGAAGGTCGCCATGACCGCGCCCGCGTTCACGCCGGCTTTGGCCGGAGCAGGCGCGAGCCTCTCGGCGGGCGGCGCGGGGCACGACGGCTCCGAGACGCGAGGGCCGAAGGGCCTGTTCGCGCGGCTCGGCGGCTTCGGCCTCGTGTGGCCGGTGTGCGCGCTGGCTATCGGTCTGGCTGGCATCGCTTACTGGGAAGATCAGGAGCGCCGTGCCGAACTCGCCGACATCGACGCGGCCATGCTCTCCGACAGCTTGCCGCTCGACGCCTATCTCGACCACGGCTTCAACGCATATTTGACGCGTAATCACTGACGCGTATTGTCGAATCTTTCAACTGACATCAGACCTGGCGGGGAGTTTTCGGGTGAGTTACAAGCGCGGTCTCGCGATTGTCTTTAGTTGCGCGATTGCGAGTCTGGTCGCATTCGCCGCGACTTATCCGCGCTTTTACCCAGCCACCGCCGCCTTGCTCTCGACCGCCGCCGCGCCCAACGGCGCAAGTTCGGGCGCCGATTCCGGCCTTTCGCTGTCGGCGCTCTCTTCCGGCAGTCCGCTCTCGTGGAATCGTCTCACCGAAGCGCAGCACGTCGCGCTCGCGCCGTTCTCCACGCAATGGGATTCCTTCAGCGAAGAGCGCAAGCAAAAGTGGCTGAAGATCGCATCGCGCTATCACCGCATGTCGCCTGAGGCGCAAAAGCGTCTGCATCAGCGCATGGAGGAATGGACGCGCATGACGCCGGACCAGCGCAAAGTCGCGCGCGAGAACTATCAGGTTTCAAAGTCCGTCGCGCCGGAGAATCGCGAAAAGGCGTGGGATGCTTACCAGAAGCTTTCCGAAGAGCAGAAGAAAAAGCTCGCCGCCACCGAGCGCACGCGCCGTCCCACGGTCGTCAGCGCGCCGCCGACCGGCAAGAGTGAAGTGAAGGACATCAACCGGCTCGTGGCCGCGCGCGAGCAAGGCCACGGCGCGGGACATGCCGAAGGCGGCTCCGGTGCGCCGGCTGCATCGCCTTCTTCCACCTCAACCGCCTCGCCCGCCACGCCCGCGATTCCCAACGCCGCGAGCGTCGTGCCGGCAACGCCGATTCCCGTCTCCCCGCAGCAAGCGCCTTCCATGTACAACGGCTCATGAGCGCGTCCGCTTCCACCACCACGCCTCTCTCGCCGCTCCACGCGCCCACGCTGCGCCGCCGGCTCGCGACGATGGTCTACGAAGGCGTCATCCTGTTCGGCGTGGTGTTCATCTCCGGATATTTGTTCAGCACACTCACTCAGCAGAAAAACGGCCTTACGCATCACAACTGGCTGATGACGTGGATCGGTCTCGTGCTCGCCGCGTATTTCGTGTGGTTCTGGACCCACGGCGGCCAGACGCTGCCAATGAAAACCTGGCGCCTCAAATTGGTCGACGCCCACGGTGAGCCCGTCACGCCTGGCCGGGCGCTCGCGCGCTATGCGCTCGCGTGGCTGTGGTTCCTGCCGCCGCTCGCGCTGCATCCGCTGCTCGGGCTCGCCGTGCCGCAGACGCTCGCCGTGTTCGCGGCCTGGATCGCGCTGTGGGCGGCCGCCGTCCGGCTCGATCCGGCGCGGCAGTTTCTGCACGATCGCCTGGCTGGCACGCGCATCATCACGGCGCCGGCTCCCTACAAGTAATAAGAACTTCTCGTGACTGTCACGGCTCGGTCACGGCCGCATGGCGCAATGCGCATATCGAAACCCGATACGCGAGCCCATGACCTTCCACTCGACCGTCACGCAGGCAATCGAAGCGTCTTCCGCTTATCGTTTTCGGAGCGCCGACCTGCGCGGCGCGACGCATGAAGCCGCCCTGCCGCTGCCGGCGAACCCGGGCGTCGACGACGACAGCGAATCCTCCAGCGCGCCTCAACGCTATCGCGCGATCTGGCTGTCGGACATCCATTTGGGCTCCGGCGGCTGCCAGGCACCCTATCTGCTCGATTTTCTGCGCCACAACGAGTCGGAGTATCTGTATCTCGTCGGCGACATCATCGATGGCTGGCAACTGAAGAAAGGCTGGTTCTGGCCGCAGGCGCACAACGACGTCATTCAGAAAATCCTGCGCAAGGCGCGCAAGGGCACGCAAGTCGTCTATATCCCCGGCAATCACGACGAAGCCGCGCGCCAGTACTGCGATCTCGCGTTCGGCGACATCCACGTGCGCGGCGAAGCCTTCCATACGACGCTCGCGGGCAAGCGTCTTTGGATCGTGCACGGCGATCTCTTCGACGGCGTGATCCAGCATGCGAAATGGCTCGCCTATCTCGGCGACACCGCCTACACGATGATTCTGCTGCTCAACCGCTGGTTCAATCGCGTACGCACGAAGCTCGGCTTCGACTACTGGTCGCTTTCGCAGTATCTCAAGCATCAGGTCAAAAACGCGGTCAACTTCATTTCGCAGTTCGAACGGGTCATGACCGACGAAGCTCGCCGCCGCGGCTGCGATGGCGTGGTGTGCGGGCATATCCACAAGGCCGAGATACGCGATATCGACGGCATTCTCTATTGCAACGACGGCGACTGGGTGGAGAGCCTCTCCGCGCTCGTCGAGACCCAAGACGGCGAACTGAAGATCGTCTACTGGACCGTCATGCACTCCCCGGAAGCGCAACCGAACCGCGTGCGCGCCACCGTCTGAACCGCATCCTCACCCGAGCCGAAATCCGATGAAAATCATGATCGTCACCGATGCATGGGAGCCGCAGGTCAATGGCGTCGTGCGCACGCTTACGCAGACGAGCCGCGAACTCACGGGCCTCGGGCATCGCGTGGAATTGCTCACGCCGCTCGAGTTCAAAACCATTCCGTGTCCGACTTATCCCGAGATTCGCCTATCATTGATGCCGGGCCGGCACGTGGCGAAGCGTATCGACGAATTCGCGCCGGACGCGCTGCATATCGCGACCGAAGGCCCGCTCGGCATGTCGGCGCGTGCCTATGCGCTGCGTCACAAACTGCCGTTCACGACCGCTTATCACACGCGTTTTCCCGAGTACGTGAAAGCGCGCTTCGGTATTCCGCTCGCCATGACTTATCGGTTTCTGCACTGGTTTCATCGGCATTCGCAGGCGGTGATGGCGCCTACTCCGGTCGTCAAGCACGACCTGGAACAGTACGGCTTCACCAACGTCGTGCTGTGGACGCGTGGCGTCGATCTGGACATCTTTCATCCGATGGACTCTAAGGTGCTCAACACCGCGCGGCCCATCTTTCTGTACGTCGGGCGCGTGGCCGTGGAAAAGAACGTGGAAGCGTTTCTGAAGCTCGATCTGCCCGGCTCGAAGTGGGTCGCGGGCGAAGGACCGGCGCTCGCGGAACTGAAGTCGCGCTATACGAACGTCAACTATCTCGGCGTGCTCTCGCAGACGGAACTGGCGGAGGTCTACGCCGCCGCCGATGTCTTCGTGTTCCCGAGCCGCACCGATACCTTCGGCCTCGTGCTGCTCGAAGCGATGGCTTGCGGCACGCCGGTCGCCGCGTATCCGGTCACGGGTCCCATCGACGTGCTAGGTGAACACGGTCCCGGCGCGCTCCATGAAGATCTGCACGAAGCCTGTCTGCAAGCGCTCAAGATCGAACGCGCCGATGCCCGCGCGTGGGCCGAGCGTTTCTCGTGGCGCGCGGCCTCCGAGCAGTTCGCCTCGCATTTGCGCCAGGTCGAACCGCGCGCGCCGAGCACCGACCGGGCGGCCGCATGACGCGAAAGAGGCTCGCCGAGCAACGCGCCGAAGCGCACGCCCGTGCGGCGCCTCGTCCGCTCGAGTCCAAGCGCGATGGCGACGTCGAAGCCAATGAGGAAAACGAACCGCTAGGTCCCGACGATCCGCTCGCGCCGCTCCCCTTCAACCCGTATAAGGGCAATCGCGGCTTCACGCGCGCCTGGCACGCGATGAAGAACTCGCTCAACGGTTTTCGCGTCGCCATTCGCGAGGAAAGCGCGTTTCGTCAGGAGCTCACGCTCGCCGCGATTCTTCTGCCATGCAGTCTTTTCGTGCCGGTGGCGCCCGTCGAGCGCGCGGCGCTGATCGCATCCGTGCTGCTCGTGCTGATCGTCGAATTGCTCAATTCGAGCGTGGAAGCGGCTATCGACCGCATCTCGCTCGAACGTCACGAACTCTCGAAGCGCGCGAAGGATTTCGGCAGCGCGGCCGTGATGGTCGCGCTCGGCGTTTGCCTCATTACGTGGGCGCTGATTCTCTGGCCGGTCGTGTCGAATTGGCTCGCTCGTATCCCATAAAAGATGAATGTCACCTGAAACGCAGCACTGTCGCGCCGAACGACCGGTTTATAATCGTCCGACATTCTCAAAAATAGCAACGGAAACCGGTCGCGCGAACGTTTTGGAGTTTCGAGCGCCGCCACCGGAAGCCAAGGTCGGACGACATGGAAGCCAAACCTCCCCGCCGTACCCGCGAACGGATTCTCGAGCTGTCGCTGAAGTTGTTCAACGATATCGGCGAGCCGAACGTCACCACCACGACGATCGCCGAGGAAATGGAAATTAGTCCAGGTAATCTGTACTACCATTTCCGGAACAAAGACGACATCATCAACAGCATCTTCGCGCAGTTCGAGCAGCAGATTCAGAAGCGCCTGAAGTTCCCGGACGATCATCGTCCGACCATAGATGAAATGTGGTCGTACTTACAGTACATGGCCGATTTCCTGTGGGCGTATCGCTTTCTCTATCGCGATCTGAACGATCTGCTCGCGCGCAATCGCACGCTCGAAACGCACTTCAAGCAGATCATCACGCACAAGGTGCGCTTTGCCAGCCAGCTATGCGAAGCGCTCGTCGCCGATCAAGAAATGGTCGCGACGCCTGCGGAGATCGAGGTCATCGCGACCAACATGGGCGTGATCTCGACCTACTGGCTTTCGTATCAGTACGTCATGAACCCGCGCAAGTACAACGATCAGGAAGCGATCCGCACGGAGTTGCATCAGGCGAGTCTGCATATCATTTCGATCATGGCGCCGTATCTTCGCGGACGATCGCGCCAGCTCTTCGACGACCTCGTGTCCGGTAAACTGCCGAAGCGCCAGTACGCCGACTTCCTGCCGCCGCGCGAGGAAGCGCCGCCGGGCGCGCCGAAGAACGTAACACCGAAGGATTCCCGATAATGAAGGCTGTTTGTGTCTATTGCGGCTCCGCGAGCGGAGCCCGCCCTGTGTATGCCGAAGCGGCCAAGGCGTTCGGCCGCGCGCTCGTCGAGGCCAACCTTTCGCTCGTGTATGGCGGCGGCCGCGTCGGTTTGATGGGCCTGATCGCCGATGAAGTGCTCGCCGCCGGCGGACGCGCAATCGGCGTCATTCCAGAGTTGCTGCTTGCGAAGGAAGTGGGCCATACGGACCTCACGGAACTGATCGTCGTGCCCGACATGCACGAGCGCAAGAAGCGCATGGCCGATCTCGCGGACGCGTTCGTCGCGATGCCCGGTGGCGTCGGCACTTTCGAGGAATTTTTCGAAGTGTTCACGTGGGCGCAGCTTGGTTATCATCAGAAGCCTGTTGGCCTGCTGGACGTAAACGGCTATTACGACCCGCTCATGGCCATGTTGCGCCATACCGTCGACGAAGGCTTCATGCGCGAGCAGTATCTAGAGCTCATACAGATTGCGCGCGAGCCCGGCGAGATGATCACGAAGCTGCAGCACTACACGCCGCGCACGCTCGACAAGTGGAACGAAAAGCGCGACGCGGTTTGATCCATCCCTAACGGTCGACACGATGTCCAAAGTCATCCTGATTACGGGCGCGAGCCGCGGCATCGGCCGCTCGGCAGCGCTGCTCGCGGGCGCGCGCGGCTGGTCGGTCGGCGTGAACTATGCGAATAACGCCAGTGCCGCCGATGAAACCGTCGCCGCGGTGCAAGCCGCTGGCGGCAAGGCGATCGCCATTCAGGGCGACGTGTGCGAAGAGGCGGCGATCGTCGCGATGTTCGATGCCACCGAGAAGGCGTTCGGCAAGCTCGATGGCGTGGTGAATAACGCGGGCATCGTCGCGCCTGGCTCCATGCTCGCGGACATGGATATCGAGCGCATGAAACGTATTTTCGATACCAATGTGCTCGGCGCGTTTCTTTGCGCTCGTGAAGCGGCGCGGCGGCTTTCCACTTCGCGTGGTGGCAAGGGCGGGTCGCTCGTGAATGTTTCTTCGGCGGCCGCCAGATTGGGCGGCCCGGGGGAGTATGTCGATTATGCGGCTTCCAAAGGGGCTATCGATACACTCACCATCGGGCTTTCCAAAGAGCTCGGGCGCGAAGGGGTAAGGGTCAATGCCATTCGGCCAGGTCTCATCGAGACGGAGATTCACGCTAGTGGTGGTAAGCCCGATCGGGCTCAGGTGCTGGGTGGGCAAACGCCTATCGGGCGCGCCGGGTCCGCCGATGAAGTCGGCGAGGCTATCGTCTGGCTGCTCTCCGACGCCGCTTCTTATGTCACCGGGGCTTTGATCGATGTCGCCGGTGGGCGGTGAGTGCTTTCTTTTTTTCTTTTGCTGCGTTTTGTTCAGTAGCCGCCTCCCCGGCGGAGGGGTAACTTTCTTTGCTGCTGCAAAGAAAGTCACCAAAGAAAGCAGCTTAGGAACCGGCTTCTGAAGCACAACTGGTTCCCCGCTATTTACCACAAACCCTTTGAGCACTTCCCCTTTCTCACGCTCGTAGTCGTTCGCAGCTGATGATTCTCTTCGAGCGCTTGCCCTGCAATGGGCCGTTGTCTGCGAATTTTTTTGTCACCTCTCCGCAGTTGATGACCTTCTTTGCGGCCCGCTGATCGAAGCCTTGTCTTTGCGCAGTTCTACTCGAGCACTCACATTGACTACCGGTCTTAATGCTCTTCGGACCTCCTAGCCACGCCTTTGTGACTCGCTGCGCGCAATCATCGGGTTCGCCTCCCTCTAAAAGCCGCCGCGTGTCGTCAGCCACGTTTCTTCGTCCTTCGTCGTCGGCCTGCCCAAAATTCGGTTGCGATGCGGAAAGCGCCCGAATCGTTCGATGACTTCCGCATGCTTCATCGCCGATTCATGGAAGCTCGTCACGCCCTCTTCTTTCTCTAATTTCCCAAACAATTCAACCGCGCGAAGCTGGCTCTCCATCGTCTCGTCATGCTCGAATGGCATATACGCAAACGCACGATGGTATGCATCGGCCAAGCGCAAATCATCGCCGGAATCGACCAGCGCTTTCGCCAACGCCAACGCACGCTCGTCGCCCGCAAACGCGCGCGGCGTATGCCGATAACAATTGCGCGAAAACTGGTCGAGCAGCACGATCAGCGCAAGCGCACCCGAAGGCGTGCGCTCCCATTCACGCAAACCGCCCGACAGCGCTTCTTCGAGCACCGCGCCGAAACGCTCGCTGATCTGCGCATCGAAGGCAGGCTTCTTTTTCCACCACAGCTTGCGTTCCGTCCCGGCCTCAGGCGAGCCGACCGCGCCGAACCAGAATTCGAGTATCGCGCTCGCGCGCGGATCGAGTGCTTCCGCTCGCGCGTTCAAACCAGCTCCAGCACCAGTCGCCGCGTGCGCGCGCTCTTCTTCTCCAGCTTCGCAATCCGCAAGCCGCCGATCTCGCCCGTATTACGCACATGTGTGCCGCCGCATGGCTGCAAATCCACGTTCTCGATGCGCAACAGGCGCACGCGGCCAAGGCCCATCGGCGGCTTTACGCTCATCGTGCGGACGAGTTCAGGGCGCGCGGTCATCTCGTCGTCGGTGATCCATTCGGTATTCACGTCGTGCGCGCCGCCGATCAGTTCCGCCAGACGCGCTTCCACGCGCTCACGTTCGATAGGCTCGACCGTCGCGAAGTCGAGGCGCGCATAGTCTCTCGTGATGCTGCATCCATCCACCGGATACGGCAGTACCGCGCACATCAGATGACTCGCCGTATGCAGCCGCATATGCCGATACCGCCGCTCCCAGTCGATCTCCGCGCTCACTCTGTCGCCAACCTTCAAAAGCGAAAGCGCTTCTTCCTGGCCGGGCGCGGGCACATGCACGGCGTCGTCGGGCGTGGCGCCTTCGAACTTCGCCTTGCGCGTGTCGGCGATGACGATCTTCGTGCCGTCGGCAAGCGTCAGCGTGCCCGCATCGCCGGCCTGGCCGCCGCCGAGCGGATAAAACACGGTTTGATCGAGGTGGATGCCCATTTCGTCGATAGCCGTGACGCTCGCCTCGCACTGCGTGCGATAAGCGTCCTCGCGAAAGAGTGCGCGTGTGCTCATGTCTTGTCCTTGCGATGTTTCGTGGGGCGGCAAAAAGCCGTTCCGCAGATCATGCCGCACGCGCCGCTGCCTTGGACCGATACAAAAGCGCGCGAATCAGCCGGGCCGGTTGCGCATCCAGTCGGCGGTATCGAAGAAAGAGGTGAGAAGGCGCTCGCGCAAAGGCTCGTCGAGGCCGATGTCCTGCATCGCCCACGCCATGCAGCGCAACCATTGATCGCGCTCGGCCGTTGCAATGGCGAACGGCATATGCCGCGCCCGCAAACGCGGATGGCCGAAGCGGCTGATGTAGTGATCCGGTCTGCCCATCCAGCCGCACAGGAACCAGAAGGTCTTGTCGCGGGAGTTGTCGAGTGTCGGCGGATGCAGCGCGCGCAAGCCCGCGAATTCGGGTTCGAGGTCCATCAGATCGTAAAAGCGATCGACCATCGCGCGCAGACGTTCCTCGCCGCCGATCAGTTCGAACGGCGTGGGCTTTTGGACTTCATCGTCGGAAGGTTGGGAATTGACTTCGCTCATTGCTTTTGGACAACAGAAAACTCAGGCGTCGCGCAGCGATTGCAAGGCCGGACGCGCCAGCACGCGCCGCAGGCTCATCCAGCCGCCGAGCGCCGCGCAAGCAACGCCCGCGACGATGCCAACCGGCACGAGCCACGGGTTGAACTCGATATGAAACTCGAACACGCGCGATGCAAGCACGTAACCGATGCCCTGCGCACCGAGCGCCGCCATCAGGCCGGACAACGCGCCGACCGCGACGAACTCGGCGACCTGCACCGAACGAATCTGCCGATGCGATGCGCCCAAAGCCCGCAACAGAGCCGACTCGCGCATGCGTTCGTCGCGCGTGCCGGCAAGCGCCGCATAGAGCACCAGCACGCCGGCCGCGAGCGTGAAGATGAACAGGAACTGCACCGCGCCGATCACCTGGTCGAGCGTTCGCTGAATCTGCGCGAGGATCGGCGCGGTATCGATGGCGGTCACGTTCGGATAGGCGGCGACGAGGCCGTCGATGGTGCGCGCCTGTTCCGGCGGCAGATGAAAACTCGTGATGAACGTCGCGGGAAGGTCGGCCAGCGTCTCGGGCGGCATCAGCACGAAAAAGTTGACCTTGAACGAATTCCAGTCGACCTTGCGCACGCTCGTCACCGGCGCCTCGACCGGCATGCCGGCGACATCGAAACGCAGCGTGTCGCCCATCTTCACGCGAATAGTTTTCGCGATGCCCTCTTCTATCGACACCGCCGGCTGCGCGTTCTTGCCGAACCACGTGCCCTGCGTCACGCGGTTATCGCCCGGCAATTCGGTGGTGTAGGAGAGATTGAATTCGCGATCGACGAGCCGTTTTGCATCCGGCTTGTCGTAGCTGTCCGGATTCACCGCCTTGCCATTGATGGCGACGAGACGCGCGCGCACCATCGGCGAGAGCGCGGCATCGGGTTGGCCATGCCCATGCAGATACGCGAGCACGCCTTCGCGCTGATCCGGCTGGATGTCGATGAGAAACTCGTTGGGCGCATCCGGCGGCGTGGCGGCGCGCCAGCCCTTGATGAGGTCGTCGCGCGTCATCGCTATCAGCAACAAACACATGAGGCCGATGCCGAGCGCCGTGATCTGCAACGCGCTCGCGCCGCTGCGCCGTTCGAGCGACGCCAGCGCATAACGCCAGCCCACGCCCGCGCGGCTCTTTTCCCGCCGCACGAAGCGCGCCGCCGCCCACAACGCCGCGCGCGCGATCACGCCGAAGATCAGGAGGCCGGCCGCGAATCCGCCCGCGACGATGCCGCCGAGCTTCAACTCGCCCGCCGCGACGATGAGCAACGCCGCGAACAGCACGACGCCGACGCCGTAGGCCGCATAAGCGACGCGCTTTGCATCGCCGAGTTCACGGCGGATCACATGCACAGGCGGCACGCGCGTGAGCGGCAAAAGCGGCGGCAGGGCGAAGCCGAGCAGCAGCACGAGGCCCATCGCAATGCCTTGCAGCGCGGGCCAGACGGAGGGCTGCGGCAAATCGACATCGACGAGCGAGCCCAGCCAGTTCAGCAGCACGAGATGGCCGCCGAAACCGAGCACGACGCCAAGCGCGCTGCCGATCACGCCGATCGCCAGGAATTCGTTCAGAAACAACGCGCGCAGCGTGCGCTGACTGACGCCCAGGCAACGCATGGTGGCGCAGCCGTCGAGATGCCGCCGCGCAAAACGATGCGCGGCCATGGCGATGGCTACCGCCGCGAGCATCGCCGTCAGCAGCGAAACGAGCGTGAGAAAGTGGCTCGCGCGATCGATGGTCTGCCGCACTTGCGGCTGCCCGTCCGACAGCGATTCGAGTCCGACGCCGCGCAATTTGCCGCCGTCGGTCTTATCGCGGGCGAATTGCGCGAAGCGCTCGATCTGCGCATCCGGTCCCGCGACCAGCAAGCGGTAAGTCACGCGGCTGCCGTAGCCGAGCAATCCCGTGGCGGCGATTTCATCGGCGCGCATCATGAGGCGCGGCGAGAAGTTGACGAAGGAAAAGCCGCGATCCATCTCGCGCGTGATGATGCCCGCCACCTTGAACGTGCGCGTGCCGACCTTCACCGTGCCGCCGGGCTGCGTTTTCAGCGCATCGAGCAGGGACGCATCGACCCAGACGGTGCCGGGCGCGGGAATGCCGTTGACGGGCGCGTCGGGCTTGCCGGGCGCCGACGCGATACGCAGCGCGCCACGCAGCGGATAACCTTGCGTCACGCCCTTGATCGCCGCGAGCCGCGAGGCGGGCTGCGCCGCGGTCGAGCTGATCATGCTCGGGAAGATCGTGGTCCCGGCGGTTTCGAGGCCGAGCGACCTGGCTTGGTCGGTGAACATCGCATCGACGGGATGATCCGAGCGCACGACGAAGTCCGCCGCGATCATCTGACGGCCGTCGCGCACGAGCCCTTGACGCATGCGGTCGGAGAGAAAACCGACGCTCGACAGCGCCGCCACCGCCAGCACCAGCGCGAGCAGCAGCATGGTGAGTTCGCCCGCGCGCCAGTCACGCGCGGTCATGCGCCACGCCTGACGCGCGGTCTGCAGAAAATCGAGCCGGACGGGAGGATGCGTGCGGTCGGCTTTGAGCGCGGCCTTGGAGGGAGTGGAGTCGTTGCGCGCCGCGGTGCTCAATCGTGCTTGCTCCGCAGGCTCGTGATCGACGTTTGCGGCGCGCCGCTGCCGGGCAGCATGTGCTTGGCCATGCGCGATATGCCGCCGTGCACGCCGCGCACGAGGCGCGGCAGCGCCCAACCGGCGATGACCAGGAACGCAATCAGCATGACGAGGAACAGCACCGGCACGAAGAGCGCGAGCGTGATGCCAAGCAGCACGCCGATGTCTTCCGTCGCGGATGCCGCCCAGTTCGACACCGGTTCGGGCGAGAGATTGATCAGCGCGCGCGTGCCCGCCTTGGCGAAATGCGAGGCGCCGGCAAGCGTTCCGCCCGCCAACGCCGCGATGGTGAGCATGGCCGGATCGGCATGACCGAGCGTGCCGGCGGCAAGCACGGCGCCCGCCGGAATGCGGATGAACGTGTGAATGGCGTCCCACAGCGAATCAAGCGCGGGAATCTTGTCGGCGAGAAATTCGACGACGGCGAGCACCGCCGCCACGCCGATCACCCACGGCGAACCGAGCACCGCGAGCGAATCAGGAAGATGGATGAGACCGATGCGTTCAAACAGACCCGCGATGAAGACCGTGAGATACAGGCGCAACCCGCTCGCCCATGACAGGCCCGCAGCGAGCGAAAGTGACTCAAGCATTGCCGCCTCCTTGTTGCGCCAGCAACCCGGCCAACCGTGTGCGCCGGTCTGAACGTCGCTTCTTTCCGGCCCGGATGCCGGAAGAAGCCGCCCATATCAACGAGGATATCGAAAAAAGCCTCGTGACGCAGGCGGAAAGATAAAACGGTGCGGCTCGCCGAGTGGTGTTATCTGCAATCGGAGATTGCTGAAAATCGGAAATGCCTTCAGACCATTATATCCATGCAAAATGAAGCGGTGCAGCAATGCATCCGGCGAATGCCGCCCGAAGTGCGCTGCCGCTCGCACCGGCGACCATTGCGGTGGCGCCGGTGCAACAGCGCGTCAATGTCCGGACGAGAGCTTGAGTCCGATGAGCCCCGCGACGATCAGCGCCGCGCTGCCGATACGCGCCGCCGTCAACGCCTCGCCCAAAAACACGATGCCGAAAATAAACGCGCCGACCGCGCCGATTCCCGTCCAAACAGCGTAAGCGGTGCCAAGCGGCAACTGGCGCATGGCCATGGCAAGCAAGACGAAGCTGCCGATGGCCGTCACCAGCGTGAACACCGACGGCCAGAGCCGCGTAAAGCCTTCCGATGACTTGAGCCCGGCGGCCCATGCCACTTCGAGCAAACCGGCGATAAAAAGAAGAATCCAGGACATGAGGTGACTTCCTCGAAGGAACGGGGCCGTCCCCGGTAACAAGAAGCGCGCGCGGTCGTCCACGCGGCGAAAGCAGACCGTAATTATACCGATTTGGTGCAGCAAGGCTTCTCGCTCCTCGTGCCGAGCGATGTAAAACCGTGTATTAATGGAGCGCGCGCCACCAGTGTGCGACCGTGCACCCTTCGCCCCGCCCTTTACAGAAACACAAAAGGAGCGCTCATGGATGTCGATTCGGTCCTGCTTTCACGTTTCCAGTTCGCCTGGGTCGTCGCGTTCCACATACTGCTGCCCGCGTTCACGGTCGGCCTGTCGTGCTTCATCGCGACGCTCGAATTCAACTGGTGGATCACCAAGCGCGATGTCTACCGGCGCCTGTCCGCGTTCTGGCTGAAAATCTTCGCGGTGTCGTTCGGCATGGGCGTGGTGTCGGGCATCGTCATGCCGTTTCAGTTCGGCACCAACTGGAGCCGTTTCTCCGATGCCACCGCCAATGTCGTCGGCCCGCTGATGGGCTACGAAGTGCTGACGGCGTTCTTCCTCGAATCGGCGTTTCTCGGCGTGCTCCTGTTCGGACGCAAGCTCGTGCCGCAATGGGCGCACGTCATGTCCGCGATCTTCGTCGCGGCGGGCACGGTCATCTCGTCGTTCTGGATTCTCGCCGTCAATAGCTGGATGCAGACGCCGCAAGGGCATCGCATGTTGCCGGACGGCCGCTTCGAAGTGGTGAGCTTCTTCGACGTGATCTTCACGCCGTCGTTTCCGTATCGGCTCGGGCATACGGTGAGCGCGTTCCTCGTCACGACGGGCTTCGTCATTCTCGGCGTCGGCGCCATGTATCTGCGGCAAAAACGCGCTGTCGAGGAAAGTCGCGTGATGCTCAAGATGTCGCTGATCTTTCTCATCATCATGGTGCCGATCCAGATGGTGATCGGCGATTCGCACGGTCTGAACACGCTCAAATATCAGCCCGCCAAGCTCGCGGCGATGGAAGGTCTGTGGGAAACCGGCTCGCGCGTGCCCGCGAATCTCTTCTCCGTTCCCGACGAAAAGGAAGAGCGCAACCGCTTCGAGATTTCAATTCCCGTGCTCGGCAGCCTTTACCTCACGCACGATCCGAACGGAGTCGTGCGCGGGCTGAAGGACTTTCCGCGCGAAGACCGCCCGCCTGTCGCCGTGGTGTTTTTCGCCTTTCACATCATGGTCGGGATCGCGCTTCTGATGTTCGCGCTCGTGCTGTCGGGCATCGTGCTGTTCGCGCGCGGCAAGCTGGAACAAAGCACGCGCTGGCTGCGTTGCGCGACGTTCGCCATGCCGCTCGGCTTCATCGCGGTGATCGCGGGCTGGACCACCACCGAAGCGGGCCGTCAGCCGTGGACCGTGTATGGCATCCTGCGCACGCGCGATTCCGTCACGCCCTCGCTCACCACCGCCGACGTCGGCCTGTCCTGGGCGCTCTACATGCTGGCTTATCTCGTGATCTTCGGCGCGGGCTTCGTGCTGTTGCGGCGGCTCGTGCGCATTGGGCCGACCGACGCGTCGCGTGACCATGAGAACGAATCGCTCGATACGAAGACGCGCGCGGCGCGGCCGCTGTCGGCGGTATCGGCGGTCACGGCAGGCGGCGACGGCGGCGCGCGCACGGCGAATCGCGACGACGTCGTCCCGCCGCATCGCCCATAACAAGTCAACAGGAGACCGCGATGCTCGATCTCGTGCCTTTGTGGGCCGCCATCCTCGCGCTGGCCGTATTCATGTACGTGCTGCTCGACGGCTTCGATCTGGGCGTCGGCATGCTGTTCTTGCTGCGCCGCGATCCCGACGAACGCAACTTGATGATCCACTCCGTCGCGCCGGTGTGGGACTTCAACGAAACTTGGCTGATCCTCGGCGGCGGCGGCTTGTTCGCGGTGTTCCCGCTGGCCTTCGCGATCATCGTGCCGGCGGTCTACTTTCCAATTCTCTTCATGCTGCTCGGGCTGATCTTTCGCGGCGTCGCGTTCGAATTCCGCGAGGTCGAGGGCGCGCGCCGATGGCTGTGGGATGGCGCGTTCGGCTACGGCTCGCTCGTCGCGACCTTCGCGCAAGGCACGGTGCTCGGCATGTTCATCCAGGGCTTTCCGATCCACGGCCGGCAGTACGCCGGCACGAGCTGGAACTGGGTGGCGCCGTTTCCGCTACTCGTCGGCGTCGGGCTGATCTTCGGCTATGCGTTGCAGGGCTCGACCTGGCTCGTGCTCAAGACCGAAGGCGAGTTGCAGGCGTGGGGTCGCAAGATGGCGCGTCATGCACTGCTCGGCGTGATCGCGTTCATCTTGCTGATCAGCCTGTGGACACCGCTGAAAGATGCGCGCATCGCGGCGCGCTGGTTCGGCTTTCCGCAGAGCTTCGCGTTCACGCCCGTGCCGGTGTTGACCGCGCTCCTTGCGTGGACGTTGTGGTCGAGCTTGCAAAAAGGCCGCGAAGTGCTGCCCTTTCTGTGCTCCGTGGGCCTCTTCTTCCTCGCGTTCACCGGGCTCGTGATCAGCCTGTGGCCGTTCATTGCGCCGCCTTCGGTGACGCTGTGGGACGCATCGGCCGCACCGTTATCGCATCAGTTTCTGCTGATCGGCACGATGTTCCTGCTGCCGGTCATCATCATCTACGTGATCTGGTCTTACTGGGTGTTTCGCGGCAAGGTGCGCGGCGATCTCGGCTATCACACGCAATAGCCGCTTGGTCATGACTGAAGCTTCTGGCGCGTGGCGAGCGTGAGGATGCGCGTCCACTTGCGAGCATTGGCTGTATCGTTGATGGGCAGACGCCATTCCGGATGTTTCGAATCCGCGACGGTGAGGACGACCGCGTTGCCCTGCTCCTCGCGCGCGCCGCGCAGATCGGCAAAGATATAGCTGCCCGTCGCTTCGCCCACGCGCACTTCCAGGAGCCGCTTGCCCGCGGCGAGCCGCAAGCCGCCCCAGTCGCGTTTGAGTTCGTGAGTCCAGTCGCCGCCAGCCGAGCGCGGAATGTTCGCCGCGACTTCACGGCGCCGCGCGAGCCAGTAAGCGACGCCCGCCGCGATTGCCGCGGCCGCCACCACCGCCACGCCGACTGCGACAGCAAGCCCGAAGTGCGCGTGCAGCGCGTTGAACGACCAGACCGCGCCATAGATGAGCGCGACGAGAACCGCGAGTGCGACAACGATCGGCATCTGACTTCACACCTTGTTCTTTGAACGACGAATACGGAACGACAAGCTCATTGCGCCTTGTGTTTCGCGTTCCAGTCACGCAAGGCCTGCAAGGTGTTCGCGACATGCTGATCCGGCGAAAGGCTCGTGTATTCGTAGATCACCTTGCCGTCCGGCGCGATCACGTAGGACACGCGATTGGCCATCGAACTCTTCATGGGCAGCGAGGCGTCGTAGGAGCGGATGATCTTCGAATCTTCATCCGCCGCAACCGGGAACTTGCTGCGGCACTCGCTCACGGAAAACTTCTTGAGCGTGTCGATGTTGTCGTGCGACACGCCGATCACGGTGGCGCCCTGCGCCTTGTATTGATCGACCGCCTCGGCGAATTCGTGCGCTTCGATCGTGCAGCCCTTGGTGAACGCCGCCGGATAGAAGTACAGGACGACGGGGCCTTTCTTGAGCGCGTCGGCGAGCGAGTACTGATACACATCGCCGCCAAGCGATGCCTGGGCGACGAACGACGGCGCGGCGTCGCCCGGTTTGAGCGTGGCGCTCGCGGCAGTCGAATACACCACGGCCACGCAAGCCGCGGTTGCGGCGGCCAGGCCGGCGACGGTCGCCAGAATCTTTTTCTTCATATGCACTCCGCTTGAGGGCAGCAAAAATGTCGCGAGACGAGCGGCAAGCGCCTCAGCCTTGCGCCTCGTCCTGATCCAGCCGGCTCTCGGTGAACCACGCCGCCGCTTCGACCTGCATTTGCGAGAGCGTGGCGGGCGTGAGTTCCGCGAGCGCGGGATCGGCCAGCCGGCTTGCATCGATCGCGGCGGCATCGCCCTGTTCGGCCGCTTTCGCGATGGCCAGCAGCGCACCGAGCGCGCCCTCGCCTTCGAGGATCGCCGAGCGGATCTCCGCCGTGAGGTGAAGCTTATCGACAATTTCTTCCGGCTGCATGCCGAGCACGACATGCACGAGCGAAAAGATGCCCGTCATGAAGGCGGCATCGGCAAAAGGCTCGTCATCCGGGCGCAGCACGCCGGCCGCAAGTTCCATGAAGCGCGCGCGCGTGCCGACGAGTTGGAGGAGCGGGTCCGAGCGCCACGGCAGACCGCTGCCGTCCGCATAGAGCAGCAGTTGGGTCCAGCGCATCAACTGACGTGTGCCTGTCGACGCGATGGCCTCGCGCAACGACGACACGCGCCGTCCGCGCGCATGCGCGCTGGAATTGGCCAGACGCAGCAGTTGCACGACGATGTCCGGATTGCGCTTGAGTTCGGTCTCGAGCTCGCGCAAGGCCGGGTCGCCGCCGAGCACGGCGAGCAACCGCAGCAGCGCACCGCGCGCCGGACTCGCGCGCCTTGCGGAGAGCACTTGCGGCCGCGCGAAGAAATAGCCCTGAAAGAAGTCGAAGCCCAGGCGCTTGGCTTCCTTGAAGTCGTCGAGCGTCTCGACCTTCTCGGCGACCAGCAACTTGCCGCGCGTCTTGAGCGTCGTGGCGAGCTTCGGCAAGTGCGCGCGGTCGGTGGACAGAAGATCGATCTTGACGATATCCACGGATGGCAGCGCGGCAAGGAGCGCGTCGTCCAGACGGATGACATCGTCGAGAGCCAGGCGAAAGCCTGCGTTACGCAACTGGCCGCAGCGCCGGAAGATGGACTCGTCGAACTCGATGCTCTCCAGCAATTCGAGCACGAAGCGCTCGGGCTGCATGATGTGGACGATGTCGTCGAAGAGCAATTCGCGGCTCATGTTGACGTAGCCGGGATGATCGCCCAGCACGGCCGACACGCCGATCTCGCCGACCGTGCGCGCCACCACGTGCGCGGTGGCCTGCACGTCGTCCGCTATGCGGGCGCGATTGTCGGGGCTGTCGCGAAACAGCAATTCGTAGGCAGCCAGCGCGCCGTCGCCGTCGAGAATGGGTTGACGGCCGACATAGACACTGTGTTCGCGCCGGGAGGGCGCGGGCTTTAGCGGGGAATCGGCCATGACGGGAAGCTCGGAAGTGCCCAGCACGCTGCCTTGCAAACGAGGCAGGCCGGCAATCTATGGTGGGTCATGGGATTGAACAACTCAAGCGAATTTTCCGGTCGACGGTCAACGGTCTTGCAAGCGGACATCGCAGCCGGCACTGCAGGTGCCATCGCATGTGCCATCGCAGGTGGCATGATACGCAAGTTTTGTACGACAAATAACCTCGACGCGTTAGGCCATACAGCGCGGCACCGTCGCTCCAGCTAAAGAAACCGTCCCATGGGCCGATAACTCGCCTGATAGAACGTGTCGCGCGTGTGCCGGCACGTACCCGACGAAAGCGTCCGCAAGACGTTTTCGAGCGCCGCAGTGTCCCCTCGCCGTTGCTTATTCGGCCGCGGAACACCGGCGCCACGCACCACTCGACCTCAACATGCAAGCGAATCGGATCACCGCCTCCCGCCGCGCACCGTGGCGCATCGTTCGCGATGCGCTCGGCCGCGCATGGCGAAGCGCCGTGGCGAGCCGCCGCGAAGCCGTGAGCGCCGCGCCCGGCGTCGCCGCCGTGCAAGCGCAGGCACAAGAGCCGGTACAGCCGGAAGCACAAGCGCAAGCACGCGCGCCCGCTTCTTCGAGCGCAGTCGCGGCGCACGGCTTCGACAAGGATCAGTCGGTGCTCATGCTGGCGCTCGGCGCGGTCGATTTCCTCGCGCAACTCGACGATGCCCTGCGCTTCCGGCAAGTGTCGGACGCGAGCATCGAGTTCATCGGGTATCACCGCGACTATCTGAGCATGCTGACGCTGCACGATCTCGTGCCATCCGAGGAAGCCGACGAACTGCACGCGCTCATTGCTCGCGCGCGAGCGAGCGGCAAGCTCGAATCGGCGACGCTCAACGTGGTGAAGTCGTTGACCATTCCGATCTGCGTCGAGTTGCGGCTCATGTCCACCGCCGCGCTCGGCACGCCGGGCTTCGCGCTCGCCGCGTTCGATGTATCGCACTGGCGCGAGCGTGAGGATTCGCTGCAACACGCGCTGCATCACGATGCGCTCACCGGACTCGACAATGCCGCCGCGCTCCATACCGCCATGAGCGCGGCGCAAGCCGAAGCCGAACTCACGCGCACGCAGGCGGCGCTGCTCGTGCTCGATATCGACGATTATCAGCGGATCAACCGCGCGCTCGGTTACGACACCGGCGACGACATGCTGCGCGAGACGGCGCGGCGCATTCAGCACACCGTCGCGCCGGGCGAGCGCGTGGCGCGCATTGCGAGCGACGAGTTCGCCGTGCTGCTGCCCGCCGGCACCACGCTCGAAGCCGCCGAAAGCCACGGCAAGCGTCTGCTCAACGCGATTGCGCAGCCGTATCGGCATCGCGGGCAGCATACGCATTTGTCGGCGAGCGTGGGCATTGCGATGTACCCGGATCACGCCGCGCTCGCGGACAAGCACGTCGAGCGCAACGGCAAGCACGGCGTTCAGGCGAGCCTGTTGCGCATGGCCGATCACGCGCTCGCGCAGGCGAAGGCCGCGGGCGGCAACACGCTCGTGTTCCACGCACCCGACGACGACCCCGCCGACGCCGAACGCCTCAAGCTGGAAGCCGAGCTATACGAAGCGGTGCGCAACGGCGAATTCTCGCTGTACTTCCAGCCGATCACGAAGATCCGCACGGGCGCGGTGGTCGGCGTGGAAGCGCTGATGCGCTGGAATCATCCGCTGCACGGGCTCGTGCCGCCGACGGTGTTCATTCCGCTCGCGGAGTCCATCGGTCTCATCAACTATCTGGGCAACTGGGTGTTGAAGGCGGCGTGCATGCAGCTCGCGCAGTGGGACGCCATCGGCATCCGGCTGGATTACGTGGCGATCAACGTGTCGCCGCAGCAGTTCCGGGACAAGCGTTTTGCCTCGGCGGTCAAGGAAGCGCTGGCGCTGACGGGCATCGACGCGCGCCGCATCGTGCTCGAAATCACCGAGAGCGTGCTGATGCGCGATCCCGAGGAAGCGACTTGCCTGCTCGAAGCGCTGACTTCGGTGGGCATTCGCTTCGCCGTCGACGACTTCGGCACCGGCTATTCGAGCCTCGCCTATCTGCAGCGGTTTCCCTTGTCGAAGCTCAAGATCGACCGGAGCTTTGTCGAGAACCTGATTACGTCGCGCAACAATCGTGCGATCGTGAGCGCCGTGGTCGGGCTCGCACAATCGCTCGGGCTGGAACTCGTCGCCGAGGGCGTCGAAACCGAGGAGCAACGCGACCTGCTCGCCGAGATGGGCTGCGACCATATTCAAGGCTGGCTGATCAGCCGCGCGCTGCCGTCCGACGAGCTGGCGTCGTCGTTCCAGTCGCATTCGCTGGTGCTGCACGAGACATTATGAGAGAAGGCGTGTTCGTGTTCTAATCGAACGACACGTCATGAGAAAGAAGGCTGCGAGGGCCGATTGGAATCGATCCTCGCGCAACGAAGGGTTCTTATCACGGATGGCAGTCAAGGCCGAAATTATGGACAAGCTGTGGGCGCGCATGAGCGAGCGCGGGGATTTCCCCATGCTGTCTCAGGCGCTGCGCACGACCGTGTCCGCGATGAGCGATAACGACCTCGACTTCACGTCCCTCGTGCAAGTGGTGCTGTCGGACTTCGGCCTCACGCAGAAGGTGCTGCGTCTCGCCAATTCCGCGATGTACGTGGCCTTCGGCGGCAACATCACCACCGTCACGCGCGCGCTGATGGTGCTCGGCATGGACGCCGTCGGGCATCTCGTGGTCGGGCTCAAACTCGTCGATCACTTTCATCACAGTGCGCCACGCCGTATCGACGCCAAGCTGGAACTCAACCGCACCTTGCTCTCCGGCGCGGTCGCGCGGCAGATCACCGAGCGCACTGATCTGCGTTCGGCGGAAGAAGCCGTGGTCTGCACGCTGATGCGGCAGATTGGCAAGCTGCTCGTCGCGTTCTATCTCGAACACGAGTGGGATCAGTTGCGGCGCAAGGCGGCGGCGGACAACATCAGCGACAGTCACGCGTGCGCCGCGCTGCTCGGCGTGACCTTCGATGAAATCGGCATGGAAGCGGCCGACCGCTGGCGCCTGCCCGAGACGATTCGTGCCGGCATGCAGGCGAGCGACCCTGAAGCGCCGCCCGACGAAAACGTGCCGAAGCACGTGCGCTGGCTGCAGGCCGTCACCAACTATTCGACCGAAGTCGCCGACGCGCTCACCGCGCAGCATGTCGAAGCGAGCGGCCGCGAGTCCTTGCTCGTCGATATCGCCAATCGCTATAGCGACGCGCTCAGCACCGACGCCGCGACGCTCGCCTCGATGAGCCTCGCGCTTGCCAGCGAAGAAGGCGGCGACTCGGTGATGCGTGAAATCAGCGAACTGCAGGCCAATGCGGATGCCATCGCGCGGGCGGGAATATCCGCGGAAGCGCGCATAGGCGCGAGCCTCGAAGACTTGCGCTCGTTGCCATCGAAGAATGCGCTCGCGCCCGTGCTTGCGCTTGCCTCCGAAGCGGTGCTCGCGGGGCTCGGCTTGTCGCGCGCGGTGGTATTCGTGCGCCAGGCCGACAACGAATTCCAAGCGCGGCTGGGACTTGGCGCCGGCGTCGAAGCGATGCTGCCCAAGCTGCACTTTTCCGCCGACTTCAAGCCCGACGTGTTCCATCTGGCGATCACGAATCCGGTGGGCATCTTTATCGAGAACGCGCACGATCCGCGTATCGACGCACGCTTGCCGCGCTGGTACAAGGAGACGCTCGGCGAGGCGCAGGCGTTCGTGCTGCTGCCGGTGAAGTCGGATGCATCGACGGTCGCGCTCGTCTACGGCGACTGGACGCATCCGCAACACGTGCGCAAGATCGCGCCATCGGAAATGAGCGCGCTGAACGAACTCACGCGCGAACTCAGCCGCTTCTTTTCCAGCGCGAACTGGAAAGAAGTCGAGCTGATCTGATTCCTCCTTCCTATTCGCGCTTCAGAATAGCCACGACCTGCTCGCCATATGGGACGAGATAGCCGCCGTTGGCGCGCTGCCAGGCGAGCGCGTCGGCTTCGTTGGCGAACCAGTTGCGCTCGAAGTCGTTGAACGCACCGGCATCGAGCCGGTATCGGTCGATGCGCGCGGCGGGTTTTGTGTCGATATCGTTCTTGCAGGCGTCCCAGCTTGAATAACCGAGTTGTTTGGCGAGCATGGCGAGCACGTGCTTGAGTTGCAGCGCGTCGCGCTTCGCGTGGAGATCGGTGAGACGCGAGGCGCGTGTGATGTCGGCGGATTGCAGCCGTCGCAACACGGGCAGCGCGGCGCTCGAAGCGCCATCGCGCGCCTGACGCAAGAGCCGCCGCGCGTGTTCGCGCAGATAGTCGCTATTCAAAGCGGGAGGGGAAATTGGACAGGATGTGGACCACATGACGTTGTTCCTTTGTTTGCGCCGTTCTCGCGTGCGGCTGAAAAGGTTCGACGTTGCGGTTCGTGACTTGGGCGCGTTGACTGCGCTTTGGACTGCAAGACGTGGCAGGTGTGGATGACTTTCGCGAGAATGGGCGCCCTGCCGGCGCCCGAGTTCGCGGATTTTAGCTTGAGGTTGCGACTTTGAGCAAGCGCGAAGAGTACGCGTACTCAACGATTGCGCTTGCCGTGCAAACCAGGTCGAGGGGCTTCTTCACCGTCACCCGACGCCACGCGAATCAGGCAAGTTGGAACTTCCCGACCAGCGCATTCAAGCCCTTCGCCTGATCGTCGAGCGATTGCGCCGCCGCGGCCGCCTCTTCCACCAGCGCCGCGTTCTGCTGCGTGCCCGCATCCATCTGCGCGACGGCGTGGCTGATCAGTTCGATGCCCGTCTTCTGTTCCGCCGATGCCGCCGAAATCTCACCCATGATGTCGGTCACGCGCCGCACCGCGCGCACGACCTCTTCCATCGTCGCGCCCGCTTCCTGCGCGAACGACGAGCCGTCCGACACGCGCGCCACCGATGTATCGATCAGGCTCTTGATCTCCTTCGCCGCCGCCGACGAACGTTGTGCAAGACTGCGCACCTCGCCCGCCACGACCGCAAAGCCGCGCCCTTCCTCGCCCGCGCGCGCCGCTTCGACCGCCGCGTTCAACGCCAGAATGTTGGTCTGAAACGCGATGCCCTCGATCACGCCGATGATGTCGCCAATACTTTTCGCGCTCGCATCGATCCGCTGCATGGTTTCGACCACGCGGCTCACGACCGCGCCGCCCTTCTCCGCAATCGCCGACGCGTTGTTGGCAAGCGTGCTCGCCTGCATCGCGTTATCGGCGTTCTGGCGCACGGTCGACGTGAGTTGCTCCATGCTCGAAGCGGTCTTCTCGAGCGCCACCGCCTGTTCCTCGGTGCGGCGCGACAAGTCGACATTGCCCGTCGAAATCTCGCTCGATGCCGACGCGATAGCCTGCGCGCTCACCGCAATCTCGCCGACCGTCGACGACAGGCCCGCCTGCATCTCCGACAAAGCCGCCAGCATGCTCGCGTCATCGCGACGCGCAAGCGCGATGCGATTGGCCAGATCGCCCGAGGCGATGCGCCGCGCGATATCCATCGCGTAAGCCGGCTCGCCGCCGAGTTGCTTCGCGAGCCGCCGCACGACCCATTCGCTCACGGCGATAGCCAGCCCGAGCAGCGCGAGCGTCAGCACGGAAACCATCACGAACGAGGAATGAAAGATGAACGCGGCGGCATCGATGGTCGCCTTTGCGGCCGCGCCGCGCCGCGCGACGAGTTCATCGACCATCTTTTCGAGCTTGCCGGTCTCGACCAGCAGCGAAATGTCCTGCGTCCCCACTTGCCAGTTCATCTGCGAAAGATCGAGCGGCTGCTCCTTCACGAGTTTCACGAAGCCGCGCACGTTGCCACTCCACGTGGCGAGCGCCGTGTCGAAACGCTTTTGCTGGGCGAGTGCGTCCTGGTCCGCGTGATCGACGTATTGCGCGAGTTGTCCCTGTTCCTTGCCGATGGCCGCGAGCGCCTCTTCGATCTGCGCGCCGAGATCGTCGCGCTCTTTGGCGGTCGTCGCGGTGAGCAGCATCTTTTGGGAACGGCTCGCGCGCAGCAGATAGCCACGCGTTTCTTCCGCCGCGCGGCTCGCGACGACGCCCTGCGTGTAAATGGATTCGGTCGCGCCGTTCAGACGGCTGATCTGCATCAGCGATATCGCGCCGATGGCAAGCGTTCCTGCAAGCACGAGTCCGAAGGCAAGACGCAGCGTCGCCTTGACGCTCAACCCTCGCCTGGCGGAATCGGCCGCGCGTGGATGGTTGCTGGCGGCGTCCGGCAGGAAGGCCGCGTCGCTCGTTGCGCGTACGCCGCGTAGCGAGAACAGTTTCATGGTAGATCCCCGAAGTGTTTGCTGGACGGCCGCGTCTATCGCGCGGCACGTCTGTATCGCTGGTCTACGGCAAACATTCGGCTTTCTTTAATCCGATTGTGTACGGGCGTTCGTCTCTCGCGTGGCCGCCGAGAACACACCGACGATGTCCGATTCGCGACGAACCTTGGCAGGACAACGACTCGCGGACAGCCTACACTTGTCAGAAATTCAGCTTGCGCATAAATGTCGCAGGCGAATACAAGAATTGGGACAACCGTTTTTTCCACGCGTTTTACGCCATCCACCATGCAAACAAGTATCGATAAAGGCGCGTTTCCGCCTTCGGGCAGCGCGTCGGTCGCCAGTACCGCGACTGCGGGCGCGTCACCGGCCACCACGCCTGCCGTTCAGCGCACCGTGTATTCGGTGCTGGGCGCGGTCAGCTTCGCGCATCTGCTGAACGACATGATCCAGTCGCTGATCCTGGCGATCTATCCCATGTTCAAGAGCGAGTTCTCGCTCTCGTTCGGGCAGATCGGCCTGATTACGCTGACTTATCAGATCACCGCATCGCTTCTGCAGCCGCTCGTCGGGCTCTACACCGACAAGCATCCGAAGCCGTGGTCGTTGCCGGTCGGCATGGGTTTCACGCTGTCCGGTCTCTTGCTGATGTCGGTGGCGGGCAACTTCGGCACTTTGCTGATCGCGGCGGCGCTGGTTGGCTGCGGATCGTCGGTGTTTCATCCGGAATCGTCACGCGTTGCGCGCATGGCGTCGGGCGGCAGGCACGGCCTTGCGCAATCGCTCTTTCAGGTGGGCGGCAATGCGGGTTCGTCGCTCGGGCCGTTGCTTGCGGCGCTGATCGTGATTCCGCACGGACAACGCAGCATTGCGTGGTTTTCGGTCGCGGCGCTCGTTGCCATGTTCGTGCTGGCGAATATCGGCCGCTGGTACAAGCGTCATCCCGCGACGAAGAAGGGTCGCGGACAGGCTGCGCATCATTCCTTGCCGCGTCAAAAAGTCATGATGGCGATGAGCGTGCTCGTCCTGCTCGTGTTCTCGAAGTACTTTTACCTGGCGAGCATCACGAGTTACTTCACGTTTTATCTGATCAGCAAGTTCGGCGTGTCTGTGCAGAGCGCGCAGATTCACCTGTTCGTGTTTCTGGCGGCAGTGGCGGCGGGGACGATCATCGGCGGGCCGGTTGGCGACAAGGTCGGGCGCAAGGCGGTGATCTGGGTATCGATTCTCGGTGTCGCGCCGTTCACGCTGCTCATGCCTTACGTGAATCTGTTCTGGACGGGCGTGTTGTCGGTGATCATCGGGCTCGTGCTGGCATCCGCGTTTTCGGCCATCCTGGTCTATGCACAAGAGTTGATTCCCGGCAAGGTCGGGATGGTGGCGGGCCTCTTCTTCGGCTTCGCGTTCGGCATGGGCGGCGTGGGCGCGGCAGTGCTCGGCCATCTCGCGGATGTGACGAGCATCGACTTCGTTTATAAGCTCTGCGCGTTCTTGCCGTTGATCGGCGTGCTGACGGTGATGTTGCCTAAGATGAGCGAGGAGCGGGTGAAGGCTTGAGGTTTAACAGGCCGTGATTCCCTTTAACGGGCGCGTCGATGCTTCGAGAGATCACGCGCCCGGTGTGCTTTAAGTGGCGATGCAGCTTGGTTCGTTCCGGTGAAGGTGCAAGCGCCCTTGCGTATTCAAAGCCCGCTGCTCGCGCTCACGATTCCAACGCCGCCTTCACCAACCCCAACGCACTCGGGTCCTCGATAGTCGGCAATTCCCCCGGATCGCGCCCTTCGGCCAGCGCCGCGATCGCTCGGCGCAAGAGCTTGCCCGAACGCGTCTTCGGCAGCATCGACACGAAAAGCACGCGCGTCGGACGCGCAATCGCGCCCAGTTGCGCATCCACCGCGTGACACAGCTCCGCCGCCAGCCCGGCGCGCGCACCGGGCGCATCGAGACGGCTCGCATCGCGCAGCACGACGAACGCAGCGGCGGCGTGGCCCTTCACGGCATCCGTCACGCCGACGACCGCGACTTCCGCCACCGCCGGATGCGCGGACAACGCCTCCTCGATCTCGCGCGTGCCCAGCCGATGCCCCGCCACGTTGATCACGTCATCGGTGCGGCCGAGAATCGACACATAGCCGTCCTCGTCCTGCACGCCCCAGTCGAAAGTCGAATAGACCAACTGGTTCGGCACGCTAGTCCAATAGGTGTCGATGAAACGCTGATCGTCGCCCCACACGGTCTGCATGCAGCCCGGCGGCAGCGGATAACCCAACGCGACCACGCCCTTCTCGCCCGGCGCGCAAATCTCGCCGGTCGCCTCGTTGCGCAAGGTGAGGTTGAAGCCCATCGACGGCACGCCCGGCGAGCCGAGCTTCGAGGGCAACGCCTCGATGCCGCGTGGAATCGCGATCATCGGCCAGCCGGTTTCCGTCTGCCAGTAATTGTCGATGACGGGCTTTTTCAGCGCGCTCTGAATCCATTGCGCGGTCGGTTCGTCGAGCGGCTCGCCCGCCAGAAACAGCGTGCGCAGGCTGGACAGATCGGCGTCTTGCATCAGCGCCGGGTCCTGCTTCTTGAGCACGCGGATCGCGGTGGGCGCGGTGAACATCAGGTTGATGCGATGCTGCTCCACGAGCCGCCACCAGATGCCGCCGTCCGGACGGACCGGGGTGCCTTCGTACATGACCGTGGTCAGGCCCGCGATCAGCGGCGCATAGATGATGTAGCTGTGCCCAACGACCCAGCCGATGTCGGACGCGGTGAACATGGTGTCGCCCGGCGCGCCCTGAAAGATATGCTCCATCGATGCCGCGAGCGCGACCGCATAACCGCCGACATCGCGCTGCACGCCCTTCGGCCTGCCGGTCGTGCCGGACGTGTACAGCACGTACGAAGGCTCGTTCGATTCGAGCCATTCACATGGCACGTGAGCATCGAAAAATTTTTCGCGCAAGGGTTCGTAGGAGACGAGATAGCTCGCCTGCAGCCGCTCGGGCGCCAGTTGCCGGTCGATCAAAAGCACTTGCGGCACCTTGAATTCAGCGCGCGAAAGCGCCTCGTCGACGAGCGGCGTGTAGTCGATCACCTTGCCCGCGCGCGCGCCGGCATCGGCGGTGACGATGAGCGCGGGCTCCGCATCGTCGATGCGCGCTGCCAGATTCGGCGCCGCGAAGCCGCCGAACACCACCGAATGCACCGCGCCGAGACGCGCGCACGCGAGCATCGCGAAGAGCGCTTCGGGGATCATCGGCATATAGATGAGCACGCGGTCGCCCTTCTTCACGTGCAGCGAGCGCATGACAGCGGCCATGCGGTTCACTTCCGCGTGCAGTTCGGCGTAGGTATAACGGCGCTCGATGCCCGTTTCCGTCGATACATACACGAGCGCGTTTTGCTGCGCGCGCGAGGCGAGATGGCGATCGACCGCGTTATGACAGAGATTGGTCTTGCCGCCGACGAACCAGCGCGCGAACGGCGGGTTGCTCGCATCGAGCACCTGCGTGAAAGGCGTATGCCAATGGATGCGGCGCGCCTCATCGGCCCAGAACGCCTCGGGTTCCTCGATCGACCGGCGATACGCTTCTCGGTAAGTCGGCATGCGCGTCCTCTTTGAGCGAAGTGCGTGGCTGTGCTTGTCTCTGTGCGTCCGCCAACGCCGCATGCGCCCACGTCGGGCGGCCGCGTTGACATCTCTTCATCACGAAGACAGAGCATAGAGCAGCCCGCAAACCCTTGCTAGACAGGGCGCGCCCTGATCGGTGTCATCGATTCAGGCGCGCTTCGCCTCTCCGAACGCTTCGGACGTTTCAGACCGCGCGACTCTTCGACACCGGCGCTGCCGCTTCGCCCGAATGCTTGAGCAACACGGGCGCGAGTTCGCCGGCCACGCGCATGCTCGATACCACGACCGTACGCACGCCGCTGCCCTCGGTCGAATGACGCAGCGCTTCACGCGTGGTCGCGCGCGCCTCGATACGCGGCTCGATCACGACGATGCCCCGGCAATACGCCGCGAGTTGCACGCGCTGATTGCGCAGCCACGCGGTGCGCAGGCGAATGTCGTCGGCGGTTTCATCGGCGTCGTGCTCGGCGACGATCACGAAGGGCGTGTTGAGCGCAAGCAGGCGGCGCATCTGCGCGCACCATGCAAACGCGTAGCCCGGCTTGACGGCGCGTCGGCGCAGGCGCACGAGCGGAAAGCGGCTGGCGTCGAACATGCGGGCATCGAGATCGAGATCGGGAAGCGGGACGGACGATGAAAGCGACTCGCGCTTTGAATGGAGATTGGCGGCATTCACAGAGGTTTTGGACTCCAGTAATTCAGCGCGGCAACCAGGCTCGGCCAGCGCGACTGTCGCGGCACGGCCCGCTTTTTCGGTTTCGTGGCGCGCGGCAACCGGCGCGCGGCTTCTTTCGGTGCTTCCGATGCCTGGCTCCACGCGTGACGCGTGGTTTCAAGCACTTTTGCGGCGTTGGCCGCGACCGCGCATTCGTTGCGCGCCTCGTGAATTTCGCCTGCCTCGGATACGCCGCCCTGCTCGCGCGTCAAGCCGATGGCAGTGGGAATGGAATCGTTGGTCATGTATGTTCGGGCCTCGTTGGTCGGACGAAGCCGGCGGTTTCGCGCCGGCTTCGGCTCCGATGCAAAGCTACGGATAAGCGCTGACGGCAGCGCTGTGTCTCGGATCAGGCCGGGATGGCGGTCGTCGAAGCAGCGGTTCGCGCTTCTTTGCGGCATGCCGATATCCGCGCTTGTGATGCATTGTATTGAGAATCATTCTCAATTACAAGCGGCAAATGGTCTGGCGGCAGAAGGGAAAACCCGAGCGTTGGAGCTAATGCACAGACCGAAGAAACCGCACCAGAATCCCCGACGAATACGCACCCGCGATCGCCACGAGAAACTCCGCGAACGATTCAGGCGCGGCGGCATCGGCGGTATCCGAGATGGTGCGCACGACGGCGCACGGCACCGCGTGTTCGAAACAAACCTGCGCGAGCGCCGCGCCTTCCATTTCGACCGCGAGCGCATCGGGCAAAGCGTCGCGCAGCGCCAGCACGCCTTCGTTGCTCGCGACGAAGCGATCGCCACTCACAATCAACCCGCGATGCACACGCGGCGCATGCACCGCGAAGCGCTCGGCAAGCGAGCTGCCCTCATCGGCGATGAAACTCGCGGCCGCCAGCGCGAGCGCATTGCAAAAGCTGGGATCGGCGGCGAAATGAGAGCGGGCCAGAAGCGGCACTTCATAGCGCGGAAAAAGCGGCGAGGCATCGAGATCGTGCTGCAGGAGCGTGTCGCCGATGACGATGTCGCCCACCCGGACATTTGCATGCACGCCGCCCGCGACGCCCGTGAAAACGATCGCATCGACCTTGAACACGTGAATGAGCGCGCTCGCCGTCGCCGCCGCCGCGACCTTGCCGATGCGCGCGAGCGTCGCCACCACGCGCACGCCATGCGCATGGCCGACGTGATACTCGCGCTGACCGAGCGTCACCGTCTCGACTTCGCCCGCCGCATGCATCTGCGCGACGAGATCGCCCAGTTCCTGCGGCAGCGCCGCCATGATGCCGAGCATCGTCATTCGACCGCTTGCAGTTTCGCCACCGCGAGCGCGAGCCATTTCTCGCCGTGCCGCTTGAAGCGAACCTGCGCGCGCGCATCGCCGCCGGAACCTTCGAGCCCGATCACCGTGCCCTCGCCGAACTTCGTGTGGAACACCGCTTGTCCGACCTTGAAGCCGCTTTCCGCCGCGCGCTGCTCGTTGGCGAACGACGGCAACGCCGGTGCGGACGCGGCGGAACCGCCGTAAGCCGAACCGCCGCGCTCCTGGCCTGGGCGCGCGAACCAGTCGCGGCCCCAGCCGGCGTTATCCGCGCGCCCGCCCCAACGCGCGCCCGGCTCGATCTTCGGCGTGAGCCACTTGAGCGAGCCTTCGGGCAATTCGTCGAAAAAGCGCGAGCGAATGTTGTAGCGCGTCTGTCCATGCAGCATCCGGCTCTGCGCGAACGACAGATAAAGCCGCTCTTTCGCCCGCGTGATCGCCACGTAAGCGAGCCGCCGCTCTTCTTCGAGGCCGTCGGTTTCCTGCGCGCTGTTCTCGTGCGGAAAGAGCCCTTCTTCCAGTCCGGTGATGAACACCGCCGTGAATTCCAGCCCTTTCGCCGCGTGCACGGTCATGAGTTGCACGGCATCCTGGCCGGCCTGCGCCTGGTTGTCGCCCGCTTCGAGCGATGCATGCGAGAGAAACCCCGCGAGCGGCGTCATGGTGTCGGGGTTCTGCGCGGGATCGGCAATGCCGGGCGCGTCAAGCACTTCGATCTCGCCGTCCTCGCTCACGATTTCCGGCGCCGCCGTCGCGCCGGGGCGCAGCGGCACGGAACGCGCGGGGGTATCGAGCCCGTAGCCTTCCTCGCTCACGAACGCCGCCGCCGCGTTGACCACTTCCTGCAAGTTCTCCAGACGGTCCTGGCCTTCGCGCTCGGTCTCGTAGAACGCGGCGAGACCGCTCGCGCGCACGACGTATTCGACCGTTTCCGGCAGACTCATCTGCTGCGTTTCGGCGCGCATCTTCGCGACGAGCGTGGCGAATGCGCCGAGGCTCGAACCTGCCTTTCCCGTGACGTAGGGCACGGCGGCGGCCATCGAACAGTTGTAGAGACGCGCGGCATCGGCGAGTTGCTCGATGGAGCGCGCACCGATGCCGCGCGTCGGGAAATTGACCACGCGCGCAAACGCCGTGTCGTCGTTCGGGTTGTCGATCAGACGCAGATACGCGAGCGCATGCTTCACTTCCTGACGCTCGAAGAAGCGCAAGCCGCCATACACGCGATACGCAATGCCCGCGTTCACGAGCGTGTGCTCGATGGTCCGCGACTGCGCATTGCTCCGGTACAGCACCGCAATCTCCCCGCGCGCGAGCCCCGTATTGATGAGCGCCTTGATCTCCTCGACGATCCAGCCCGCTTCCTGCGAATCCGTCGCGGCTTCGTAGACGCGCACCGGTTCGCCGTGCCCCGCATCCGTGCGCAGGTTCTTGCCGAGCCGCCGCGAGTTGTTGGCGATCAGGAAGTTCGCGGTATCGAGAATATGGCCGTGCGAGCGATAGTTCTGCTCCAGCTTGATGAGATTACGCACGCGGAATTCGCGCTCGAAGTCGTGCATGTTGCCGACGTTCGCGCCGCGAAACGCGTAGATGGACTGGTCGTCGTCACCGACCGCGAAGATGGCGTTGCTCTCGCCCGCGAGCTGCTTGAGCCACGCGTACTGCAGCTTGTTGGTGTCCTGAAACTCGTCGACGAGGATATTGCGAAAGCGTGCCTGATAATGCGCGCGCAGCGGCGCATTGAACGCGAGCAGTTCGTGGCAGCGCAACAGCAGTTCGGGGAAATCCACGACGCCTTCGCGCTGGCATTGCTGATCGTAGGCTTCGTACAGTTCGACGAACTTGCGGTTGAAGGCGTCCGTGGCGTCCACGTCCTTCGGACGCAAGCCCTGCTCTTTCGCGTTGTTGATGAAGTACTGAAGGTTCTTCGCCGGATATTTTTCGTCGTCGACATTGAGCCCTTTCATCAGCCGCTTGATGGCGGAGAGCTGATCGGCGGTGTCGAGAATCTGGAAAGTCTGCGGCAGCCCCGCGTCGCGATAATGCGCGCGCAGCATGCGGTTGCACAGGCCGTGGAAGGTGCCGATCCACATGCCGCGCGTGTCGATGGGCAAGAGCGCCGAGAGCCGCGACATCATTTCGCGCGCGGCCTTGTTCGTGAAGGTCACGGCGAGAATGGTCGGCGGCGACGCGTAGCCCTGCTGGATCAGCCACGCGATTCGCGTGATGAGCACGCGCGTCTTGCCGCTGCCCGCGCCGGCGAGAATCAGCGCGGGCTCGTTGGGCAGCGTCACGGCGGCGAGTTGTTCGGGGTTGAGGTTCGCGAGCAGGTCGGGCATGGGAGCAGGTGGACGGCGAAAAGCGGGCCAAAGTCTCTGGCGGCGGGCCGACCATTATAAGACCGCGCCGATGGCGTCGCCGGCGCCTGGCATCCGCGCCTGGCCGCAGGCCACCCCGAATTCGTCCGATTGACTCGCTCGAACCTTATAATCAGGGATTACCCCGCACTTTTCACGCATTTTTCGGCAGATTTCACGATGAGCGACAACACGCTTGCGAAGAGCTTCGAGCCTCAGAACATCGAGTCCCAATGGGGCCCGGAATGGGAAAAACGCGGCTACTCCGCCCCGACCTTCCAGGAAGGCGCGAAGAATTTCTCCATTCAACTGCCGCCGCCGAATGTCACCGGCACGCTGCACATGGGCCACGCGTTCAACCAGACCATCATGGACGGCCTGACGCGCTATCACCGCATGCTCGGCGAAAACACGCTGTGGGTGCCGGGCACGGACCACGCGGGCATTGCCACGCAGATCGTCGTCGAACGCCAGCTCGACGCCAAGAAAATCTCCCGCCATGACCTCGGCCGCGAAGAATTTCTGAAGCGCGTCTGGGCGTGGAAGCAGGAATCCGGCTCGACCATCACGAATCAGGTACGGCGTCTGGGCGCTTCCATCGACTGGTCGCGCGAATACTTCACGATGGACGACAAGATGTCCGCCGCCGTGCGCGACGTCTTCGTGACCTTGTACAAGCAAGGGCTCATCTATCGCGGTAAGCGGCTCGTGAACTGGGACCCGGTGCTGGGCACGGCCGTGTCCGACCTCGAAGTCGTCAGCGAGGAAGAAAACGGCAGCCTTTGGCATATCAAGTACCCGCTGCCCGACGGCTCCGGCCATCTGACGGTCGCGACCACGCGGCCCGAAACCATGCTCGGCGACGTTGCGGTGATGGTGCATCCGGAAGACGAGCGGTATCGGCATCTGATCGGCAAGACGGTCGTGCTGCCGCTTGGCGACCGCGAGATTCCGGTGATCGCGGACGACTACGTGGACCGCGAGTTCGGCACGGGCGTCGTGAAGGTCACGCCCGCGCACGACTTCAACGACTACGCGGTCGGCCAGCGCCACAAGCTGCCGCAGATCGAAATCCTCACGCTCGACGCGAAGATCAACGACAACGCGCCCGCGAAATATCGCGGCATGGATCGCTTCGACGCGCGCAAGGAAGTGGTGAAAGATCTCGAAGCGCTCGGCCTGCTCGAGTCCGTGAAGCCGCACAAGCTCATGGTGCCGCGCGGCGACCGCACCAACGTGGTCATCGAGCCGATGCTGACCGACCAGTGGTTCGTCGCAATGACCAAGGCCGCTCCGGAAGGCACGTTCAATCCGGGCAAGTCGATCACGGAAACGTCGCTGGACGTGGTTCGCGGCGGGCAGATCAAGTTCGTGCCCGAGAACTGGACCACGACTTACTACCAATGGCTCGAAAACATCCAGGACTGGTGCATCTCGCGCCAGTTGTGGTGGGGCCATCAGATTCCCGCGTGGTATGGCGAAAACGGCGAGATCTTCGTCGCGAAGACGGAAGACGAAGCGCGCGCCGAAGCCGACGCCAAGGGCTACAAAGGTGCGCTGCGCCGCGACGAAGACGTGCTCGATACGTGGTTCTCCTCCGCGCTCGTGCCCTTCTCGTCGCTTGGCTGGCCGGACGAAACCAGGGAACTGAACGCGTTCCTGCCCTCCACCGTGCTTGTGACGGGCTTCGACATCATTTTCTTCTGGGTTGCCCGGATGGTGATGATGACCACGCACTTCACCGGCAAGGTGCCGTTCCACACGGTCTACGTGCACGGCCTCGTGCGCGACGCGGAAGGCCAGAAGATGTCGAAGAGCAAGGGCAATACGCTCGATCCCATCGATATCGTGGATGGCATCGAGCTCGAACCGCTCGTCGCCAAGCGCACCGCCGGCCTCATGAATCCGAAGGCCGCCGCGCAGATCGAAAAGAAAACGCGCAAGGAATTTCCGGAAGGCATTCCGGCCTTCGGCACCGACGCGCTGCGCTTCACGATGGCTTCCATGGCCACGCTGGGTCGCAATGTGAATTTTGATCTGGCACGCTGTGAGGGTTATCGCAATTTCTGCAACAAGCTCTGGAACGCCACGCGTTTCGTGTTGATGAATTGCGAAGGCCACGATTGCGGCTTTGCGAACCCCGGCGACTGCAAGCCGGGCGATTGCGGCCCGGGCGGCTACACGGATTATTCGCAGGCGGACCGCTGGATCGTGTCGCTCCTGCAGCGCGTCGAAGCGGAAGTCGAAAAGGGTTTCGCGGACTATCGCTTCGACAACGTTGCGAGCGCAATTTACAAGTTCGTCTGGGACGAATACTGCGACTGGTATCTCGAACTCGCGAAGGTGCAGATCCAGACCGGTACGCCCGAGCAGCAGCGCGCCACGCGCCGCACGCTGTTGCGCGTGCTGGAGACGGTGCTGCGGCTCGCGCATCCGATCATCCCGTTCATCACGGAAGCGCTGTGGCAGAAGGTGGCGCCGCTGACCGACGTTTTGCCCGAAGGCACGAAGGAAGGCGAGTTGTCGATCATGACGCAGGCCTATCCGCGCGCCGAGACGAAGAAGATCGACGAAACGGCGGAACAGTGGGCGTCCGAACTCAAGGCTGTCATCGACGCATGCCGTAATCTGCGCGGCGAAATGAACTTGTCGCCCGCGGTGAAGGTGCCGCTGCTCGCACATGGCGACGCCGCGCGTCTCCATACGTTTGCGCCGTACGTCGCCGCACTGTCGCGTCTTGCCGAAGTGAAGATCATCGACGACGAAGCCGCGCTCGATGCCGAAGCGGAAGGTGCGCCGGTGGCGATCGTCGGCGCGAACAAACTCGTGCTGAAGGTGGAGATCGATGTCGCCGCCGAACGCGAGCGTCTCACGAAGGAAGTAGACCGCCTGACTGTCGAAGCAGGCAAATGTAACGCGAAGCTCGGAAATGAAAGCTTTGTTTCAAAAGCGCCGCCCGCCGTCGTTGAACAGGAGCGAAAAAGGCTGGCAGAATACGAAACCACTATCGAGAAGCTTCGGGCGCAAATTTTGCGGCTGCCTGTCTGATTGGGCTGTCGTGAAGTAGCATCGCCGCGTGATCGGGGATGTTCGTCCGTTCGCCCAACTGCTCGACGTTCCAAATGATTAAGAGGATCAGGGTTATCACATGCTAAAAGTTACCAAAGCGGTTTTCCCCGTCGCGGGTCTCGGCACTCGGTTCCTCCCCGCGACCAAGGCGAGCCCGAAAGAAATGCTGCCCGTCGTCGACAAGCCGCTGATTCAATATGCGGTGGAAGAGGCAATGGCCGCCGGCATCACCGAAATGATCTTCGTGACCGGGCGCAGCAAGCGCGCGATCGAAGACCACTTCGACAAGTCTTATGAGATCGAAGCCGAACTGGAAGCGCGCGGCAAGGACAAGCTGCTCGAACTCGTGCGCAGCATCAAGCCGAGCCATGTCGACTGCTTCTACGTGCGTCAGGCCGAAGCGCTCGGTCTCGGCCACGCGGTGTTGTGTGCCGAAAAGCTCGTCGGCGACAACCCGTTCGCCGTGATCCTCGCGGACGACTTGCTGTACGGCAAGCCGCCCGTGATGTCGCAAATGATCGAAGTGTTCGACCACTATCACAGCTCCGTGATCGGCGTCGAGGAAATCCCGGCGGAAGATTCGAAGTCCTACGGCATCATCGACGGCAAGGAGTGGGAAGACAACATCTTCAAGCTCTCGGGTATCGTCGAAAAGCCGGAACCGGCCGTTGCGCCGTCGAACCTCGGCGTGGTCGGCCGCTATGTGCTGAAGCCCCGCATTTTCGATCACATCCGCTCGATCAAGCCCGGCGCGGGCGGCGAACTGCAGTTGACGGACGCCATCATGTCGCTCCTATCGGACGAACAAGTGCTCGCGTACAAGTACCACGGCACGCGCTTCGACTGCGGCAGCAAGCTCGGCTATCTGAAGGCGACGGTGGAATTCGCGCTGCGCCATCCGGAAGTGTCGAAAGACTTCGACGAGTATTTGCGCACGCGCTCGCCGAACCTGGCCAGCTGAGTCGAAGTAAGTCGAATTCGCCCGCGTCGGCAGGCGAAAAAAAAGCCCATCGCGTCATGTGATGGGCTTTTTCCTTTTCAGCGGCGTCGCATTAGAAAGGTGAACACTTTGTCCTGCGTGGTTACTTCGACGATCTCGTTGCCGGTCTGCCTTGCAAACGCCGCGAAATCGCGCTGCGATCCGGGGTCGGTGGCGAGCACCTTCAGAATCTGGCCGCTCGTCATGTCGGCGAGTGCTTTCTTTGCCCGCAGGATCGGCAACGGGCAGTTGAGCCCGCGCGCGTCGACTTCCTTGTGAACTTCCATCGCGATTTGAATTCCGTTAAGCCTTGCGTGTTGCGAAACATCGAAGGCCCGATTCTAACGCAGCGTTCACAAGTCCACCGGGCGGCCGGTCTCATACGCCTGCCGCATGGCGATGCCGATCCTCGTCGCCTCGCGCGCATCGTCGAGCGTGAGGCCGGTCGGCGTGCCATCTCGCACGAGCGCGACGAAGGCTTGCGCTTCGCGTAAAAACGCATCTTCGAAGCGCTCGAAGAAAGTCGGCGTGCAAACGTTTCGCATGCCGTGTGCATCGGCGATCTCGACGCGGTTCGCACGCGGATTGCGCCCAATGGCAAGCGCGCCCGCCGTGCCGATGACTTCTGTCTGCGTGTCGTGACCATGAGCCATCGTGCGGGAAGCGTAGAGCACGGCAAGCCGGCCATCGTCGAATTCGATCGTGCCCACGCCATTGTCGATATCGCCACATTCGCGCAAGCCTTCGTGGATTGCTATCGTGCCGCTCGCGAACACGCGCTTGGGCTTCGGATTACCGAGCATCCAGCGCGCGAGGTCGATGTCGTGCACGCTGCAATCGAGAAAGAGTCCGCCCGATGTCGGCGCGAAGCGCACGAAAAAACCATCCGGATCATTCTTGTCGCAGGTCTGCGAGCGCACCATGAACGGCCGGCCGATCGCGCCTTCGCCAATGCGCTCGAAGGCATCTCGATAACTCGCATCGAAACGGCGCACGAAGCCGATCATTACATGCAGATGCGCATGCCGCGCGTGTTCATCGATCACGCTGTCGCATTCGGCGAGATCGAGCGACAGCGGCTTCTCGCAGAACACATGTTTGCCCGCGCGCAACGCGGCGATGATCTGCCGCGCGTGCAGCGAAGTCGGCGTGACGAGCCACACGGCGTCGATGGACGGATCGGTCAGCAAGTCGGCGTAATCGGCATGGAGCGCGATTTCCGGCAGGTTGTCGCGAGCCCATTCGCGCTCTTGCTCAACCGGGCTGCACGCCGCGACGAGCCGCGCGCCCGGCACATGCCACGCGAGGTTTTCCGCGTGTCTGCGGCCGAGCCGCCCCAGCCCGACAATGCCCACCCGCACCGCGCTCATGCCGCGTTCTCCCCGAGCTTCACGATGCGCTTTTCGCGCCACGAAAGCGTCGCGGCCTCGGCGAGTTCGAGCGCCTTGAGGCCGTCGGCAACAGTGGTGCGCACGGGCTTGCCATTGGTCACGGCATCGAAGAAATGCGCGATTTCCGCGGCATACGCCGCGCGATACCGTTCGAGAAAGAACGCCTCGGGCACGTCGCTCGACACGCCCTTGGTCGAATATGCCGTCACTTCGGTCGGACGCACGTTGCCCGCTTGCAGCATGCCGAGACTGCCGAGCACCTCGAAGCGCTGATCGTAGCTGTAGCCCGAGCGCCGCGCCGTGTTGATCTGGCAGAGGCGTCCGCGTTTCGTGCGGATGGTGACGGCTGTCGAATCGATATCGCCGGCTTCCGCGATGGCGGGATCGGACAAACAACTGCCCGTGGCGTGCAGCGTGTCGGCTTCGTCGTCGAGCATCCAGCGGAAGATGTCGAAGTCGTGGATCAGCATGTCCTTGAAGATGCCGCCCGAATGCTTGATGTATTCCACGGGCGGCGCGCCCGGATCGCGGCTCGTCACGATCAGCATTTCCGGTTCGCCGATCTCGCCCGCTTCCACGCGCGTCCTCAATGCCGAGAAAGTTGGGTCGAAGCGCCGCTGAAAGCCGATCATGCAGACCACGCCCGCTTTCTGCACGGCATCGGCGCAGGCGCGCGCGCGTTCGAGCGTGAGGTCCACGGGCTTCTCGCAGAACACGTGCTTCATTTGCGCCGCCGATGCGAGGATCAGGTCCGCATGCGTGTCCGTGCTCGAACAGACGACCGTCGCGCCCACCGAGGCGTCGCCCATGGCGGCATCGACATCGGCGACTTGCGCGCCGTATTGCGCAGCGAGCGCCGACGCGGCCTCGCGGTTCACATCGACGACATACTTGAGGCGCACGCCAGGCTGCCGCGCGAGATTGGCCGCGTGAATCTTGCCAATGCGCCCTGCTCCGAATACCGCCACGTCAATCGTCATAGCCGCCTGTCTCCTTGGATTCTTCTACGTTGAGTTCGAGCCGGTACGCGAGCGCGATGAACAGCGCCTGGCACAAGCAAATGGTGCTCGTGAGCGAGCGGAACGCGAACGCGCTGCCCTCCTTCACGAGCAGACTCGCGCTCGCGTGACGCGCGAGCGGCGAAAGCTGGCTGTCAGTGATCACGAGCGTCTTCGCGCCGTGATGCTGCGCGGCGCGCACGCAATACTGCGTTTCCTTGCCATAAGGCGCGAAGCTGATGGCCACGACCACGTCGCCCTTTCTCACGCTCTTGACCTGTTCGCGGAACATGCCGCCGATGCCGGAGATCAGATGCACGCGCTTTCTGGTGTGCTGCAACGCGTAGACGATATAGCTCGCCACCGCGAACGAGCGCCGCACGCCGATCACATAGATGTTTTCCGCGTGTTCGAGCATTTCCACGGCGGCGTCGAACTGTTCGTCGTCGAGACCGGCTTCGAGTTCGTCGAGTCCCGTGCGGCTCGCCGCGATGAATTCGCGCGCCACGGAGACACCGGAGGCATCGCCCGCCTTTTCGTCGATGAGTTTGCGAATGCGCTGCTGATAACTCTGCTGCGAGCCATTGCCGCCCGCGAACGCCTGCCTGAACACGGCCTGCAAGTCCGAGAAGCCCGAAAAACCGAAGCGCTGCGCAAAGCGCACCACGGCCGACGGATGCACGCCGCACGCGGTGGCGATATCGCTCGTACGATCCATCATCACGCTCGACCGATGCTGCTCGATATACGTCGCGACGTTCTTCAACTGACGCGGCAACGTGTCGTAAGCGTCGGTGATGCGCTGCATCAGATCGTCGACGCTCTGCACGTCGGTGCTGGTCTCATCCTGCATGGATAGCTCATGTCGATGGCGCCGCGAAGGCAGACGCCGTGGAAGCGATTATAAGAAGGCTGCAAGGAAAATGGAACGTATTTTCCATTTATGGCATCGGTGCAATTCCTATTGCAGACCGGGAAAACTTGGCCTACTCTTGGTGCTGAGTTCGAAGCGGCCCCAAGCAACGGCTGCATCGACTCGCGGAAAAGTCAGATCAAACAACAAACCGAGATAGGTGGAGACAATGACCATTCGCAATGGCCGAGCCGCGTTGCGCGCGCTCGCGGCAGCCGCAATCCTGAGCAGCACAGCCTTGTTGACGGCGTCCGCCGCTCACGCGGCGCCCGACGCCAAGTTCGTCCTTATCAGCCACGCGCCCGACTCGGACTCGTGGTGGAACGTCATCAAGAATTCGATCAAGCAAGCCGACGAGGACTTCAACGTCCAGACCGACTATCGCAATCCGCCCAACGGCGACATTGCCGATATGTCGCGTCTCATCGAACAGGCCGCCGCGCGTAATTACGACGGCGTGATCACCACCATCGCGGACTTCGACGTATTGAAGAGCGCGCTCAACAAGGTGACGGCGAAGAAGATTCCGCTCGTCACGATCAACTCGGGCACCGAAGAGCAAAGCGAGCAACTCAAGGCGATCATGCATATCGGCCAGCCGGAATACGTGGCGGGCAAGGCCGCAGGCGAAAAGGCGAAGGCCGCGGGCGTCAAGTCGTTCCTGTGCGTGAACCATATCGCGACCAACACAGTGTCATTCGACCGCTGCCGTGGCTTCGCGGAAGCCATCGGCGTCGACTACAAGGCGTCCACCATCGACTCCGGTCAGGACCCGACGGAGATTCAGTCGAAGGTGTCGGCTTACCTGCGCAATCATCCCGATACGCAGGCTGTACTCACGCTCGGACCCACGCCCGCCTCGGCGACGCTCAAGGCCGTCACGCAAATGGGCCTGCAAAACAAGCTCTATTTCGTGACCTTCGACTTTTCCGATGACATCGCGAAGGGCATCAAGGACGGCACGATCAAGTTCGCAATCGATCAGCAACCGTACTTGCAGGGCTATATCCCCGTGGCCGTGCTCGCTATCGTCAAGAAGGATCACACCACGGACCCGGTGAAGATTCGCCAGATTCTCGAAGCGAATCCGAAGTTCAAGGCGCGTCTCGAAACGTATGGCCTCGCGCCGTCGTATGGACCGAAGAACATTCGTTCGGGTCCGGGTTTCATCACCAAAGAGAATCTCGACAAGGTCGTGAAATACGCCGGTCAATATCGTTGACCGTTCAGGGCGGCCGACTTTTCAGCGCCGCCCGCTATCACTGCATTTGCGCGGAACGTCGTGCGTCTGCTGCGTCTATTCCCGACGCGGCAGGAGCGCGCGCATCGGTATCAGTCAAGGAGCCATCATGGGCGTAGCCGGCAAGCATTACCCTCCACATGCGAATCCACAGCCAGAGTCGGCCGAGACGCAGGAGGCAGCAAAGCCCTCGGACGAACGCGTGCGCCGGCAATCGTGGTTCGGCCATCTGCTGAACCGGCCGGAGTTCGCCGCGATCTCGGGCACCGTGCTCGTGTTCATCGTGTTCGGCTTCGCGGCGGGTTCATCGGGCATGTTCAACCTCGACGGCGTGATGAACTGGTCGCAGGTCGCGGCCTACCTCGGCTTGCTCGCGGTCGGCGCGTGTCTTCTCATGATCGCGGGCGAGTTCGATCTGTCCATCGGCTCGATGATCGGCTTCGCGGGCATGATGGTCGCGCTGCCCTCGGTTTATCTGCACTGGCCGTTCTCGCTGTCGATTCTCTTCGCGTTCGTCGCTTCCATGCTGCTCGGCGCGTTGAACGGCTACCTCGTGATGAAGACGCGGCTGCCTTCGTTCATCGTCACGCTCGCGTTTCTGTTCATCCTGCGCGGCCTCACGCTCGCGCTCTCGATCATGTTCGCGGATCGCACCATCATTTCCGGCGTCGGCGATCTCGCTCAACAAGACTGGCTCGCCGACACGCTCTTTCGCGGCGTCGCGCTGCACGGCCTCTTCGCGTGGCTCGCGCACATGGGGATCGGTCAGTTGCTCGATAACGGCCAGCCGCTCGTGCCGGGCATTCCGAAGGTCATCATCTGGTGGCTCGCGCTCGCCGCCGTCTGCGCCTTCGTGCTCGCCAAGACGCGCTACGGCAACTGGATTCTCGCGGTCGGCGGCGACGCCAACGCGGCCAAGAACGTCGGCGTGCCGGTACGGCGCGTGAAGATTTCGCTCTTCGTGCTCACCGCCTTCTGCTCGTGTCTCTTCGCCGTGCTGCAGGTGTGCGATATCGGCTCGGCAGCGGCCGATCGCGGCTTGCAGAAGGAATTCGAGGCGATCATCGCGGCGGTCATCGGCGGGACGCTTTTGACGGGCGGTTATGGCTCGGTCGTCGGCGCGTGCTTCGGCGCGCTCATCTTCGGCGTCGTGCAGATCGGCATCACTTATACGAACGTGAGTTCCGACTGGTTCCGCGTGTTTCTCGGCGTGATGCTGCTGCTCGCCGTGCTGTTCAATCACTACGTGCGCCGTCGCGTATCGCAAGCTCAGTGAGGCCAACGCCATGAACGACGACAACATTCTCGCGCTGGAAAACGTCAGCAAGTTTTTCGGCAAGGTCATCGCATTGAACGGCGTGACCTTGCGCCTGAGACGCGGCGAAGTGCATTGCCTGCTGGGCGATAACGGCGCGGGCAAGTCCACGCTCATCAAGACGCTGGCGGGCGTGCACACGCCGTCCGCCGGCGACTATCTCGTCGATGGCAAGCCAGTGCGCTTCGAGTCGCCGAAGGAAGCGCTGGATTTGGGCATCGCCACGGTTTATCAGGATCTCGCGCTCGTGCCGCTCTTGTCCGTTGCGCGCAATTTCTTCATGGGCCGCGAGCCGCAGAAGAAACGCTTCGGTCTCTTCAGCGTGATGGATCTCGATCTTGCCGCGGAGACTTCGCAGGCGAAGCTCGCGGAAATGGGCATCAACGTGCGCGATCCGCATCAGCCTATCGGCACCATGTCCGGTGGCGAGAAGCAATGTCTCGCGATTGCGCGCGCCATTCACTTCGGCGCACGCGTGCTGATTCTCGACGAACCGACCGCCGCGCTCGGCGTGAAGCAGAGCTTCAACGTGCTGAAGCTGATTCACAAGGCGCGCGAAAAAGGCATTTCCGTGATCTTCATCACGCACAACGTGCACCACGCTTATCCGATCGGCGACTCCTTCACGCTGCTCAATCGCGGCCGCTCGATGGGCACCTACACCAAGGACACCATCTCGAAGAACGAAGTGCTCGACATGATGGCGGGCGGCGCCGAGATGCAGACGATGATCAACGAACTCGAGGGCGCGACGATCTGAGGATCGAGGACAACAAACCATGCCAGAACAACACACCTCACGTTTTGCAGCGGACCGCGCGCACGATATCGTGTGCCTCGGCCGCCTCGCGGTCGATCTCTACGCGCAACAGGTCGGCGCGCGGCTCGAAGACGTCGCGACGTTTGCGAAGTATCTCGGCGGGTCGTCGGCGAATATCGCGTTCGGTTGCGCGCGGTTGGGGCTCAAGTCGTCGATGCTCGCGCGCGTCGGCAACGATCACATGGGACGCTTTCTCGTCGAAACACTCGCGGGCGAAGGCTGCGACGTGAGCCACGTGCGCACGGACTTCGAGCGTCTCACCGCGCTCGTGCTGCTCGGCATAAAAGATCGCGATACCTTTCCGCTCGTGTTCTATCGCGAGAATTGCGCCGACATGGCCGTGGACGAAAACGATTTCGACGAAGCGTATATCGCCTCGTCGAAGGCATTGCTCATCACGGGCACGCACTTCTCCACGGAACAGGTGAATCGCACGAGCCGCCGCGCGCTCGAATACGCGCGCCGAAACAACGTGCGCACGATTCTCGACATCGATTATCGGCCGGTGCTGTGGGGTCTGACAGGCAAGGCCGACGGCGAAACGCGCTTCGTCGCCGATGAAAGCGTCACCGCGCATTTGCTGCACATCCTGCCGCTGATCGATCTCGCGATCGGCACGGAAGAAGAGTTCCGGATTGCGGGCGGCAAGGACGATCTGATCGATGCGCTCGCCATGGTTCGTACCGTTACTCATGCCACGCTCGTCGTGAAGCGCGGGCCGCTCGGCTGCTCGATCATCGAAGGCGCGGTGCCCGCTTCCATCGACGATGCGCCCATTCATGGCGGCGTCGAAGTCGAAGTGCTCAACGTGCTCGGCGCGGGCGATGCGTTCGCGTCCGGCTTCCTCTCGGGCTGGCTGCGCGACGAATCGCTCGAAGCGTGTGCGCGCGCGGCAAATGCGTGCGGCGCACTCGTCGTTTCGCGTCACGGCTGCGCGCCCGCCATGCCCACGCCCGAGGAACTCGTGTACTTCCTCGCGGCCGCAAAAGAAGACCCGGCACGCATGCGCCGTCCGGATCGCGATGCGGGCCTCGCGCGTCTGCATCGCGTGAGCCCCAGGCGCAAGCAATGGGACGAAGTGCTCGGCTTCGCGTTCGATCATCGCAACCAGTTTTTCGAGCTTGCGCAGCAGACCGGCGCAAACGAAACGCGCATTGCGAAGCTGAAGGGTCTTTTCGTCGATGCCGTCGCGAAGACGGAAGAAGAACGCGGACTGGCCGGCCGTATCGGCGTATTGATCGACGACCGCTACGGACAGGATGCGCTCAATGCCGCGACTGGCCGCGGCTGGTGGATCGGCCGTCCGGTCGAGTTGCCGGGCTCGATGCCGCTCGTGTTCGATCACGGCCGCGACGTCGGCACGACGCTCGTCGAATGGCCGCGCGAGCATATCGCGAAGTGTCTCGTGCACTATCACCCCGATCATCCGCATGACGTGCGCCTCGAACAGGAAGCGCAACTGCGCACGCTCTACGATGCGACACAGGCGAGCGGCAATGAACTGCTGCTCGAAGTGATCGTGCCGAAGAACGGACCGCCCGTGGAGGACGACACGGCGTATCGCGCATTGAAGCGCCTCTACAACCTCGGCATCTATCCCGAATGGTGGAAGCTCGAACCGATGAGCGCACAGCAATGGCAGGCCGTCGATGCGCTGATTGCCGAGCGCGATCCGTATTGCCGCGGCGTCGTGCTGCTCGGGCTCTCTGCGGCGGTCGATCAGTTGCGCGATGGCTTCAAGGCGGCGGCATCGTCCAAAACGTGCAAGGGCTTCACGGTCGGACGCACCATTTTTCACGAGCCGAGCCGCGCATGGCTCGCGGGTGAAATCGGCGACGACGAGTTGATCGCGCGCGTTCGCCACACGTTCGAAACGCTGATTTCCGCATGGCGCGAGGCGCGCGCGTCGCTGAATGCCGTGCAGCCAAGACAGGAGCAAGCAGCATGAATCAGCACGCTACCATCCGGCTGACCACCGCGCAGGCGCTCGTGCGCTATCTCGCCGCGCTGCGCACGGAAAGCGGCGAGGCGCTCTTCGGCGGCGTCTTCGCAATTTTCGGGCACGGCAATGTCGCGGGCATCGGCGAGGCGTTGTATCGGCATCGCGAGGAATTGCCGACGTATCGCGCGCACAACGAGCAAGCCATGGCGCATAGCGCGATCGCGTTTGCAAAGGCGCATATGCGGCGCCGCATGATGGCTGTCACGACGTCCATCGGGCCGGGCGCCACCAATCTCGTGACGGCGGCCGCGCTCGCGCATGTGAACCGGCTGCCGGTGCTGCTTCTGCCGGGCGACATCTTCGTGTCGCGCGCGCCCGATCCGGTTCTGCAACAAGTCGAGGACGCACACGACGGCGGCGTTTCCGCGAACGATGCCTTGAAGGCCGTGTCGCGTTATTTCGATCGCATCGTGCATCCGGCGCAGTTGTTGAGCGCGTTGCCGCGCGCGATCCGCGTGCTTACCGATGCCGCGCTCTGCGGTCCCGTCACGCTCGCGCTGCCGCAGGACGTGCAGGCGATGGCCTACGACTATCCCGCTTCGTTCTTCGAGCCGCGTGTGGTCGAGTTCCATGCGAGCGCGCCTTCACCGCATGAAATCGCGCGCGCCGCAGCGGCCTTGCGCGAGTCGCGCGAACCGCTGATCGTCTCGGGCGGCGGCGTGCTGTACGGCCTCGCCACCGACGCGTTGCGCGCCTTCGCGCACAAGCATGGCGTGCCCGTCGCGGAAACGCAGGCAGGCAAAGGCGCGCTCGCTTGGGACGACGCCCTGAACGCGGGCGGAATCGGCGTGACGGGCGCGGCATCGGCGAATGAACTCGCGCAATCGAGCGATTGCGTGCTCGCGGTGGGCACGCGCTTGCAGGACTTCACCACGGGATCGAACACGCTCTTTGCGCATACGCGGCTCGTTTCGATCAACGCCAATCCTTTCGATGCCCTGAAGCAAGACGCGCTGAGCGTCGAAGCCGATGCGCGCCTCGCACTCGATGCGCTTTCCGAAGCGCTCGGCGACTGGCGCGCGTCGTCGCAATGGACCACGCGCGCCAAACGTCTCGCCGACGACTGGCGCGAGACCGTCGCGCACGTGACGAACACGCCCGTCGCCGACAACGCCTTGCCGCGCGAAGCGGATGTCATCGGCGCGGTGCAGCGCTCGAAAGCCGATTCGCCGACTGACGATATCGTCGTGTGCGCGGCGGGCACCCTGCCGGCCGATCTGCAGAAGCTGTGGCGCACGAGCGCGCCGGGCGGCTATCACGTCGAATACGGTTATTCGTGCATGGGCTACGAGATCGCGGGTGGTCTGGGCGCGAAGCTCGCGCGGCCGGAGCGCGAGGTGATCGTGATCGTCGGCGACGGCAGCTATCTCATGATGAACAGCGAGTTGGCGAGCTCCGTCATGCTCGGCGCGAAGCTGATCGTCGTGTTGCTCGACAATCGCGGCTATGGCTGCATCAACCGTTTGCAACAGGCATGCGGCGGTGCGCCCTTCAACAACCTGATCGACGACTGCAAGCAAGGCCCGCTCGGCGCACCGACCATCGATTTCGCGATGCACGCGCGTGCGCTCGGCGCGTTGTCGGAGCATGTGGCGAGCATCGACGACTTGCAGGCCGCGATGCGACGCGCGCGCGCCGCCGAGCGCAGCTACCTCATCTCCATCGACACCGACCCCGCGCGCACGACCGACGAAGGCGGATGGTGGTGGGAAGTCGCGGTGCCCGAGGTATCGGATCGCGATGCGGTCTTGTCGGCGCGCGAGCGTTACGAGCGCGCGTTGAAAGCACGCAGCGAAGGCAACTCTATCTAGGACCGCGCACATGTCTCTGCACGTACGGATCGGAATCAATCCCTTGTCGTGGATGAACGACGATTTGCCATCGCTCGGCGGCGAGACGCCCTTGTCCGTCGCGCTGACCGAAGGCCGGCGGATCGGTTACGAAGGCTTCGAACTCGGCAACAAGTTTCCGCGCGAGCCGCAGGCGCTCAAGACGCTGCTGGCGCAATACGACCTCGCGCTGGTGTCGGGCTGGTACTCGGGCAGACTCGCCGAGCGCAGCGCGGAAGAAGAGATCGAAGCCGTGGGTGCCCATCTCGACTTGCTCGCGCAAAACGGCGCGAAGGTGATGGTCTATGGCGAAGTGGCGAATTCCATTCAAGGCGCGCCGCGCCCGCTCTATCAGCGCCCGCGTTTCTTTGCGGATGCGCAGTGGCAACAGTATGCCGAGCGGCTGAATCGTTTCGCGGAATACACGCTGTCACGAGGCGTTCGGGTCGCCTATCATCATCACATGGGCGCGTATGTGGAGACGCCCGCGGACGTCGACCGTCTGATGGCGGAGACCAACGATGCGGTGGGCCTTCTCTTCGATGCGGGCCACATCACCTTCGCGGGCGGCGACGCATTGACCACGCTGCGCAAGCATATTGCGCGCGTGTGCCATGTGCATTGCAAGGACGTGCGCCCGGAGATCGTGAAGCTGGCGCGCAATCGCAACTGGAGTTTTCTCGATGCGGTCATCAACGGCGCCTTCACCGTGCCGGGCGATGGCGCGGTGGATTATCCCGGCATCGTCGCGTGTCTGGCCGAGCATGATTACGACGGCTGGCTCGTCGTGGAAGCGGAGCAGGACCCGGTGATCGCGCGGAGTTACGAGTATGCCGACAAGGGTTATCGCACGTTGCGCACACTTGTCGATGCCACATTCAAGGAGACGGCATGAGCCTGTTAGTGAAGGCATCGCGCGAAGGCCAGACGATCGCGCGTGTGACACCGGAATCCGCTGGCTGGAAGCATGTCGGCTTCGCGGCGTACCGGCTGGAAGAAGGTGAAGTGCTGCATGTCTACGACGCCGGGCGCGAGAGCTGCATCGTCGTGCTGACGGGCACGGTGAGCGTCGAGGCGGGCGACGAGCACTGGCAGTCCATCGGCTCGCGCGACAGTGTGTTCGAAGACGCCGCGCCCTATGCCGTCTACGTACCGCCGAAGCTCGCGGCAATCGTGCGGGCGGAGCGCGAAACGGAACTCGGCGTGGCGAGCGCGCCGGCGACGGGCGTGTATCCGCCGCGACTCATCGAGCCCTCGCAAATGAAGCGTTCGACGCGCGGCAAGAACGCGAATACGCGACACGTGTGCGATATTCTTCCGCAGACCGAGGCTGCCGAGTCGTTACTCGTGGTCGAAGTGCGTACGCCGAGCGGCCATGCGTCGAGCTATCCGCCGCACAAGCACGATCACGACAACGTGCCTGTCGAAAGTTCGCTGGAGGAGACTTATTACCATCGGCTGAATCCGCCGCAGGGCTTTGCGTTTCAGCGTGTTTATACCGACGAGCGCGATCTCGACGAAACCCTGGCGGTGGAGAACCGCGACGTGGTGATGGTGCCGCGTGGGTATCATCCGGTCGTCGTGCCTTATGGCTACGATAATTATTATCTCAACGTGATGGCGGGCGATAAGCGCACGTGGCACTTTAAAAACGATCCGAAGCATGAATGGATCGTGGAGCGGGATAGCAAGGAGTGAGTTAACCCACGGACAGCCATTCTCGCTGCACATCGGCGCGTGTTTCCAGCTCCCCCAACGCCCCATCGAACTGAACCGCGCCGTGCCCCATCACCGCGACGCGCGCATCGAGCATGCGCGCGATCGTCAGGCGCTCTTCGATCAGCAGTATCGCCACGCCGCGTTCGCGCAGACCCGCGAGGCACGCCGCCACTTGCGTCAGCATTTGCGGCGCGAGCCCTTCGCCGGGTTCGTCGATGACCACCAACGACGGATCGCCCGCCAGCGTTCTCGCCAGCGCCAGCAATTGCTGTTCGCCGCCCGACAACGCGCCGGCCTTCACTCGCGCGCGCTCCCGCAACACGGGGAAGAGGCGATAAGCATCGTCCACACTGAAGCGCGTGCCCGGACGCTCGCCCAGCACGAGATTCTCGCGCACGCTCAAACCCGGAAACACATCGCGCGTTTCAGGCACGTAGCCAATTCCCATGCGCGCGATGCGAAACGGCCGCAGCCCGACGAGCGATGCATCGCGAAACCGCATCTCGCCCTCGCAGCGCACGAGGCCCATGATGGACTTCGCGAGCGTCGAGCGCCCCGAACCATTGCGGCCCACGAGCGCGACGATCTCGCCTTCGGCTATCGACAGGTTCACGCCGTGCAGCACCTGTGCCGCGCCATGCCACGCGCGCAGATCGTGGATACGCAACCCGGCGCTCATCGCGATTCCCCCAGATACGCCTCGCGCACCGCGCGATCGTCGCGAATCGCCGCAGGCGTGCCGGTGGCGATCACGCGCCCTTGAACCAGCACGGAGATGCGATCCGCGAGGCCGAACACCGCGTCCATGTCGTGCTCGATGACGACGAGCGTGCGCCCTTGCGTCGTCGCCCGAATCAGCGCCAGCGCGCGCGATGCCTCCGCGCGGTTCATCCCCGCCGTGGGTTCGTCGAGGAGAATGAGCGGCGCATCGGTGGCAAGCGCGATGCCTAGATCGAGCGCGCGCTGTTCCGCATACGTGAGCCGTGCGGCGGGTACGTCGGCGTGAGCGGCCAGGCCGATGGCATCTAGCATGGCGCGGGCGCGGTCTTCGAGCGCGCGCGACGGCAGCCAGCGATCGATCCTGCGCGAGGAAGCCGAGCCCAACGCCGCACAACGCAGATTGTCGAGCACGCTCAAGCCGGTGAAGACGCTCGTCGTCTGGAAGCTGCGCGCAAGCACTCGGCTAATGCGTTGCGGCGCGCGACCGGTGATGTCGATACCGATCGCCACGATGCGCCCTTCGTCGGGTTTGGTGCGCCCGGAAATGGTGTCGAAGAGCGTGGACTTGCCTGCGCCATTCGGGCCGATGAGCGCATGACGTTCGCCGCTTTGCACTTGCAGATCGATACCGCGCAGAACGCGCGTCGGACCGAACCGTTTCGCGATGCCGCGCAATTCGAGGGCGATGGTCATGGCGTGTACCCTTTGCGACCGGCGGCAAACATCGCCCTGAAGCGCTCGCCGAATTTACGCGGTTCAAGACCCATGTTCATCGCACGCCCCGCGCCCGTCGATCGATCCACGCGAGCCCAACGCCGACCGCGAAGCAAGGCAACGCGATCCACCAAACGCCGTGCGGCAACGCGCTTGCATCCGCTTGTCGCGCATAGAGCGTCTCCACCGCGACGACCACGGCCGCACCGAACGCCAGCGTGCTCGACATGGCATACATGGTCGAACGAAGCGGGCGCGTGCGCATGCGCGTGAAGAAGCCAGCGACGCCATCGGGCACCGCGACGATCACCCACACGAAGCACAGTCCGAGATACATCGGCCAGGCAGCGGACACGCTCGCCACCGCCACGCTGAAAAACGTGAGCAGCACCGCCCCGGCAATCGGCCCAAAGAAGCTTCCGGTCCCGCCGATGACCGTCGCCACCAGCACGCTCGTCGATCTCGCAAGCCCGACGCTTTCCGCCGATGCCAGTTCGACATTCACGAGCGACAACACGCCTGCAAGGCCCGCGAAGAACGCGGATACGACGAGCATCGTGAAGCGCACGCGCCGTGGCGACGCGCCTATCGCCGCCGCGCGCACGGGACTGTCGCGCACGGCGTTGGCGAGGCGACAAAGCGGCGTGCGAGAGAACGCGAACATCGCGCAAGCCGACACGACACACCAGCACGCGATCAACGCATACGCCTGCCGCAACGGGCCGAATGTCCATCCGAAGAGCGCAGCGCCGCTCGCGCGATCGATCGCCACGCCACCCTCGCCGCCGAACCAGCCCGGCACGAGCCAGACGCTTGCCGCAACCAATTCGCCGATGCCTAGCGTGATCATCGCGAAAGCCGTGCCGCCGCGTTGCGTCGAGATCGCGCCGAAGACGATGGCCGCGAGCACCGCAAAGCATCCGCCGATCAACGGCAGCAATGGCAACGGCACGCCAAAGCGATTGAACGCATGCGCGGCGGCGAAAGCGCCAAACCCCGCATAAACCGCGTGACCGAAGGAAAGCAAGCCCGTCTGCCCGAGCAGCAGGTTGTACGAGAGCGCGAAAACGATGAGCGTCGCCGTCTGCGCGAGATACGCAAGCAGCCAGGATCGATCGAAGCAAAGCGGCGGTAACGCAAGCGCCGCGACGAGTGCGAGCCACGGCGCGAGGGACTTAAGCATCGCGCGTCTCTTCACCGAAGAGTCCGCGTGGACGCGCCGCCAGCATCGCGACGAGCAACAGGTACGGCAGCACGGGCGCGAGTTGCGCGACGGTGAGCGTGGCCCAAGCGTCCGGCAAACGCACGCCGAACCAGGCAGCAATGCTCCCCGCCGATGCCGTCGTGCCCACGGCGAATGTCTGCACGCAGCCGATCAAGAGCGACGCGACGAGCGCCCCCGAAAGCGAGCCCAGCCCGCCGATGACCACGACGACGAACACGATGGGACCGACGGCGTCGGCCATCGACGGTTCGAGCACGGCAAGCGGCGCGCCGATCACACCCGCGAGCGCCGCCAGCGCCGTGCCGGCGGCGAACACCGTCGTGAAGACACGCGGGACATCGTGGCCGAGCGTTTCGACGGTCGCGGAATGCGTGAGCGCCGCGCGCACCACGAGCCCCGTCTTCGATACGCGCAACACGACATGCAACGCGCCGAGCATGACGATGGCAAGCAGCATCATGAACACGCGGTAGCGTGGAAATGCGGCGCCGTACCAGGTGAAGAGCGGCCCGTCGAGCACGGAGGGAATCGTCGCGGGCAACGGTCCGAGCCCCCATACGAGCTTCACGCCCTCGCCTATTACGATGGCCGCGCCGAACGTGAGCAGCAACTCGGCGAGCGCGCCGCGCGCATGCACGCGCTTGAGCAGATAGCGCTCGAACAACGCGCCCGCGCAGCCGACGATCAAAGGCGCCACGGCGAGTGCCAGCCAGAATCCGCCGTACGAAGCCAGCGCCTGACCGACATACGCGCCGAGCATATAGAAGCTCGCGTGCGCGAAGTTGAGCACGCCGAGCATCGAGAAGATGAGCGTGAGGCCCGCACAGAGCATGAAGAGCAGCAGCCCGACGCTCACGCCGTTGAGCAGGCTCACGCTGAACCACTGAAGCACGGAACAATCCTCAAGCGTTGACGAGCGGCTTCAAGGCATCGACGAGACGCTCGGGCAAAGGCACCGGCCGGCGCGTCATGCGGTTCACATAGACATGCACGAAATGGCCCTGCGCCGCCGCGCTCTTTGCGCCTTGCGTGAAGATGCCGACCTCGTAGCGCACGCTCGTCGTGCCGAGCTTTTCCACGCGCAAGCCCGCATCGATCAGATCGGGAAACGAAACCGACTCGAAGAAATTGCAGCGCGTTTCCACGACGAGCCCGATCGTCTCGCCGCCCGCGAAGTCGAGCACGCCCGAGCGCAGCAGATACTCGTTCACGACGGTATCGAAGTAGCTGTAGTAGACGACGTTGTTGATATGACCATAGACATCGTTGTCGGACCAGCGCGTGCTGATGGTGAGGAAGTGCGGATAGTCCGCGCGGCGCGTGGGTTGCGGTTTGCTCATCGTCGGCAGCGGCTGCATCAGCGGTTGATCGCTGCGAGTGCGCGGACTTCGTCGGCGAAGCGCTCGACGGTGTCCTCGCGCGTGTCCCATGCGCACATCAGGCGGCAGCCGCCCGACCCGATGAACTGATAAAACTTCCAGCCTTTCGCGCGCAAGGCGGTGGCGACGTGCGGCGGCAATTCCGCGAACACCGCGTTCGATTCCGGCTTGAAGAGCACCTGTACGCCGGGAATATTCGCGAGACGCTCGGCCATCAATTGCGCCATTGAGTTGGCGTGACGCGCGTTGCGCAGCCAGACATCGTTATCGAGCAAGCCGAGCCACGGCGCGGAGATGAAGCGCATTTTCGATGCAAGCTGCCCCGCCTGTTTCAGCCGATAAGCAAAATCCACGGCAAGCGCCTTGTCGAAAAACACGACCGCTTCGCCGACCGGCAAGCCGTTCTTGGTGCCGCCGAAGCACAGCACGTCGACGCCCGCGCGCCACGTAATCTCCGACGGATGCACGCCGAGCGTGGCGACCGCGTTGGCGAAACGCGCGCCATCCATATGCACGGTCAGGTGCCGCCGCTTGGCGATGGCCGCAATCGCGCGCACTTCCTCGACGGTATAGACCGTGCCCACTTCCGTCGATTGCGTGAGCGAGACGACTTTCGGCTTCGGATAATGGATATCGGCGCGTCGGGTGACGAGTTCCTCGATCGCATCGGGCGTGAGCTTGCCGTTCTCGCCCTTCGCGGTCAGGAGCTTGGAGCCGCCGGAGAAGAATTCGGGGCCGCCGCACTCGTCGGTTTCGATATGCGCGAGTTCGTGGCAAATGACCGAGTGATACGACTGGCACAGCGACGCCAGCGCAAGCGAATTGGCCGCCGTGCCATTGAAGACGAAGAAGACTTCGCAGTCGGTCTGGAACAGATCGCGGATGCGGTCGCACACGCGCGCGGTCCAGGAATCGTCGCCGTAAGCCGGTTCGTGGCCGCTGGTGTTGGCCTTGACGAGCGCATCGAGCGCTTCGGGGCAGATACCCGCGTAATTGTCGGAGGCGAAGTGCTGGATGGATTCGTTCGGCGCGGTCATGGAATTCGCTGGAAGACTGGTGGAAGGCGCTGCACGAGCTTCGTGACCCGGGACGAGTGAAGATCGCGTGGTCGCCATCGTTGCGTGCCGTGCAAGCAGTCCGCTCATTTTATCCGCATCGCGCCGTGCATGATTCGAATGCGATTGAGCGATAGATCGTGTGCCGCGCCCGTTCTAATCGCGCGACACTTAGGATACCGACGGGCAGCGTCGAACGATTGCGCTATCGGTGTTGAATTGCGCTTTGCCGCTACGAGCATCGACGACGTGGTGCCGTCAGCGCGCCGCTCCAATTCAACATGTCATCTGACGAAAAAGCGCGCCACCGAAGCCGGCGGCGCGCTTTATGGCGTAAACAATAACTTGGGTCGAGGCTGCGCTTACTTCGCTGTCGTGCCGCTGGCGGCGTTGGCTTGCTGCGCGGCCTTGTCCTTCTTGTTCGCTTCGTGATGGCCGATCGCGCAGCCACCCGCCGCGCCCACCACGCCGTGCTTGCCCGCGACGTGCCCCGCCACGCCGCCGACTGCCGCGCCTTCGAGACATCCCTTGGCCTGTGCTGCGCCCGTGGCGGCGATCATTGCGCCAGCCAGCACGATCGATGCAATCTTGTGGTTCATGTTTGTTCTCCCCTTTTGGTTGAAAGTACCGGAGAAGATGCACGAGATGTGCCTGACAGGCTGTAATGAAAAACGGCCCGGTGACTTTCGCCAACCGGACCGTTTTAAGCACTTCCACCGCGCTTTAAAGCTGCTGCTGCACCCAGCCTGTCACGCCTGCGAGTGCGGCCGGCAGCTTGGCCGGTTCCGTGCCGCCCGCCTGCGCCATGTCGGGACGGCCGCCGCCCTTGCCGCCCACTTGCTGCGCGACGAAGTTGACGAGCTCGCCCGCCTTGACCTTCTTCGATGCATCCGCCGTCACGCCCGCGATGAGACTGACCTTGCCGCCTTCGACGGAAGCCAGCACGATAGCCGCGCTCTTGAGCTTGTCCTTCAGCTTGTCGACGGTTTCGCGCAGCGTCTTCACGTCCGCGCCTTCGAGTTGCGCGGCGAGCACTTGAACGCCCGCGACATCGACGGCTTGCGAAACGAGTTCATCACCCTGGCTCGATGCGAGCTTCGACTTGAGCGCGCCCAGTTCCCTCTCCAGCGACTTCACGTGCTCCTGAACCTGCGCGATACGCTGCGTGAGTTCGGACGGTTGTGCCTTGAGGGCGCCCGCCGCCGCGTTGATACGCTGATCCAGCTCCTGCACATAGCGCACGGCATTGTCGCCCGTGATGGCTTCGACACGGCGAATGCCCGCCGCCACGCCGCCTTCCATCACGATCTTGAAGAGGCCGATGTCGCCCGTGCGCTGCACGTGTGTGCCGCCGCAGAGTTCGCGCGAAAAGCCCAGGTCCAGCACGCGCACCGTGTCGCCGTACTTCTCGCCGAAGAGCGCCATGGCGCCGCCCTTCACCGCTTCGTCGTAAGACATGACGCGCACGACGCCCGGCGCGTTCGCAAGCACTTCCTGATTGACGATCTGCTCGACGCGGCGGATCTCGTCGTCCGTCATCGGCGCGTTGTGTGCGAAGTCGAAGCGCGTCTTGTCGGCGTCGACGAGCGAGCCTTTCTGCTGCACATGACCGCCGAGCACTTCGCGCAACGCCTTGTGCATCAAGTGCGTGGACGAGTGATTGCGTGCGGTGCGCGCGCGGCGGATGGCGTCGATCCGCGCCTTCACCACGTCGCCGACCTTGAGCGTGCCCTGCTCCACCGTGCCGTGGTGGCCGACGACATCGGCCTGAACCTTGAGCGTGTCTGCCACCGCGAAGCGCGCGGAGGCATTCGCGAGCACGCCCTGATCGCCCACCTGACCGCCGGATTCCGCATAGAACGGCGTGTGATCGAGCACGACGACCGCTTGCTGGCCCGCTTGCGCCTCGCTCACCGACGCGCCCTCCACATACAGCGCGATGATTTTCGCGTCGTCGAAGATTTCCTTCTCGTAGCCGTGGAACGTGGTCTTGGCGCCCGAGTATTCGAGGCCGGCCGCGAGCTTGAACTTGCCCGCCGCGCGCGCCTGATCGCGCTGACGCGCCATGGCGTCGTCGAAGGCGGGTTCGTCCACCGTCACGCCGCGTTCGCGGCATACGTCGGCCGTGAGATCGAGCGGGAAGCCGTAGGTATCGTGCAGCTTGAACGCGAGTTCGCCGTCCAGTTGCTTCACGCCCTTCTTGTCGAGTTCGGCCAGTTCGCCTTCGAGAATCGACATGCCGTGCTCGATGGTCTCGAAGAAGCGCTCTTCTTCCTGGCGCAGCACATCGGTGACGCGCTGTTGAGCATCGACAAGTTCGGGGTAAGCCGCGCCCATTTCCGCGACGAGGTCCGGCACGAGCTTGTGGAAGAACGAGCCGCGCCGGCCGAGTTTGTAGCCATGACGAATGGCGCGGCGCACGATACGGCGCAGCACGTAACCGCGGCCTTCGTTGCCGGGAATCACGCCATCGACGATCAGGAACGAGCACGCGCGGATATGGTCGGCAATGACCTTCAGCGAGTTGTTTTCCAGATCGGCCGTATGGGTCTCGCGGCCCGCGGCCTTGATGAGCGTCTGGAAGAGGTCGATCTCGTAGTTGCTGTGCACGTGCTGCAGCACGGCGGCGAGACGTTCGAGGCCCATGCCGGTATCGACGCACTGCTTGGGCAGCGGCGTCATGTTGCCTTGCGCGTCGCGGTTGAACTGCATGAACACGAGATTCCAGATCTCGATGAAGCGGTCGCCGTCTTCCTCCGGCGATCCCGGCGGGCCGCCCCAGATTTCCGGACCGTGGTCGTAGAACACTTCGGAACACGGACCGCACGGTCCGGTGTCGGCCATTTGCCAGAAGTTGTCGGATGCGTAGCGCGCGCCCTTGTTGTCGCCGATGCGGATGATGCGTTCCGCCGGCACGCCGATTTCCTTTTCCCAGATGGCGTACGCTTCGTCGTCTTCTTGATAGACCGTGACGGTGAGCTTTTCCGGCGGCAGCATGTAGACCTTCGTCAACAGCTCCCAGCAGTAGTGAATGGCGTCGCGCTTGAAGTAGTCGCCGAACGAGAAGTTGCCGAGCATCTCGAAGAACGTGTGATGCCGCGCCGTATAGCCGACGTTCTCCAGATCGTTATGCTTGCCGCCCGCGCGCACGCTGCGCTGCGCTGTGGTTGCGCGCGAGTACGGCCGCGCTTCGGCGCCGAGGAACACGTCCTTGAACTGGACCATGCCCGAGTTGGTGAAGAGCAGCGTCGGGTCGTTGCCCGGCACGAGGCTCGACGAACGGACGATCGTATGTCCCTTCGATTCGAAAAACTTCAGGAATTTCTCGCGTATTTCGGCGGCTTTCATGGCGTACGGGGCGTTTTGCGTGTTCTGCTGGTTTTCTGACGAAGCCTTGGTAAAGCCCGTTTGAAGCCCTTCTGATGCGGGTTTCGGCAAGACTTAAGGCTATTCCGAGTAATTTTTGATTATACGGGATTCGCGGTGCCGAACCGGGGCGCGGCAGGCGTCTGCAACGGATAAAGCGCCCTCGCGCGCCTGTCCGTTCTATGCGACAGTCGCGTGGTCAGAAACCAAATCCGAGACGAGAGACACGACGCATGGGAGCACTCAGCCATATCCGCGTACTCGACCTGACCCGCGTGCTCGCGGGACCGTGGTGCGCGCAGACGCTCGCCGACCTGGGCGCGGAGGTCATCAAGATCGAGCGGCCCGAAACCGGCGACGACACCCGTCACTGGGGCCCGCCCTATCTCAAGAAGCCCGATGGCGAAGACACGCGCGAGGCCGCCTACTATCTCGCGGCGAATCGCAACAAGCGCTCGGTAACGGTCGATATCGCGAGCGACGAAGGTCAGCGGATCGTGCGCGCGCTCGCCGCTCGAAGCGATGTCGTGCTGGAGAACTACAAGGTCGGTCAGTTGAAGAAGTACGGGCTCGACTATGAATCGCTGAAAGAAGTGAAGCCGGATATCGTCTATTGCTCGGTAACAGGCTTCGGGCAGACCGGGCCATATGCGGAGCGCGCGGGCTACGATTTCATCATTCAGGGCATCGGCGGCTTCATGAGCATCACCGGCGAGCGCGACGGACAACCCGGCGGCGGTCCGCAAAAGGCAGGCGTCGCCATCGCCGACCTCATGACCGGCATGTACGCGACAGTCGGCGTGCTGGCGGCGCTCTCGCACCGGGATCGCACGGGCGAAGGGCAATATATCGACATGGCGCTGCTCGACGTGCAGGTCGCCATGCTCGCCAACATGAACACCAACTATCTCGCGAGCGGCAAGCCGCCGGTGCGCTGGGGCAACGCGCATCCGAACATCGTGCCGTACCAGACGTTTCAGACGAGCGATGGCTGGATCATCGTCGCGGTCGGCAACGACGGGCAGTTTCGCAAGTTCGTCGAGGCAGGCGCATGCGCGCATCTCGCCGACGATCCGCGCTTCGCGAAGAACCCGTCACGCGTGCGCAATCGCGACGTGCTCGTGCCGCTTCTCGCCGACATGGTCGCCACGCGCGGCAAGCACGAATGGCTCGCCGCGCTGGAAGCGGCGGGCGTGCCGTGCGGCCCGATCAACGATCTCGGCGAAGTGTTCGACGACCCGCAAGTGCTGGCGCGCGGGATGCGTATCGATCTGCCGCATCCGGAAGGCGGCGACGTGAAGCTCGTGGCAAGCCCCATCAAGATGAGCGCGACGCCGCCCGAAGCACGCACGCATCCGCCGATGCTCGGTGAACACACCACGAGCGTGCTCAAGGACGTGCTCGGTTACGACGATGCGCGCATTACGCAGTTGCGGGAGGGCAAGGTGATTTGAGCGCGATACGCCGGTATCAACGCGTTCCCGCGCCGATCAGCCCGCCGGCCGCCGCCCCGGCGATGGTCCCGAGCGGCCCGCCCGTGAGCACGTAGCCGAGCGCCCCGCCCGCGCCCGCGCCGATGGCCGCGTGAGCCTGCTGACGCGACACGCCCGCGCAGGCTGTGAGGCTCGTCACGAGCGCGGCCACCGCCGCGAGCTTGATGATCTTGTTCATGGTCGAATTCCCTGTGTTGTCGTTGTGTTGTCGTTGTGATGTCTTGTAGTCGGCACCGCTTGCCGGCTTGCAACCCGACCGGCGAGCCGATCATAAAAGCCCGCGCGCCCCGCCCACAACGCGATTTACCTTCCGTTACCCTCGTTACGGTGGCCGAATAAGTGCTTCACAGGTGTAACGCGGGAGCCGGAATATGCAGGCCGATCCGCAGCGCATGGAAACGCGGCATCGGCGAAACCCGCGAGCGCCTGCCCGCGCGGGTTGCGTAAGGTAGAATCATCCCGATATACCTAGCATTCGAACGCGTTCCGAGCCGCGAGGAACGTTTCCCGAACCGATCACACGCGAGCGCATCCGTTGGCACTTCTTTTCGCATGAACACCGATCGCAACGACGCCCCGGCGCCATCCAATTTCATTCGCAACATCATCGAAGACGACAACCGTTCAGGTAAGTGGTCGCAGCGTGTCGAGACCCGCTTCCCACCCGAGCCGAACGGTTATCTGCATATCGGTCACGCGAAAAGCATCTGCGTGAACTTCGGGCTGGCCGCGGATTACGGCGGCGTATGCCATCTGCGTTTCGACGACACGAACCCCGAGAAGGAAAGCGTCGAGTACGTGGATTCGATCATCGACGCGGTCGAGTGGCTAGGCTTCGAGTGGAACAAGGACGGCCGCGAACACAAATACTTCGCGAGCGACTACTACGACAAGCTGTACGAATGCGCCGAGCTGCTCATCAAGAAAGGCCAGGCCTACGTCGATAGTCAGACCGCCGAGGAAATGCGCGCCACGCGCGGCTCGGCAACCGAAGCGGGCATCAACTCGCCGTATCGCGACCGCACGCCCGATGAAAACCTCGACCTCTTCCGCCGCATGAAGGCGGGCGAGTTCAAGGAAGGCGAGCACGTGCTGCGCGCGAAGATCGACATGGCGGCGCCGAACTTCAACATGCGCGATCCGGTCATCTACCGCATCCGCTTCGCGCACCACTACCGCACGGGCGACAAGTGGTGCATCTATCCGATGTACGACTACGCGCATTGCGTGTCGGACGCGCTCGAAAACATCACGCACTCGCTGTGCACGCTGGAGTTCGAGGATCACCGGCCGCTCTACGACTGGTTCCTGGCGCAACTCGCCGACGACGGCGTGTTTGCGCGTCCGCTGCCGCAGCAGATCGAGTTCTCGCGCCTGAATCTCACGTATGCCATCACGAGCAAGCGCAAGCTCCTGCAACTCGTGCAGGAGAATCACGTGGACGGCTGGGACGACCCGCGCATGCCGACCATCGTGGGCGTGCGCCGCCGTGGCTTCACGCCGGAAAGCATCCGCTTGATGGTGGAGCGCGTGGGCGTGACCAAGGTCGATTCGTGGATCGACATGAGCGTGCTCGAAGGCGCGCTGCGTGACGATCTCGACGAGAAAGCCCCGCGCGCAATCGCGGTGCTCGATCCGCTCAAGCTCATCATCGACAATTATCCGGAAGGACAAAGCGAGGAATGCAGCGCGCCCGTGCATCCGCATCATGCTGAACGCGGCACGCGCAAATTTCCGTTCTCGCGCGAATTGTGGATAGAACGCGAAGACTTTCAGGAAACGCCGCAGAAGGGCTACTTCCGCCTTTTCCCCGGCAACAAGGTGCGGCTCAAGTACGGCTTCGTGGTGGAGTGCACGGGCGCGGACAAGGACGAGAACGGCAAGGTGATCGCCGTGCATTGCAACTACTTCCCGGACAGCAAGTCGGGCACGGACGGCGCGAACGCGTACAAGGTCAAGGGCACGATCCACTGGGTTAGCGCCGCGACGGCCTACGCGGCCGAAGTGCGGATCTACGACCGCCTGTTCAAGGAGCCGCAACCGGGCGCGGGTGGCGCGGAGTTTCTGGATGCGTTGAATCCGGATTCGAAGCGCATCGTCAATGCGTTCCTGGAACCCAGCGCGCGCGAAGCCAGCGCCGAAGACCGCTTCCAGTTCGAGCGCCACGGCTATTTCGTCGCGGACCGTCTGGATTCGCAACCGGGCAAGCCGGTGTTCAACCGTATCGTCAGCTTGCGCGATAGCTGGGGCAAGCCTGCCTGAGCGTCGCAACTTTAGTTGCAGAGTAACGGGCGCCGCACGCAAGAGGCGGCGTCCGGTCCCGCATCCGCGGTGCGAACAAGACAAACAGAGGGCCAGCAACACGCGCTTCCAGCGAGGACATCCATGAAGCAGTACTCAAGCGCGCCGCGAGCGGGCGCGTTCCGGGTCATTGTCGGAAACGTTTGCATCGCGACGTCCGCCGCGCTGACTTTCTGCTCTCCGGCATGGGCCGCCACGGCGAAAGAGCTCGCTTCCGCGCAGGCCGCCGTCGATCAGCTTCCGCCTTCCGCCACGCTGCGCAAGATCGCCGAGAACGGCGCGATCGTCCTGGGCGCGCGTGAATCGTCGGTGCCGTTTTCTTATCTGAACAAGCAGCAGCCGGTCGGCTACTCCTACGACATTGCGCTCAAAGTCGTCGATGAAGTGAAGCGCCGGCTCAACATGCCGAATCTCACGGTGAAGAACGTGGTCGTGACCTCGTCGAACCGCATCTCCTACGTGGTGAACAATCAGGTCGATCTGGAATGCGGCAGCACCGCGCATCTGGCCGAGCGCGATCCGCTGGTCGCGTTTTCCAACAGTTTCTTTTTGTACGGCATTCGCATGGTCGTGAAGCGCAAATCGGGCATTCGCGATTACGACGATCTCGCGGGCAAGACCGTCTCCACCACGGCGGGCACGTCGGACGAACGGCTGCTGCGGGAGATGAGCATCGAGCGCAAGCTGAATCTGCGTATCATCAGTGCGCGCGATCATGCCGAGGCATTTCAGGCGCTCAAGAGCGACCGCGCAGTCGCCTTCGTGATGGACGACCCGCTGCTCTATGGCAAGATCGCGCAGGAAGGCGTGGCGCGCCGCGACTACATGGTGACGGGCGAATCGCTTTCCAATGAATCGTACGGCTGCATGATGCGCAAGGGCGATCCCGAGTTCAAACGCATCGTCGACGATGTGATCGCCGGCATGCAGCGATCGGGCGAAGCGAAGAAGCTCTACGACACCTGGTTCATGCAGCCCATTCCGCCGGACGGCATCAATCTGCAGTTTCCGTTATCGGCGGACATGAAAGCGCTGTTCGCCAATCCGACCGACCATCTTGCCGAATGAATTCAGAGTGTGTCGTGCAGTTCGGCCAATGACAGCGTGGTTTGAAAGAGCTTCGCGAGGCTGCGGCTCGCGAAGCTGTCCACGTCGGCGGGACTGACCCAGCGATAGCCGTCCATCTCGGGAATCATGGTGCCGTCGCTGTAGCGCGGAAAATACGACTCGCACACGCAGTCTTCGAGCTTCACTTCGTCGTCGCTCACGCGCACGGCGAAGAGATGCAAGTCCTTGTCGCGACGATACACAAAGCGTCCGAGGTCTTTGAGACGCGCGGCCGGCAGCACGATGCCCGTCTCCTCGCGCAACTCGCGCAAGGCCGCGTCGATAGGCGCCTCGCCGGGATCGCCCTGTCCTTTCGGCACGTCCCAATGCGTGGTCTCGGTCGCGTGGCACAGGAGCACGTCGCCCCGCGGGTTCAGGATCACCACGCCGCACGATACGGTACGGGCGGTCATCGCGCGACGGCTCCGTTCAACATGCAAACCCGCACGTCATTGCTTCTTGAGTTGCCACTTGCCGCTCGCCTGCTTGCAGGCAGACGGCGTCCAGGTCTGCGTCTGCCCCTTCGCAATGGCCACGATCTCGACCTTGCGGCACTTAAGACCGGCGTCTTCGAAGGTATCGCGCGGCGTGATGGTGCCGTGGACCGGCACCGTATTGCCCGCGTCCTTGTTGTCCCAGTCTAGCGATTCGCCGTCTTTCTTGGTCTCGAGCGCGGTCTGCGCGGCGCGGTTGAGCGCCTGCAAGTCGCGCTGCTTCATGTAAGTGATGGGCGTGTTGTTCAGAAAACCGAGATTGGCCGCAAACGCCGAAGCGCTCGCGGCGACGAGCACGGTGGCCGTCAATGTCCGGATGCAGGCGCGCGCCAGCGGTCGATATTCGATCGGCATAGATTCTCCTCGTTGCAATGCGTTCGATACGGCGCCGTAGACGAGGCGCGTATGACGAGCGGCGGCAAAGCGCGCGCTCGGGCCTTTGAGGGCCGCAACGAGGATAGCATGACACAAGGCGATCGGCCGCCTTGCGGGCTATATCGCGGGCTTTAGTTCGATGCCGCCTTCATGTCCTGGATCGCCGTGCCCTTTTGCGAATTCTTGTCGGTGGCGGGATCGTAGCCGTCGGTGAGCGTGCCGAGGAAGGCGACCACGTCCTTGATCTCGGCTTCGTCGAGTGCGGGCTTGTCGCCGCGCTTGCGGTCGAACGGCGCCTCGGTATTCACGTTCTCCCAGTACTTGCGCGGCAGATCGTCGAACTTTTGCACCGCGCCCTTCTTCGAGACCGGATAGAACTTCTCCGGGTTCGTATCGCGCTCGACATAGAAGCGCACGACTTCATCGAGCGAATGATAGATGCCGTTGTGGAAGAAGGTCTTGCGCGTCGCCACGTTGCGCAGCGACGGCGTGCGAAAGAGTCCGCAGAACTCGTCGCGGCCCTTCAGATCGGTGCGCTCGGGTCCGCATGCGCCCAGATCGTGAAAGTTCGGATTCTTGTTGATCGGCAATGCGCGATTGCGCGGCACGCCGACGGCGATCAGGCCGAAGTCGCTGAACTGCGGCGGTGTGCCGTCCTTCGCGCGCTGGCTGATATGACACGCCGCGCAATTGCCCTTGCTCTCGTCGTTGAAGAGCTGCAGGCCGTGCATCTCGGCGTCGTTGAGCTTTGCGCGGCCGGCAAGGAACGCGTCGAACTTGCTCGTATAGGGGAAGAACTTCTGCGGCATCTGCTCGAACGCTTCCAGCGAACTCAGCACGGAGGCGAACAGACGGTCGTCGCTATCGAATACGCTCGCACCGAACGCGCGGCGGACATCGTCCGCATAAGGCGCCGCCCGGACCGCCGCCGCGACCTTGGCGGGCGTGCTGCCCATCTCGAACGACGACAGCAGCGGAATGCGCGCCTGGTCCGCGCCATGGTCCACGCGGCCGTCCCACGTCAGCCCGCCGGTCGGGCCGGCATCGACACTTTCGTCGCCTTCGTCGTCGGAATCGTGGAAGTGCTCGGCGAATTGCGGCACGGACTGCAAGTACTTGAGCGACGGCACCGCCCGAAAGCCTGGCCGATGCATATCGCTGCCGCCCAGCTGCACGGAGAACGCGTTAGGCGGACCAAAAGCATGACTCGGACTATGACAGGACGCACACGCGAGCTTGCCGGAGCCTGACAGCGACGGGTCCATGAAGAGCTTCTCGCCGACCGTCTGCATTGCCTTCACTTGCGCGAAAACCTCCGCGCGCGACTGCCCTTTCGATGGCGCGGCTTGTGCCGGAGCCGTTGCCAGATCGGCTGCGTGGGAATCGCATCCGCTCAACGCGACGGATGAGGCGACCAGCAACAGGGAACATAAAACGAACGGCAGACGCATCGAAGGCATGGATTGCGGACGCATGAAATTGAAAGATGCCGCAGGGTATGACGCTCATGTGTCTCTCATGTGACAAGCGCCGACGCCGTCATACGGAGGGCACCGCATGATGGTTATTTCACCAACCTTACGCATTCGAAAGCGTTATTACATGTTCGCGTAATTGATCGTGGTCACACTTCGCACGCCGGCACTAAAAGGCACTTGAAGGCGTTTGCCGAAGTCGCCTGCATTCGGCGCCGGCTCCCCAACACAAGAGAGACCTCGATGAACAAGAAACTCGTTTGCGCAGTGCCGCTCGCATCGGCGCTGGCAATCGGCTTATACGCATGCGGCGGCGACGACCACCACGACAACGACATCTCGTCGGTGAAAAACGTCGTGGTCATCTACGCGGAAAACCGCAGCTTCGATAACCTCTACGGCAGCTTCCCCGGCGCGAACGGCTTGCAGAGCGTGACGGCGGCAAGCGCGCAGCAGCTCGACCGCGACGGCAGCGTGCTGCCGACCCTGCCGAAGATCTGGACGGGTCTGACGGCAACGGGCGTGACGCCTGCCGTCACCGAGGCGATGACGGCGAATCTGCCGAACGCGCCTTTCGCCATCGACGATCCGGCGGGCTTCAACACGCCGCTCTCGCTCACGACGCGCGACCTGTATCACCGCTTCTATGAAAACCAGATGCAGATCGACGGCGGCAAGAACGACAAGTTCGCCGCATGGGCGGATTCGGGCGGCATGGTGATGGGTCACTACAGCACGCCGCCGCAAAAGCTGCCGCTGTGGAAAGTCGCGCAGCAATACACGCTCGCCGACAACTTCTTCATGGGCGCGTTCGGCGGTTCGTTCCTGAATCACCAGTGGCTGGTTTGCGCGTGTACGCCGGTTTATCCGAACGCCGACAAGAGCGTGGCGAAGGCGTCGATCTCGGCGGTGAACGCGGATGGCGTGTCGCTCACGCTGGCGTCGAACTCGCCGGCCTCGGCGCTCACGGGCATTCCGAAGTTCGTCAACTCGGGCAATCTGACGCCCGACTTCTACGCGATCAACACGATGCAGCCGCCGTATCAGCCGAGCGGCAACACGCCGCCGACGGGTGGCGATCCGACGCTTGCCGACCCGAACGCCGCGACGACGCTGCCGCCGCAGACGCAGCAGCATATCGGCGACCTGCTGAACAACGCGGGCATCAGCTGGGCATGGTATGGCGGTTCGTGGGGCGCGGCGCTGGCGAGCCGTTCGGTGATCGGCGGCTCGGTGAATTCGGTGCCGAACTTCCAGACGCACCATCAGCCGTTCAACTACTTCGCCGATCTCGCGCCGGGTTCGACCAACCGCGCGCAGCATTTGCTCGACGGCGGCACGAACGGAACGGAGTTCATCAAGGCGATCGACGCGGGCACCTTGCCGCAAGTCTCGTTCTACAAGCCGCAGGGCAACCTGAACGAGCACGCGGGTTATACGGACGTGGCCTCGGGCGATCAACACATTGCCGACTTGATCACGCATCTGCAGAACAGTCCGCAGTGGAAGAACATGGTCGTGGTCGTGACGTACGACGAAAACGGCGGCTTCTGGGATCACGTCGCGCCGCCGAAGGGCGACCGCTGGGGTCCGGGCACGCGCATTCCGGCGCTCATCGTCTCGCCGTATGCGAAGAAGGGTTTCGTCGATCACACGCAGTACGACACGACGTCGATCCTGCGCTTCATCACGAAGCGCTTCTCGCTGCCGACGTTGCCGGGTCTGGCTTCGCGCGATGCCGCGTTGAAGGCGAACGGCGCGCCCGCAATGGGCGACCTGACGAACGCGATGAACTTCTCGCAGTGATAAGTCTCCGAGCTTGACCGACGGGCCGCCTCTTGCGGCCCGTTTTTCATGCGCCCGCGAAAAGCGACGCCAGATCGCTGCTGCGCTGGCCGCCCGCCTCGGTCAGCACGCGCGCCTCGAGTTCATCGATATGCTCGCGCATGACGGCAAGCGCGGTGTGCAGATCGCCGGCTTCAAGCGCATCGACGAGACGCCCGTGTTCGTCGGATGCGCAATTCGACACCTTCGACGGATCGAACAACGCTTTATACAGCTCCGTCCTGGCGACGAGCCGCGCGAGAAACGCCTCGACTTCCGGCGTGCCCGCAAGCTGCGCAAGCAGCAGATGGAACTGTCCCGCGAGCCGCACGCATTCTTCCACGACGCCGGTTTTGAGCGCGCGCTGCTCGCTCTTCACATGCGCACGCAACGCACGCTTTTGCGGCGTCTTGAGCGCGCCGCACAGGCTCGCCACGATGCCCGCCTCCACCACTTGCCGCGCGCGATAGACCTCGCGAATATCATCGACGGAAGGCGACGGCACGAACGCGCCGCGATTGACTTCGAGCGTGAGCTTGCCTTCCGCGCCAAGCCGCGCGAGCGCCTTGCGAACGGCGCCGCGCGTGCAGTCGAACGCCGCCGCGAGTTCGCGCTCGACGAGTTGCGCGCCCGGCGCGAGCTTGCCCTGCAAGAGCGCGGAAGCGACCGCGCCGTAGACGCGCTCTTCCGGTGAAATGTCCTTTTGCGATGCCATGAATGCGTGCGGTGCTTGTTGTTGATCCGCATTGTAGCGAGTGCCCGGCAAATACGGGTTATCAGCGATGCCGCGATTTTGGTTGACCAATATTTGCTAAGATGGTCAACCAAACAGGAGGCTCTCGGGTATGGAACCGGCAATCTGGATTATCGGCGCACGGCCGTTCGGCGGCGATCCCGTGGACGTCTGCGTGCGCGCGCGCACCATCGATTCCATCGCGCCGCATGGCGAGAAGACGCCTGTCGCGAGCGATACGGTCGTCGACGGCGCGGGCATGTTGCTGCTGCCTGGCTTCGTCGAAGGCCACACGCATCTCGACAAGACCACGTGGGGCATGCCGTGGTATCGCAATGCGGTGGGGCCGCGTCTTGTCGATCGCATCGAGAACGAGCGGCGCTGGCGCGCCGAAAGCGGTCACGATGCGGCCGAAGCGTCGCGCGCGCTCGCGCTGGCATTTCTGCATCAGGGCACGACGCGCATTCGCACCCACGTCGATATCGATACAGACGCCGGCCTGCGTCATCTGGAAGGCGTCGCCGCCACGCGCGCCGCGCTCGCTGATGTGCTCGACATGCAGATCGTCGCGTTCCCGCAATCCGGCGTGACGACGCGCGCGGGCACGCGCGAGCTGCTCGATACCGCATTGCGAAGCGGCGCGGACGTGCTCGGCGCGCTCGACCCGGCAGCCATCGACGGCGATCCCGCTCTCTCGCTCGACATCACCTTCGCGCTCGCCACGAAGCACGACAAGCCGATCGACATTCACCTGCACGAACCCGGCGATCTCGGCGCCTTCACCTTCGATATGCTGCTCGATCGCGTGAAGGCGCTTGGCTTCGAGGGGCGCGTCGTCGTGAGTCACGCGTTTTGTCTGGGCCAGTTGACCGATGCGCGGCGCCACGCGTTGCTCGAACGCATCGCGCGCCTGAATGTGGCGCTGCTCACCACGGCGCCCGCATCCGTGGCCGTTCCGCCGTTTCGCGACGCGCGCGCGGCGGGCGTGACGCTCTTCGGCGGCAACGACGGAATCCGCGATACATGGACGCCCTTCGGCTCGCCCGACATGCTCGAACGCGCGATGCTGATCGCAATGCGTTTCGACCTGCGCCGCGACGACGATCTCGCCGCAGCCTTCGCATGCGTATCGAGCGAAGCGGCACGCGGTTGCGGCTTCGCGGATTATGGCCTTGCCGCGGGCATGCGCGCGGACCTCGTGCTCGTCGATGCCGAAACGGTCGCGCAGGCCGTCGCCATGCGCCCCGCTCGCCGCTTCGTGATGTCGAACGGCACGATCATTCCCGCGGACTTCACGCGATGAAAGCACGCGCATCGAACCTTGTATGGCTGGCGGTGATCGTCGCAATCGGTTTGAATCTGCGGCCGCTGCTCACGTCGATCAGTCCGCTGATGAACGTGATCCTGCCCGCCACCGGCTTGTCGTTTCGTGGCGCTTCACTGCTCACCGGCCTGCCCGTGGTCGCCATGGGCGTCTGCGCATTCGGGGCGAGCGCGCTGACCCGGGCTATCGGCAATGCGCGTGGCGTGGCTATCGGGCTCGTGGCGATCGTCGCGGCGTGCGCGGCGCGTGTTTTCGCGGGCGAAGCGGCGGCGTTGATCGCAAGCGCGGCGGTCGCGGGCACGGGCGTCGCGGTCATTCAGGCGCTTCTGCCCGGTGTCATGAAAACGCGCTTCGCCGCGCGCCTGCCCTTTGCGATGGGCCTCTACTCCGCATCGATCATGGCGGGCGGCGGACTCGGCGCGAGCATCACGCCCAACGTGGCCGCGCTCGCAAGCTGGCAAACAGGTCTCGCTGTCTGGGCGATACCCGCGCTCATCGCGCTCGCGTTGTGGCTGCTTCTGATGCGCGCGGATGCCTTGCCTCGTCCCGCCGTCACACGCGATACGACTTCTAAGCCTTCGCTCTTTTCGAATCGTCGCGCGTGGGCGCTCGGCGTGTTTTTCGGGCTCGTCAACGGCGGCTATACGAGTCTTGTCGCGTGGTTGCCCGCGTACTATCAACAACTCGGTCAGGGCGTCCGCGAAAGCGGCACGCTGCTCGCGTTGCTCACGGTGTTTCAGGCGTCGTCCGCGCTGCTCTTGCCGATGGCGGCCGCTCGCTTCGGACGCGCTCGCGACCGGCGCGCGTGGATCGCAGCCGGCCTTGTCGCTCAACTCGCGGGATTCGGCTTGCTGCTGCACGCGCCGCTCGCGTTGCCCGTTCTGGTCGTGGCGTTGCTCGGCGCGGGACTCGGCGGCGTGTTTTCGCTCACGCTCGTATTGACGCTCGATCACGCCGACGACCCCGAACTCGCCGCGCGTCTCGTCGCGTTCGTGCAGGGCGTGGGTTTCGTGATCGCGGCGGCAGCGCCGGTGATTGCCGGCATCGTGCGCGACGCAAGCGGCGGCTTCGCGATGTCGTGGGCCATGCTCGCGGCGAGCCTCATCGCGATGATCGCGCTCAATGCCGTGTTCGGCCCGCTGAGCTATGCGCGCGCGATGCAGCGTCAGCGTGCGGACTTCAACGCACCGCGTGGCACGCGAAGTATTCGTCGAGCAGATCCGTCATCTGCCACACGGGGCACGGGCGGCGGCAATGCCCGTCGTAGCCCGCTTCCTTGAGACGCCCGAGCGGCTCTTCGGGAAGAAAGCTGCTCATCGCGATGATCAGGCGGCCCGCGTCGTCGTCCTGACGGCGCACTTCGCGCACGAGTGCATAGTTGGCGCAGCCGCCGATGCGCGTATCCAAGAAGACCAAATGCGGTCGCCACTCCTCGACGATGCCCTTGAGCGATGTCGCATCGATGGCAAGCTGCGTTGGAAATCCCTTCAGCTCGAACAACGACACGAGCGATATGCCGAGCGCCCGCTCCGCGTACGCGACGAGCACGCGCCGCGCATCCGGCCGCACCCGCAGCTTTTTGCGATTCCAAAGCGAGCACTGAGCTGGACTGGTTTCGTATGCTCGATTATTCACGTCATCCTCTGGCGACACAGGTTTGCCAGCCGCACACGCGGTGCATCCAATGCGCCATGTTGGGGCGCAAATGCATCCTGGGTGTGCAGCGCAAGTGTTGTACGAACCGGTTAATCCAGCCAAAGCCAGCCAATTTCAGCCGGAGCCTTGGCCCGTGGGGCGTTCGTCGGCGCGGTGAAGCAACGTGAGAAAACATAGGGCAGGAAGCGGGCCAGAACGAATGCCGACCCCGCGCGCAAAACCGCTGAAATGTCTGACTAATTCGCGCTAATCGGACGAAAAAGCACATATCGTTTTTTCTTGACGTGCTCTCGAAACCAGCCTATAACCATCCATATGGATGGTCAACGGATGGAAAAAACGAACTCATGGCGAGGCAAATCTTGGATGCCGCACGTTCCAAAGGCGGCGAAACGGAAAAAATCACGATCAATCTTGGCCCGGTGGATCTCGGCCAAATCGATCTGCTCGTGGAAGAAGGTTTCTATTCGAACCGCACGGATCTGATCCGTACGGCTATCCGCAATCAGCTCTCGGTGCATGCCGTGGTCGTCAAGGAAACGGCGACGCGGCGCGCCCTCGTGCTGGGACTTCAATACTTCTCGAAGCAGGATCTGGAAGCGGTGCGCGCGGCCAATGAAAGGCTCAAGATTCAGGTACTGGGTCTTGCCAGCATTGCCGCCGACGTCTCCCCGGAACTTGCCCTTGCCACCATCGAATCGATACTGGTTCGCGGTGCGCTGCACGCATCGCCGGCTGTGAAAGCGGCGCTTGCAGATCGAATCCGCTGACCTGCCGATGCAGGCCGGAAACGACTACGGAAAACATGATGAAACTGAACGAAGGATTTCTCGACTCCATGAAAGAGGCGTTCGAACGCTTTCGCAAAAGCGACAGCAGCGGCGCCGTCGAAGTCGTCAAGCGCGCGATGCGCGGCGCCACGCACGCAACGCACGCGTCTGACGCATCGGATGCTTTCGTCAAAGCACCGCCGCAACCAGCGCCCGCCTCTGCACCGGACGCCGAAGATCGCGGACACTTCAGCACGCGGCGCTTCACGGGCGCGGCCGGTCAGCGCGACTACAAACTCTACGTGCCGGCCGGTTATCGCGATGAGCCGTTGCCGCTCATCGTCATGCTGCACGGCTGTACGCAAAACGCCGACGACTTCGCGGCCGGCACGCAAATGAACGCGCTTGCCGACGCGCACGACTGCATCGTCGTCTATCCGGTTCAGCCGCAAAGCGCGAATCCGTCGAAGTGCTGGAACTGGTTCAAGTCGTCGGATCAGCAACGCGACGGCGGCGAACCGTCGATCATCGCGGGAATCACGCGTGAAGTCATGGCGAGTCATCGCGTGGACCCGAAACGCGTCTACGTCGCGGGCTTGTCCGCCGGCGGCGCAATGGCGGCGATCATGGCGCAGCGCTATCCGGATCTCTATGCAGCGGCGGGCGTGCACTCCGGCCTTCCCGTGGGTGCCGCGCACGATCTGCCGTCCGCGCTCGCAGCAATGCGCGGCGGTCAGGGCAACGCCGCGAACCAGCGCGCGGGAGGCGGAGCGCAGTGCTCGTTGATCGTCTTTCACGGCGATGCCGACGCCACGGTGAATTACGCCAACGCCCGCAAGCTCGTCGACGACTTCACCGCAAGCGGTTCCGACCGCGAGATGCACGACGGCATTTCCGGCGCACGCGAATACACGGTCCAGCGCTTGAAGTCGGCCAACGGGAAAATCGCGGAGTTATGGACCATTCACGGCGCGCCGCACGCATGGTCAGGCGGCAGCACGCGCGGAACCTACACCGATCCGGCCGGACCTGACGCTAGCGCCGAGATGCTGCGTTTCTTCCTCGCGCATCCGAGGAGTTGATCGCCGCGCAACGGTTCGGGCGGCGCAGTCCGCGCGGTCCGGATTCGGGTCTTTGCCGCGGCGAGAGTCATGACGTCGCTGGGGGGCTTGAACCAATCGCTGCCTCGACACATGTCCCTGACGTTTCAGAGGTCGAGAAACGAGCGCAGCTTGTCGGCGCGGCGGGGATGCATCAGCTTGCGTATGGCCTGGCTTTCTATCTGGCGAACGCGCTCGCGCGATACGCCCAGATGCGAGCCCAGTTCGCCCAGTGTGAATTCGGATACCGTGTCTATTCCAAAGCGCATGCGCAGCACGCGCGCCTCGCGTGGCGAAAGCGCGTTGAGCGCGTCGTCGATGGCGGCGCGCATGTCCGCGTGCACGGCGGCATCGAGCGGCGATTGCGCGTTCGTGTCCTCGATCATGTCGCCGAGCGTGGCGTCGGCGTCATCGCTTGCAGGCGTTTCCAGCGAGATGAGATGCAACGCGATCTTCTGGATGCCGCTGATTCTCTCCTTCGGCAACTCCATGCGTTCGGCGAGCACCGCAGGCTGCGCGGGCCGTCCGGTCTGCTGCATGATCTCGCGTGAAATGCGATTGAGCCTGTTGATGGTTTCGACCATGTGCACCGGAACGCGAATGGTGCGCGCCTGATCCGCGAGCGCGCGCGTGACCGACTGCCGAACCCACCACGTCGCATAAGTCGAAAACTTCCAGCCACGCCGATATTCGAACTTGTCGACGGCTTTCATCAGACCGATATTGCCTTCCTGAATCAAGTCCAGAAAGTGCACGCCCCGGTTCACGTATTTCTTGGCAATCGAAATGACGAGGCGCAGATTGGCCTCGATCATCTCGGCCTTCGCGCGTCTCATGCGCGACTCGGCCGCGAGCATCTGACGGCTGGTTTGCTTGAGCCTTTGCAACGGCATCGCGGCGCTCGATTCAAGCTCGATCAGCTTGTACTGCTCGGTCTGGATGGCCGGAAGACTGCGGTAGAGCGACGCGCCGTACTCATGCGAGTTCGCTGCCGCAGCCGTATTGGCGGTCCACTCGAGATCGGTTTCATGACCGGGAAACGACGCCACGAATTGCTCGCGCGGCATGCCGCAATAATCGATCGCAATGGACGATATGCGCCGCTCGACCATGCGAACTTGCGCGACTCGCTGCTGCATGTCGGCACAAAGACGATCCACGGTCCGGTTGGTAAAGCGAATGCGCGCGAGTTCGGTGCGGATGCTCGTATCTGCAAGCGGGCTTTGGATTGCATCGACAGTCATGCGGTCGAAGGATTTTTCGACACGTGCAAAGATGGCCAGGCTGTCGCTCGTGAGCCGACTCAGCCTTTCCTGCTCGGCGCGATCGGAGTCTTCGAGACTGGTTTCTTCGTCGGCATCGCTCGGTGCGTTCGACTCACTGGACTCATTGGGCGCATTGGGCGCCTGCGCGAAGGGCATTGCGTCCACATCGTCCTTGTCGTCGATGCCATCGACGAATTCATCGATCGACAGCGTGCCCGCCTCGACCTGCGCCGCGCTGGCAAGAATCAGCGAGATGGTCGCGGGGCACGCTGCAATTGCCTGGATCATCTCGTGAAGACTGTCTTCGATACGCCGCGCAATCTCGATCTCCGCCGCGCGCGTCAGCAATTGCTTCGCGCCCATTTCGCGCATATACATGCGCACGGGATCGGTCGTGCGGCCGAATTCGGAATCCACCGTCGACAAGGCGACTTCGACATCCTCGTCGGAGTGGTCCTCGAGCATGGCGACGGCGGTCGCGTCGTTCAGAAGCAGGGTTTCGGTGTCGGGCGCCTGTTCAAAGACCGCGACGCCCATGTCGTTGAAGGTTCGAGCAATGGCTTCGCGCGCGGCTTTTTGCGCGAAGTCGCCGGGAAGATGGTCGTTGATCTGCGCATGCGTGACGAAGCCCTGGTCCTTGCCCATCTGGATGAGCGCGCGTATTTCACGCTGCCGCGTGTCGTCTTGTGCGGCTTCGGCGTAGGCATCCGCCGAAACGACGGCAAGCGCCGGCTTGCCCTTGCGCACGCGTGAGGCGCGCGCTTTCTGCATCGTCCTGATGGGATTTTCAGGCAGGTCTTTCGTCGCGTCTTCCTGATTGAAACTGACCATTCTTTCTCCGCTGCAAGCATGCTTGGCGATGTGAGACGTTAGCCAGAGGCACGAAGGCCTGCGCAGACGGAATCACGGGGTTTCAATAGACCCGATGCGGACACTAGCCGAAGCGAGCGTCGAGCCAGTCTTGCGCCCACTTTTTAGCGAAGGCGACTGCATCGTCACGCGAGTCGAAGCCAGCGAGATCGCCGCTCGACAGGACATCGGATTCGCTGCCGTCCGCGTTGGTGGTGATGATTCGCGCATGCGCCATATATTCTCCGTCGGCCCTGCGCGGTGTTGGGTCGATGCGAAAGCGGGCTCGCGTAATCTCCATGGCGTCTCCTGGTTGATTGCCGTGAGGCGCCCTGGCATCACAGCTCTTAGCTAAAGCACATTCAGGCTTGCGGAAAAATCATGCAGGCCCGACGTCTCCCGATCTGCTCGATCGATCATTCAGTCGAAAAACGTTCTGTCTTGCGGACATTGATCGATCATCTGTTCCGCATAAGCAGTCGATGCGCGGCGCGCGTCACCCGCGCTTTGAAAAGGCTCGTCCATGCTGAGCCTGAAGACACGACTGCGCGCCACGCCAGTCTCGACTTGCGGTTCCTGGATGCGCACGGCGGCGTCGAATCCCTCGTCGTAGTTATGACCATGACCGGAATCTGCGGGCCTATGCGAGAAAACGAGCGGATAAATTTCAAGGCCGCGATATAGGCGAAATTCAACTGTCATGGGATGACCTCGCGCCGCCGTGGGCGGCATATCAATGATGGAGCGTGGAGCAATATCGGCGCTGTTCGCGATGTCGGCGACGTCTATGCAACTGACCGCAACGACTGACCGCATTGCACGGTCTACGATAATAGGCCGATCCCGTCAGGGCCCACCGTTGAGAGCAACGTATGCGGTTTTCACACAAAGTCGCGACTCAATCGGCCAAGCCCATCCTACGCGCTTTAGTGATTTTGTACAGCGAAAGTTTCAGTACCGGCCTCAATGATTTTATCTGTCTATCATCGCGCGACCCGCATCGCGCACCCCGCCAAAAAGCGCGCGAACTCACCCGACCGAAAGCGCGTCATGTTCCGCATCTTCCGGTGTCGCGGCTTCGAAATACATATGGCGCTGACGTCGTTTGCGAAAGACTTGTATGACGTGAGTTTGCGGATCAAGCACAGCGGCAACTCGAGTATGCCCGGGCAGTGCGGCAGCGATCACGCGCGGCTCGTCCTGTCTCATCGCCGAAAGCGCGGGACAAGCCGCTATCGACTTTTTGCCCCGGCCAATAGCCGCGAAGCAGCCGCCCGAAATGTCTTGACCCTGCCGAATTGACTGCGTATCGTCGGCTGGACACGCTTCGAATTTATCTTTTGCCCGCGCGCCTTTGCAGCTTTCTGCCCTCCCCTTGAATGCGCTTCTCTTTCTCGGCTTGAACGGTCGACAGGATAATCGGGGAGTACTGATGAATATCGACGCGGTATTTCGACTTGTCCCGAGTTCACATCGCTGATGCGTGGCGCCGATGTTTTCTTCACGCTTGCTTGCAAACGCGCGGCAAGAAACGCAAAGCGCCATTCGATCACATCACGCCGTCCCGACTCTGATGAATACCGACTCCATCGAACTCTATGTAAGCCCGAACGGCGATAAATGGCTGTTGCATACCGGCTCGGACAAAATGCCCGTGGTTCGACATGTGCCGAATGCCGCATCGGGAGGACGCGTATCCGAGTTATCGCTGGATGCGTTTTTGTCTTCGGGTGAAGCCGCGCCGCAGCGTGACGCTTTGCTTGAACTCGTCGGGAGAATGATTCCGCGCGAGCAACCCAATACGCCCGCCACGTTCAAGCCCGCGGCCGAAGCGCTGCTCCTTACTGCGGCCCGGGTCCGCACGTTCGTGCAAGAGCGTCATCTAACGAATGCGAGTGGCTTTTTCTTTGCTCGCGATCAGCGCCTGTTTCTCGTCACGAGCCGTCACGTCGTCACCGATAAACCGAGCCAGCATTTTCCCGATCGTATCGAGATCGAACTGCACACAGACCGCGACAACCTCGGTGCATCGACGTGGTTCAACCTGCCGCTCTATGCACAGAGCGTGAGTCTCTGGCGCGATGGGTCGGACGACGGCGGCGCGATCGACGTCGCCGTGCTGGAAATTCGTCGCGACCGGTTGCCCGTAACGGCGGTGTTCGAGGCGTTCGGGCCGGAGCATCTTCCCTCGCCCGACGATGTCATGCCAACGGGCGCGTCCGTGCTGATCGTCGGCTTCCCGCTTGGTTTTCACGACTCGCTGCATCATTTGCCGGTGGTGCGCCAAGGCATTATCGCGTCGGCATTCGGCCTGCGCTTTCAGGGCAAGGGATGCTTCATCACGGATGCACGCACGCATCGCGGAACGAGCGGCGCGCCTGTGGTCATGAGCAATCCGTCGATGGCGAACACGAGCACGGGCGCGAGCTTGCCGTGGGTGTTGCTCGGCATTCATTCATCGACCATCGACATGGGAACAAGAGATGTCCACGCCGATGAAAGCCTCGGTCTCAACAGCGCGTGGTACTCGGACATTCTGATGACACTGACGAGCGATCATCCGCGCGTGGCGAAGGAACCAGCCGAAAAGACATGATTCGATTCGGATCGCCAAGTAAGCATTCCGCTCGCAGCGGATGACGAAATTCACGCTTGGCGAGTGCGACGAACACAGCGAATGGTCGTCGAAAATACGGCGGAGTGATTTGCAAAAAGATGCGCCTGAACGCGCTTCGGAACAACCGCTGATTCTGGCCCGCCCTACACGACTCGAACGTGTGACCTACGGCTTAGAAGGCCGTTGCTCTATCCAGCTGAGCTAAGGGCGGTTACGAGGAACCACTTGAGACATGGGCGCGTGGCAGGCCAAGCGAGACCGGCCGCACCCAAGAGAGCGAGGATTTTACCTCAATCCGCAAGCGGCGCGGCCAGACTTGATTACAACGGCTGCGGATGCATCATGAACCATCCGAAGAAGAAGATGCCGGCGATCACGCAATACACGCCGAACGATGCCAGCTTGCCGTGACCTTCGAAATAACGCATCAGGAAACGCACGCTCAGATAAGCCGCGATACCCGTCAGCACGCCGCCGAGCAACGCATCGAAAAGCTGACCGGGCGCGTGAAAGAGCTTCGGCAATTCGAGCACGCCGGCCGCGAAGATGATCGGCGTGCCAAGCAAAAACGAAAACTCCGCCGCCGCTTCAGCCGTCAGGCCCGCGCCGACACCCGCGATGATCGTGAGACCGCTGCGCGAGAAGCCGGGAATCAGCGCGCCGATCTGCGCAAGACCCACCAGAAACGCCTGCTTGAACGTGAGCTTTTCGGGCGCGCGTGCTGCACGGGCGCGTTGCAGCTTGTCGCCGAACCACAGCAACACGCCATTGACGATCAACGCGGCCGCCACGATACGCAGATCGTGAAACAGCGCTTCGAGCCGCTTTTCGAGCAACAGCCCGACGATGCCCGTCGGAATGGTGCCGATGATGAGCGCCCACATCATGTGACCGTCGTCGTTGCGGCGACCGCCGAGCGAAGCGAACCAGCCGCCGATCAGCGCGACCCAGCGCTTGCGGAAGTACCACAGCAGCGCGAGGGCGGTGCCGAGATGCAAGGCGACGAGAAACGGCAGCAGTTGCGGCGCGTGCTTGTCGATATGCATGCCGATCAAGCCGGGAACGAGCAGCGTATGTCCAAGGCTACTGACCGGAAAGAGTTCGGTCACGCCCTGCAGCACGCTCAGAAAAATAAGAAACCAGAGAGTCACGCGTCGGTCCTTTTCATGAAAGAGGAAGGAAGACGCGCCGCGGAGTGCTTTCCTCGCTCCAAAGCGCAAGGCCGAAGGCGGCGAGACGAAGATCGAAGGGGATGAGGAAATGGTGCGGCGCGCAAGTCGGGACCGATTATGCACAGCCGTAGTTGGACCGCCAAGCGGAAAACGTACAAACGCGTGCGACAGGCGTCACCGATCGATAAACGTCAGCGAAACCGAATCAATCAGTAATTTATAAGAAAGCGATATCGAATCAAGCCGAAAGAACCTCGACGAGCAGGCGGCGCGCTGCTCAGCCCTTCAGCTTATAAAGAAAGATTGCCGTGCTCGCGCCGAAGAGGCCGAACATCGCGACGCCCATTGCCATCGCCAGATCCATGGTGACTCCCTGTCCGTCTGATTTCCAACATTCGGTTGCTATAACAACACATCGTCAGATGAGACGGCAGTCGCAATTTCCCGCAAAGGGTTTCTCCGTAGGACAAAGCAAGGCAGAATCGTCGGGGTTTCAAGGCCCGTTTTCAGCGCGATCATCATTTCACCGGAGCGTCTTCGCACCATGTCATCTCAACCAGACGTGATTCATATCGAGCGCGATGGCGCCGAAATCCTGCTCGCGCCGAGCGCCGGCGGCCGCCTCATGACGTGGCGAGTGAACGGCGAGCCCGTCATCCACTGGCCCGATGCGCCCGGCTGGAGCAATCCGCCCAAGATTCGCGGCGGCAATCCGCTGCTGTTTCCGTTTCTCGGCCGGCATTTCGTCGACGGCGAAATCAACAAGTGGCGCGATCAGGACGGCGTCGTCCACACGCTCTCGACACACGGCTTCGCGCGCGACCTGCCGTTCTCCTGTACGCGCGATGCCGACGGTCACGGCCTGCGCATGACGCTCGTCGACAGCGACGCCACGCGCGCAGGCTATCCGTTCGCGTTCCGCTTTGAGGCAGCGTACCGGCTCGTCGATGCCACGACTCTCGAAGTCGAACTCACGACATCGAATCCCGGCGAACTGGCGCTGCCCTATTACGCCGGGCATCACTTCTATTTCCATCTGCCGCACGATCAACGGGCACAAAGCAGCGTGGAGCTGCCGCGCACCGAGCGCCGGCATCAGTTGCCCGGTGGCGCGATCAGCGAGGCGACGCCTGGCTCGCCGCGCTACTCGCTGGGCGACGCGAGCATCATCGACAACTTTCATTGCTTCACGGGTCCTTCCGATCAGCCCGTGCGCCTGAACATGCCGGGCCTGAAGCGCACCGTGAGTTTCGAGCTGCATCAGCCCGATTCGGTGCCGTGGTTTGCCGTCACGACCTGGACCGAGGCGGATACATCGGACTTCTATTGCGTCGAGCCGTGGATCGGCTTGCCCGATGCCATCCATAACGGTCTTGGCCTGCGCTGGCTCGCGCCGGGCAAAACGGAGACCGCGTTGCTCAGGCTCGCCGTCACGCGCGCCGACTAAACGTTGCAAACGGCTTTCTGTCAGGGGAAACCCGAAACGGTAAAATCCTGCCTTCGATCCGCCGCGCAAAATTTCAAACGCCCGTCGCGCGGCGGCGCCTTACGAGGTCAGGTTTGCATAAAAGAATCCGCCAGTTCGTTTTTACATCGCTCGTCGCGGCGGTCGTGACGCTTTCCGCTTGCGGCTCCGGTCCGGTTGCGCCCGGTTACTATCGCGTCGAGCGCGGCGACACGGTCACGAAGATCGCGCGCGCCAATCGCACCACCGTCGCCAATCTCAAGCGCTGGAACAGCTTGTCGAATCCCGATGCAATCGAAGTCGGACAAGTGCTGCGCGTGGTGCCGCCGGAAGGCTCGGCGACGGCTTCATCGAACGTGGCGAGCACGAGCACACCGAAGAGCGCGGACACCGCACCGGCGACGAAGCCGGGACCGGGCATCACGCTCGTCTGGCCCGCACAAGGCGACGTCATCCGCAACTTCAACGGCAGCAACTCGAAGGGCATCGACATTGCCAATTCAGCGGGAACGCCGATCGTGGCCGCGGCGACGGGCAGCGTCGTCTATGCGGGCAACGGCTTGCGCGGCTACGGCAACATGTTGATCGTCAAGCATAACGAGGACTACCTGACCGCCTACGCACACAACAGGACGCTCTTCGTGAAGGAAGGCCAGACCGTGCAGCAGGGCCAGAAAATCGCCGAGATGGGCGATACCGACAGCGACCGCACCATGCTGCATTTCGAGGTGCGTTACATGGGCCGCTCGACGGACCCGGCGCGTTACTTGCCGTCGCGTTGAACGCAGACGGACCATAAGAGGAAGATCGATGATTTCGATGAAGAGAATCCACCCGGGCGCAGTCGTTGCCGCTCTCGCGCTTACCGGCGCGCTCGGCGGATGCGCCCACGGCCCGACCATGACCTACTTGCCATCCGGCGACACGGGCTTCGCCATCAACTGCAGCGGCGGCGATGCGAGCACGAGCTGGGCGGCCTGCTACAAGCAAGCGGGCGAAGTGTGCGGTGCATATGGATACGACGTGGTGTCGAAGGACAATGACAACGGCGCGACTTCCGGCGGCACGGTCGCGGGTATCTTCGGCGCGAACATCAAGAATCGTTCGATGGTGATCCGCTGCAAGCAGTGACGCTTGCATGCGTGCCTGCATGAGCGCTCAAGGGAACATCACGCGCTCGCGGGCTTGGTCCGATCGCGCTTTGGCGTTTTCCTGCGCCAGCGGCCGGACAATGGATCGATACGCGCGGCAAACGCAAAGAGGAATGCAAGCGCGAGCGGAGCAACGATAGCGAAAACCGACAGCAGATTCATGGCGAAACCAGAATGCACTAAGTCGTCGGATATTAACCTTGCGGCAAATGTTTCGCTTAAATGTCAGTTAGAAGTTAAGGTCAGTATGGATGACCGACGCGTCGTTCCTACCGCGCAAACGTGTGGCGCCGGCGTATTGAAACTTGCACGCCGTTACGCTCGGAAACAAGCGCACACAGTTGCCGAGGCCAAGCCTCCATAAAATGTCTGCAGCCCGCGCTTCTCTCTGCGCGAACAGTCCGCGCGGGTTAGAAGCGCCGGCGCTCATGCGTCGGCGCTTCGCCTTCTTTCACTTTGGATCGGCCGACGTCGGCGCGATGAGCATCGACGGCGGGGTGTCGTCGGTCGGTACGCCCTTATAGTCGGGCGGGTCTTGCGGCGGATGCTTTTGATTGGCGGGTTCGGTGCATGCAGCCAGCATGAGTGCAAGCGTGGCGGCACCTAGAACGGACACGAAGTTACGCAGCATGAAGTCCCCAAGAAGACGTCAAACCCGACGTCATAAAGACAAAGGGGTTACAAGCCGTGACTTGTAACCCCTTCGTGTATGGTGGTCGGAGCGAAAGGATTCGAACCTTCGACCCTCTGATCCCAAATCAGATGCGCTACCAGGCTGCGCTACGCTCCGACAAGCCGCAGATTATAGCTTGCTTGCCGCGACGCCGCAAACACTTCCGGCAGAGGGAACGAATGTTGCCACTTTAGCGAGTGACGGCCGCCGCCCGGTCATGCAAGCTCTTGCCATTTCGAATTCGCGGAGACAACGATGAACCTCATTCTCTGGCGTCACGCCGAAGCCGAAGATCAGGCCGCAAGCGATCTCGCGCGTCAACTCACCTCGCGCGGACGCAAGCAGGCGCAAGGCACCGCAAAGTGGCTGAAGGCGCGTATCGACGACGATGCGGTCTTCATCGCAAGCCCGGCCACGCGCACCATTCAGACCGTCGAAGCCTTCGGCGATCAGTATCGCGTGATCGATCAACTCGCGCCCGGCCGACGTGCACAAGACGTGCTCGATGCCGCCGGCTGGCCCGATGGCATCGCGGAAACGGTGGTCGTCGTGGGCCATCAGCCTACGCTCGGACACGTTGCCGCGTGGCTCATGACCGGCGACGAAGCGGACTGGTCGATCAAGAAATCAGGCGTCTGGTGGTTCCAGTCGCGCTCGCGTCACGGCGACGGCCAGGTCGTTCTGCGCGCGGTGACGAACCCCGATCTGCTCTAGCCGAAAGGCCGTGTAATCGCAGGTTCAACAGAATGTCGTTTCATCGAAACGTCACTGCGATGCCATGCGAGCGTCATTGCGCGTTACTACATTGGCGAGGACCGAAACCCTCAAGCTTTCGTCCTGCCGAGGAACGCCAATGCTCGATATGCCGACGCCCTTCCTGCCAACCGGAGCGTCATCGTCGCTCTCGCTCGATTCGCGCCGCCAGCTTCCGCGTACCGCGGAAACCATCACCGGCCAGCATCGGCTGCAAGTGTCGTGGGCGCGTTCCGGCGACGCCGTGCGTGAAGCCCAGCGGCTGCGTTACCGCGTGTTCTCCGAGGAGATGGGCGCGCACCTCTCGGGGCCTGCGGGCCTTGACGTCGATGTCTTCGACGCCTACTGCGATCATCTGCTCGTGCGCGATCTCGATACGTTGAAAGTGGTCGGCACGTATCGCGTGCTGCCGCCGCATGAGGCCGCGCGGATTGGGCGGCTGTATGCGGAAGGCGAGTTCGATGTGTCGCGGCTTGCGCATCTGCGGCCGAAGCTCGTCGAGGTGGGCCGCTCGTGCGTGCATCCCGACTACCGCAACGGCGCGGTGATCATGTCGCTATGGGGCGGGCTCGCGGCCTACATGAAGCACAACGGCTACGAAACGATGCTTGGCTGCGCGAGCGTCGGCATGGTCGACGGCGGGCACTACGCGGCGAACCTTTACACCTCGCTCGCCGCCGATGCCCTCGCCGCCCCCGAATATCACGCGTTCCCGCATACGCCGCTGCCGGTGGAGGAATTGCGCACGGGCGTGGAAGTGAGCCCGCCGCCGCTCGTGAAGGGTTATCTGCGTCTGGGCGCGAAGATATGCGGCGCGCCTGCGTGGGACCCGGATTTCAACACGGCGGACTTTCTTACCCTCTTCCGCCTGTCGGATATCAACGCGCGTTATGCGCGGCACTTCATCGGTTGATTCAAGGCGCGGCGTTCGTCAATCGCCGGTATAGACCACGCGATACGGGCGCCCGATCTTTTCCCACTCCATGGCTTCCTGAACGAGGCTGTAGTCCGTGAGCGGATTGCTCGCGACCCACTCGTTGGACAGCCGCACTTCGAAGCCTCCCGCCGCGCTCTTCACCTCGATGCCGGGCAGCCCGACATCCGCGCGCCGGCGCGACAGCAATACGGCAAGACGCAGGCAAAACAGCAATGTCCAGTCGACATCGCGCGCTTGCGCGAGCTTGCCGAGCTTGCCCGCGTGACCCAGCACGAGCGTCGCGAGCCGCGCCTGGTCCGTGCGCGAAAAGCCCGGCATGTCCGCGTTGCTCGCGATATACGCTGAATGCTTGTGATACGCGCTATGCGCAATCGACAAGCCGATCTCGTGAAGCGACGAAGCCCACGCGAGGAACATGCGTTCTTCCTCGCGACGTTCCGCATCGGGTTCGCCGAGCTGATCGTAGAAGCTGATCGCGAGCGAGCCGATGCGTTCGGCCTGCGCGGCATCGACGCCATAACGGCGCTTGAAGCCTTCCACGGTGACGGTGCGCATGTCCTGATGCTGCGAACGCCCGAGCAGGTCGTAGAGCACGCCGAGACGCAAGGCGCCGTCGGTGGTATCCACATAATCGATACCCAGTTCCTCGAACACGCCGAGCATGATCGAAAGGCCGCCCGCGAGCACTGGAATGCGGTCCGGCTTGAGCGCGACGAGCTTCAGCCGATTGACGTTCTCCGCCTTGATGACCGCGCGCTTCAGACGCTCCAGCCCGCCGCGCGAAATGCCGTGCGTGATGCCAGGGTCGTTGAAATCGTTCGCTTCGACGAGTTCCGCGAGCGCGCGCGCCGTGCCTGAAGAACCAATGGCCTGATCCCAGCCGGTCTGCTTGTATTCGCGCGAGATGATCTGGATTTCGCGCTTGGCCGCGAGTTCGGCCTGGCGCATGGTGTATTCGTCGACGTTGCCGGCCGGAAAGAACGTGCGGCTGTGGCTCACGCAGCCGATATACAGACTCTCCATATGAATCGGCGTGTAATGCGAGCCAATGATGAACTCCGTCGAGCCGCCGCCGATATCCACCACGAGGCGCTTGCCCGCGCTCGCCGGCACCGAATGCGCGGCGCCCGCGTAGATGAGCCGTGCTTCTTCCCTACCGGCGATCACTTCGATCGGAAAACCCAGCGCGCTTTCCGCCTCGCCGATGAATTCGTGCGCGTTCTTCGCCACCCTGAGCGTGTTGGTGGCCACCGCGCGCACCTGATCCGGATGAAAGTCGCGCAAGCGTTCGCCGAAGCGCTTCAACGCTTCGAGCCCGCGCAACTGCGACGCACGGTCGAGCATTTTGTCCTTCGATAGGCCCGCGCCAAGGCGCACGGCCTCGCGCAAGGCATCGACCTGGTAAATCTGGCTGCCTGCGGGCGTTTCTTCCACCCGCCCCACGATCAGCCGGAAACTGTTCGATCCGAGGTCGACCGCAGCAAGAAGATGAGGATGAGTGACCATCGGATGTCCAGGGATCGTGGGAGGAGGCGCGCTTTGCTGCAGCGCAGGATTCTATTCTACGTCGACTACTTATGCGCCGATGTCAATTGGTGAATCACGCTCGACCGCGGTAATCACGCGCCCTGCGCTAGCGACGCTAACCACAATGTGAGTAGAATTTGTGACAATCGTTCTGTCACAATAAAGCCATCTTACTGTGAGACTATCCGAACGTTCCCTTGCCCTTCCGATCGAGACACCATTCTCCCAGCCGATGTCCATACGCTATCCGCTCTTCAACCGCGAACTGGGCATTCTAGGTTTCAACGAGCGAGTTCTGGCGCAGGCCGCCGATATCTCGGTTCCCTTGTTGGAACGCCTGCGCTTCATCTGCATCACGAGCAGCAATCTTGACGAATTCTTCGAAGTCCGCATGGCCGGGCTGCAGGAGCAGATGCGCGACAACCCCGGCTCGCTCTCGCCGGACGGCATGTCGCTGCAGCATGTCTACGATCTCGTCTCGGAACGCGCGCAGCGCCTCGTGCATCAGCAATACGTGATGCTGCATGAAATCGTCTTGCCCGCGCTCGAAATGGAAGGCATCTATTTTCATGGCGCGGAAAGCTGGAGCGAGCAGCAAAACGCCTGGGCGCGCGAATATTTCCTGAACGAACTGCTGCCGGTGCTGACGCCGATCGGCCTCGACCCGGCGCATCCGTTTCCACGCGTGCTGAACAAGAGCCTGAACTTCGTCGTCGAACTGGAAGGCACGGATGCTTTCGGCCGTCAGGCCATGATGGGCATCGTGCAGGCGCCGCGCGCGCTGCCGCGGCTCGTGCGCATGCCCGAGGCGCTGTCGGGTTATCCGCATGGCTTCGTGCTGCTGAGCACGTTCATGCAGCACTTCGTGAGCGAGCTGTTTCCGCATCTCATCGTGCGCAATTGCAACCAGTTTCGCATCACGCGCAATAGCGAACTTTTCGTCGATGAAGACGAGATCACGAATCTGCGCGTCGCCTTGCAGGGTGAGTTGCCCGCGCGGCATCTGGGCAATGCGGTGCGGCTCGAAGTATCGGCGGAGACGCCACCGCATCTCGTGCGGCGTCTGCTCGACGAAAGCCAGTTGAGCGAGCGCGATTGTTATCGCGTGAACGGGCCGGTGAATCTCGTGCGGCTCATGCAACTGCCTGAAATGGTGGACAGGCCGGACCTCAAGTTCGTGCCGCACATTCCTTCGGTGCCGAAGTCGATCGCCAACACGACCAATCTCTTCGATGCGATCGATCAGGGCGATATCCTGCTGCATCATCCTTACGAGAGTTTTCAGCCGGTGCTCGAACTGCTGTTGCAGGCGGCGAAAGATCCGCAGGTGATGGCGATCAAGCAGACCATCTACCGGACCGGCACCGATTCGCCCTTGATGGATGCGCTCATGCAGGCCGCGCGCAATGGCAAGGAAGTGACGGTAGTGGTCGAGTTGCTGGCGCGTTTCGATGAAGAGACGAACATCAACTGGGCGTCGCAACTCGAAGCGGTGGGCGCGCATGTGGTGTATGGCGTGGTTGGCCACAAGTGTCACGCGAAGATGATGTTGATCGTGCGGCGCGTGTCGCAGGGCGGCAAGATGGTGCTCAAGCGTTACGCGCATTTAGGCACGGGAAATTATCATCCGCGCACGGCGCGTCTTTATACCGACTTCGGTCTCATGACCGCCGATCAGCAGATGTGCGAGGACGTGCATCATGTCTTTCAGCAGCTGACTGGAATTGGCGGAGAGATTCCGCTGCATCTTTTGTGGCAATCGCCTTTTACCTTGCACGCGAAATTGATCGATGCGATTCGCGCCGAGGCGGAGCATGCGCGCGCGGGCCGGCGGGCGCGGATCGTCGCAAAGATGAATGCGTTGCTCGAGCCTACCGTGATTGTTGCCTTGTACGAGGCATCGCATGCGGGCGTGAAAATCGATTTGATCGTGCGTGGGGTTTGTTCGCTCAAGCCTGGTGTGGAGGATCTTTCGGAGAATATTACCGTTCGGTCTATTGTCGGGCGCTTCCTCGAACATCATCGCATCTTCTATTTTTATGCGAACGGGCAAGAGGATGTGTATCTTTCGTCGGCGGACTGGATGGATCGGAACTTCTTTCGACGCGTCGAGGTGGCGTTTCCGATTCGCGATCGGCGGCTTAAGCGTCGGGTGATCGCTGAAGGGTTATCCGTCTGTCTTGGGGATAATCAGTCTGCCTGGGTCATGCAGAGCGATGGGCATTATCGTAAGCGGCGGTCGGGGAAGTCTATTCGCAATGCGCAGTTGGGGTTGCTGGCTAAGTTTTGTTCTTAGGGTGTTGGTTTTGTGGTCGGTTTTTTCCTGGGAGATTGAGCCGTTGTCTCGCGGTTTGTTTCAGTAGCCGCCTCCCCGGCGGAGGGGGGGTAACTTTCTTTGCGGCTGCAAAGAAAGTCACCAAAGAAAGCAGCTTTGGAACCGGCTTCTGAAGCACAACTGGTTCCTCGCTATTTACCACAAGCCCTTTGGGCACTTCTCATTGCTCATGCTCGTGGTGAATTATCTAGCACCGGGGCCTTCTGGGAACTTGAGCCGTTGTCTCGCGGTTTGTTTCAGTAGCCGCCTCCCCGGCGGAGGGGTAACTTTCTTTGCGGCTGCAAAGAAAGTCACCAAAGAAAGCAGCTTGGAAACCGGCTTCTGAAACACAACTGGTTCCTCGCTATTCACCACAAGCCCTTTGGGCACTTCTCATTGCTCATGCTCGTGGTGAATGCTTTATCTAGCACCGGCGCCTTCTGGGAATTTGAGCCGTTGTCTCGCGGTTTGTTTCAGTAGCCGCCTCCCCGGCGGAGGGGTAACTTTCTTTGCTGCTGCAAAGAAAGTCACCAAAGAAAGCAGCTGTAGAACCGCCTTCTGAAGCACAACTGGTTCCCCGCTATTTACCACAAACCCCTTGAGCACACCCTCTCGCTAATGCCGGCGGTAAATCTACGTTAAGCACAGACTTGTCACTAGACAGCGTTAAGGAAGACCTTTGTCTCGTTGTTCTTTTCTTAGGGTGTAGGTGCAAAGTTAACCATTAGGGCGTCGTAATTTATTTTGCGTTTTGGTCGGCCACCGTATGTGTGTTCTACTCCTGGCACATGTAGAACACGCATGCGCTTTTTCGTTAGGCGGCGTGATGGCTCTATTCGCTTGCGCGTGCTAACGATTTACCACGAGCGTGAGCGACGGGGAGTGCCCAAAGGGCTTGTGGTAAATAGCGAGGAACCAGTTGTGCTTCAAAAGCCGGTTCCTAAGCTGCTTTCTTTGGTGACTTTCTTTGCAGCAGCAAAGAAAGTTACCCCTCCGCCGGGCAGGCGGCTACTGAAACGAAACGCGAGACAACGGTACAACTTCCTAGCAAGCGCTAAACAAAGATCTCTAAGCGGCCAAAGGCTTCCTCGAAGCAGCCTAAAAGAGAAGCGTGCGCCTGGAAATTGACCTACGACGAACGTTAGCAATGGGAAGTGCCCAAAGGGCTTGTGGTAAATAGCGGGGAACCAGTTGTGCTTCAGAAGCCGGTTCCTAAGCTGCTTTCTTTGGTGACTTTCTTTGCAGCAGCAAAGAAAGTTACCCCTCCGCCGGGCAGGCGGCTACTGAAACGAAACGCGAGACAACGGTACAACTTCCTAGCAAGCGCTAAACAAAGATCTCTAAGCGGCCAAAGGCTTCCTCGAAGCAGCCTAAAAGAGAAGCGTGCGCCTGGAAATTGACCTACGACGAACGTTAGCAATGGGAAGTGCCCAAAGGGCTTGTGGTAAATAGCGGGGAACCAGTTGTGCTTCAGAAGCCGGTCCCTAAGCTGCTTTCTTTGGTGACTTTCTTTGCAGCAGCAAAGAAAGTTACCCCTCCGCCGGGCAGGCGGCTACTGAAACAAACCGCGCGACAACGGCTCAACTTCCCAGGAAGCTAAACAAAAACCCCTAAGCCGCCAAAGACTTCCTCAAAGCAGTCCTTGAAGAAGGAAACCGAACAACAAACGTACTCCCCTTCCCGACTTCACTTTTGACATCGAGCTCCGCATGATGCCGCTGCAGCACATGCTTGACGATAGCAAGCCCGAGCCCGGTGCCACCCGTATCCCGCGACCGACTCCGATCCACGCGATAAAACCGCTCGGTAAGCCGCGGAATATGCTCTGCGGGAATCCCATACCCGCTATCACGCACCGTGAAAACCGCCCGATCCGCCACACGTTGCCAAGAGACTTCAATCGCCCCGCCATCCGGCGTATAACGCACCGCATTGGTAACGAGATTCCCCAGCGCACTGACGACCTCGGTCTCCGCGCCTGCGATAGTCAACGAATCATCGATATGAAAGGCAATCCGGTGACGCTCGCCAGAAAGATTCACCGCGTCGTCTTCGAGATGCCGCATCACCGCGCGCATATCCAGCAACTCGTCGCCAGGCGGACGCACATCGCCTTCCAGATTCGCAAGCACCAAAAGATCACGCACGATATTCTGCATGCGCGAAGCCTGCTGTTCCATCATGTCCAGATAACGCATGCGGTCCGCCTCGCTGAGCGGCAACTCACGCATGGTCTCAAGAAAGCCCGATAACACCGTCAGCGGCGTCTTCAATTCATGCGAGACATTGGCGACGAAATCGCGTCGCATCGAATCGGTACGCTCGAGTTCGGTGATGTCCTGCGTGAGTATCAGCTTGCGATGATCGCCATAAGGAAATACCTGCACCGATACCGTGTGCTGCCGGTTCACGCCCATTCCGCGCATTACGAGCATTTCCTCGTAATGATGCGAGTTCAGATAGCGAATGAAGTCCGGGTGCCGCACGAGATGCGTGATGTGCTGGCGCAGATCGCGTTTGGCATCGAGCCCGAAATGCTTCTCGGCGATAGCGTTGCACCACTCGATCTGATCGTGATCGTCGAGCATCGCCACGCCATTGGGCGAAGCCTGGATCGCCTGAATGAAGCGCGAATGCTGTTGCTCGACCTGCCGCACTTGCGCATGCCAGCGCTTCGCCAGCTTGTGCAAGCGGTAATAGATTTCGCCCCAGATGCCGAGCGCGCTAGGCACTTCGCCATACACCGGCGCTTCGAGCAGACGCCAGAGACGCTGCGTGTGATAGGTGGCGAAAAAGCCCTGCAGAACCAGCATGACGACGGCGACAGCCAGCGCCACGCGCACGCCGGCAAACGCGCCGATCGCCGCACACAGCGCGGCGAGCAGTACGAGGGACACGACTGACCGCGTCCAGATGATATTCATGTTGTCGGCGAGTCCAAGCGACGAACGCGCGGTTCGTCATAAACATGCGGCAGAGACTAGAGCACGCTTATCAGGCGCTCTTCGCGAGCCGATATCCGCTGCCGCGCACCGTTTCGATCATAGCATCGCAGCCCGCGGGCTTGAGCGCGGCGCGCAGGCGCTTGATGTGGACATCGACCGTGCGCTCTTCGACGAATACGTGATCGCCCCACACCTGATCCAGCAACTGCGTGCGGCTATGCACGCGCTCCGGATGCGTCATGAAAAAATGCAGCAAGCGGAATTCGGTCGGGCCGAGATCGAGCTTGATGTCGTTGCCGGAATGGCTCGCCGCCACGCGATGCGTCGCCGGATCGAGCCGCAAACCATTGATGGCAACCACATCTTCCGTCAGCTGCGGGGCACGCCGGCGCAACACCGCCTTGATGCGCGCCATCAGTTCTTTCGGCGAAAACGGCTTGGTGACGTAGTCGTCCGCGCCGATCTCGAGCCCGAGAACCTTGTCCTGCTCGTCGCCGCGCGCGGTCAGCATAATGATCGGAATATGCTTCGTGCGCTCGTTGTTGCGCAAGTCGCGCGCGAACGCAATGCCGGACTTGCCGGGCAGCATCCAGTCGAGCAGCACGAGATCGGGCAGCACGTCGCTGATCAGGTTTTGCGCCTGCTCAGCGTTATACGCGCGAATCGGGCAATGTCCCGCGTGTTGCAAATTCACCGAGATCAGTTCGGAGATCGCGGGTTCGTCTTCGATGACGAGGATACTGCTGGGCATCGGCACCTCTTGACCTTTTGCTTTGAGAGAAGATTAACTGAGCGCTTCGCGTTCGAGCTGGTCGCGCGAGATATGCCGCACGTCCGTACCCTTCACGATGTAGATGATGAACTCGGCGATGTTCTTCGCGTGATCGCCGATACGCTCCACCGCCTTCGCAATGAACAGATAGTCGAGGCCGGCGGAAATGGTGCGCGGGTCTTCCATCATGTAGGTGACGAGCTTGCGCACGAAGGCGCGGAATTCGTCGTCGATGGCTTTGTCGTCGCGCACGATCTGCGCGGCGGCCACGGTGTCCAGACGCGCGAACGCGTCGAGCGCGCGGCGCAGAATGGACACGGCCATCTCGCCCGAGAGCTTGATCTCCGCGATATTCACCGCGCGGCCCGCGCCGTCTTCGTTGATGCGTTTCACGCGCTTCGCGATCTTTTCAGCTTCGTCGCCGGCGCGTTCGAGGTTCGTGATGGTCTTCGAGATCGCCATGAGCAGACGCAGGTCGCGCGCGGCCGGCTGGCGGCGCGCGATGATGTTGCTGCACTCTTCGTCGATCTCGACTTCCATCGTGTTCAGACGCACTTCGGCGGCAATCACCTGATCGGCGATCGCCATGTCGAATTCGTTGAGTGCCTGCATGGCCGCGATGATCTGCGACTCCACGAGACCGCCCATTTGCAGCACTTTCGACGACACCGCGTTGAGATCGGCGTCGAACTGGCTCGACAGATGTTTATCGGACATATGTGCTCCTTAAGTCCTTTTATGTTTCAGTTCGCCTGATCTGGCCGGATCAGCCGAAACGGCCCGTGATGTAGTCTTCCGTTTCCTTGCGCGTGGGCTTGATGAAGATCTTCTCCGTATCGCCGAATTCGATCAGCTCGCCAAGGTACATGTATGCAGTGTAGTCCGAGCAACGGGCTGCCTGCTGCATGTTGTGCGTGACGATCACAACCGTATAGTCACTTTTCAGTTCCGCGATCAGTTCCTCGATACGGCCCGTGGAAATCGGGTCGAGCGCCGAGCAGGGCTCGTCGAGCAACAGCACTTCCGGACGAATGGCGATGCCGCGCGCAATGCAAAGGCGCTGCTGCTGGCCGCCCGACAATCCGTAGCCGCTTTGCTGCAGCTTGTCCTTCACTTCGTTCCAGAGCGCGGCCTTGGTCAGCGCCCATTCGACGCGGTCATCCATCTCCGAGCGCGACAGTTGTTCGAACATCTTCACGCCGAACGCGATGTTGTCGTAGATCGACATGGGAAACGGCGTGGGCTTCTGGAACACCATGCCCACGCGCGCGCGTAAAAGCGAGATGTCGCGCGTCGTGTCGAGCAGGTTGACGCCGTCCATCAGAATCTCGCCTTCGCCGCGCTGCTCGGGATAAAGCGCGTACATTTTGTTAAAGGTGCGCAGGAGCGTGGACTTGCCGCAGCCCGAAGGTCCGATGAACGCCGTCACCTTCTTCTCGGGAATGCGCAGGTTGATATTCTTCAGCGCGTGATACTTGTTGTAGAAGAAGTTGAGGTTCTTCACTTCGATCTTCGGCTTGATCGAATCGGCGGCTTGCGAGCCGTGCTTCGGACGCACGCTGCCAGGAACGGGACCACGCTCGACGGGTGCTGCATCCGCTTTCGAATCAAGGTGGTTGACACCACTTTCGACCATGTTCATGGAATCACTCCGCCTTTATTTCTTCGAGATAATCGTGCGCGCGAGGATATTCAAACCCAGCACGCCGAGCGTAATAAGGAACACACCGGCCCACGCGAGCGTCTGCCATTGCGGGAACGGGCTCATCGCGAACTTGTAGATCGTGACCGGAAGGTTCGCCACCGGCTGATTCATGTCCCACGAGAAAAACTGATTCGACAGCGACGTGAAGAGCAGCGGCGCGGTTTCGCCGGCAATCCGCGCGACCGCCAGCAACACGCCCGTGACGATGCCGCCAATCGACGCCTTCAGCGTGATCGACATCACCATCTTCCACTTGGGCGTGCCGAGCGCGAAAGCCGCTTCGCGCAGCGCGTTCGGCACGAGCTTCAGCATGTTTTCAGTGGTGCGGATGACGATCGGAATCTGCAGCAAGGCGAGCGCGATCACGCCGGCCCATCCCGAGAAGCGACCCATCTTCGCGACGACGAGCGCATACACGAACAAGCCCACGACGATGGAAGGCGCCGACAACAGAATGTCGTTGATGAAGCGCGTGACGCTCGCGAGCCAACGCTTCTGGCCATATTCCGCGAGATAGACGCCCGCCAGAATGCCGAGCGGCGTGCCGATGAACGTGGCGATGATGACGAGCATCAGACTGCCGACGATAGCGTTGGCAAGACCGCCGCCATCGGTGTTCGGCGGCGGCGTCGACTGCGTGAAGAGTTCGAGCGACAGGCCAGCGACGCCGAGCTTAAGCGTCGTGAAGAGAATCCACACGAGCCACAGAAGGCCGAAAGCCATCGCGGCCAGCGAGAGCGTCAGCGCGATCGCATTGGTGCCGCGTCGACGGCTCTGCAGCTTCTTGCGCGTGGCGTCCACGCGGTCGGGGTCCTGATTGAAGGTGGCGGGACGGCTCACTTGACTCCCTCCCCGCGTTCCATGCGCAGCAGCATCAGCTTAGACAACGCGAGCACGACGAACGTGATCACGAACAGGATGAGCCCGAGTTCCATCAGCGCCGACGTATGCAGGCCGGGGCTTGCTTCGGCGAATTCGTTGGCGAGCGCCGAGGTGATGCTGTTGCCCGGCGAGAACAGCGACACGTTGTCGAGCAGATTGGTGTTGCCGATCACGAACGTCACCGCCATGGTCTCGCCGAGCGCGCGGCCGAGGCCGAGCATCACGCCGCCGATCACACCGGCGCGCGTGTACGGCAACACGATCTTCCACATCACTTCCCAGGTCGTGCAGCCGATGCCGTATGCCGATTCCTTGAGAAGCACGGGCGTGACTTCGAAGACGTCGCGCATCACCGAGGCAATGTACGGAATGATCATGATGGCGAGGATCACGCCCGCGCACAGAATGCCGATGCCGATAGGCGCGCCCTTGAAGAACATGCCGATGACTGGCACGTCGCCGAGGAGATGGCCGAGCGGCTTTTCGAAGTATTCCGCGAAGATCGGCGCGAACACGAGCAGACCCCACATGCCGTAGACGATCGAGGGAATCGCCGCGAGCAATTCGATGGCGACACCGAGCGGCCGGCGCAGCCACGCTGGCGAGAGTTCCGTGAGGAAGAGCGCGATGCCGAAGCTCACCGGCACGGCGATGATGAGCGCGATGATCGACGTGGCAATGGTGCCGTAGATCGGCACTAGCGCGCCGAAGCTATCGGTCTGTGGGTCCCACTCCGCGCGCCAGAGAAAGCTGAGTCCGAACTTTTCGATGGTCGGCATCGACGCAATGACGAGCGAAACGATGATGCCGCCAAGCAGAAGCAACGTCACCACGGCCGCGAGCCGCGTGATGCCGCCGAATATGATGTCGCCGAAACGGCTCGGCGCGCGCTGGGTATGCGCGGCCGGCGGCGCCGACGCTAAGTTGATGTCCGACATGGGAGCCTTGGTTGTGCTGCTTGTCAGAGCGCGCGGCACGTCATTCGACGTGCCGCGCGGCATTGCCTGCACTGCATTTCCGTCCTGACTTCAAGAGCTTAGGACAGTTTCAGACCATGGTACCGCTTACTGCGCAACCGCCTTGCCCGACGCGTCCTTGACCTTCGCCTTCCATTGCGTGCGGATTTCGGCGACGACCGAATCCGGCAGCGAGATGTAGTCGAGATCGTTCGCGGCTTGGTTGCCGTTCTTGAACGCCCAGTCGAAGAACTTCAGCGTTTCCGTGCCTTGCGGCGCCTTGTCCTGCGTGGCGTGCAGCAGAACGAACGTTGCACCGACGATCGGCCATGCGTTCTGGCCCGACTCGTTCGTGAGGATCTGGTAGAACGACTTCGACCAGTCCGCGCCGGCAGCCGCCGCCTTGAAGGTTTCCGTCTTCGGCTCGACGACCGTGCCAGCCGCGTTCTTGAGACCCACGTAGGTCATCTTGTTCTGCTTGGCATACGCCCACTCCACGTAGCCGATCGCGCCCGGCAGACGCTGCACGAACGCCGCAACGCCGTCGTTGCCCTTGCCGCCCGTGCCCGTCGGCCAGTTGACCGTCGAACCTTCGCCGACCTTCGACTTCCACTCGGGATTCACTTTCGACAGATAGTTCGTCCAGATGAAGCTCGTGCCCGATCCGTCGGCGCGGCGCACCACGGCGATGTCGGTATCCGGCAGCTTGACCTTCGGGTTCAGCGCGGCGATAGCCGGGTCGTTCCACTTCTTGATCTTGCCCAGGTAGATGTCGCCGAGCACTTCGCCCGACAGCGTCACTTCACCGGCCTTCACGCCCGGCACGTTGATGACCGGCACCACGCCGCCGACGACCGTCGGGAACTGGAACAGGCCTTCCTTCGTGAGTTCTTCATCTTTCAGCGGTGCGTCCGAGCCCGCGAAATCCACCGTCTTCGCGATGATCTGTTTGACGCCGCCCGACGAGCCGATGCCTTGATAGTTCACCTTGCCGCCGCCCGTTTTTTGGTAGGCGTCAGCCCACTTGGTGTAGATGGGAGCTGCGAAGGTGCTGCCCGCGCCGGTGATATCCGTGGCGAATGCGGAGACGGCGAACATTGCGCCGATGACGCCGGCCAGCGCGGATTGCATCAATTTCATGAGACCTCCAGAGTGTGTGAGCGTGTAGCGAGAGAACCGACACGGCGAAATATAGGCACTCTTCGTGACAGTACCGTGACGTTTGATGAACGCCGCGTGTCATTGCGCTTACGCACTGAAAGTCGAACGCGCGTTGGCTTGTAACCAAAGAAAAAGCGGACCGTAGTCCGCTTTTGGTGAGACGTGACACGCTTTAGCGATCGTCTACGAAGTCGCGTCCTTCACGACTTGAGCAATCGTTTCCGCGTGTCTAACCGCATCCTGATGCGCCGCCGCTTCCACCATGACGCGCAGTACCGGTTCGGTTCCCGAGGCGCGAATCAGTACCCGCCCGTGCGATTCGAGGGCCCGCTCGGCATCTTCGATCGCGCGGCGAATGGCCGCATTATTTTTCCAGTCCGCGTTCGGACTCATGCGCACGTTGATCAGTTTCTGCGGAAACAGGCTGACGCCGTCGAGCATGTCCGCGAGGGATTTGCCACCGCGCTTGATGGCGGCGAGCACAAGCAGCGCGGACACGATGCCGTCGCCCGTGGAATGCCGGTCGAGCGAAAGAATGTGGCCCGAGCCTTCCGCACCGAGTTGCCAGCCGTTCTCGCGCAGCTTTTCGAGCACGTAACGGTCGCCGACGGCCGCGCGCACGAACTTCACGCCCGCCTCTTTCAGCGCCACTTCCACGGCCATGTTGGTCATCAGCGTGCCGACCGCGCCATCCACCTTGCCGTCCGTCGCGATGCGGTCCTTGACCAGCACGTAGAGCAGTTCATCGCCGTTGAAAAGCCGGCCGGTGGAATCGACGACTTGAAGGCGGTCAGCGTCGCCATCGAGCGCGATGCCGATATCCGCCTTGTGTTCGAGCACCGTGCGCACGAGCGCATCGGGCGCGGTGGCGCCGACTTTATCGTTGATATTGAAGCCGTTCGGCGATACGCCAATAGGCACGACTTCCGCGCCCAGTTCGTGGAACACGTGCGGCGCGACGTCATAGGCGGCGCCGTGCGCGCAATCGAGCACGATCTTGAGGCCGCGCAGATCGAAGCTCGCCGGGAAAGTGCTCTTGCAGAACTCGATATAGCGCCCGCCCGCGTCGTCCAGACGCTTCGCCTTGCCAAGACGCTCGGAGGGCGCGCAGGCCATCGGCTGGTCGAGCTGCGCTTCGATTTGCAGTTCGACTTCGTCCGGCAGCTTGTTGCCGTCGGCGGAGAAGAATTTGATGCCGTTGTCGTCGTACGGATTGTGCGATGCGCTGATCACCACGCCCGCCGAAAGCCGCAGCGCGCGCGTGAGATACGCGACGCCGGGCGTGGGCATCGGGCCGGCGAGCATTACGTCGACGCCCGCAGCGGAAAAGCCCGACTCCAGCGCGGCTTCGAGCATGTAGCCGGAAACCCGCGTGTCCTTGCCGATGAGCACCGTCGGACGGTTGCCCTTTTGCGGCGAACGGTCCGCTCCCGCGAGCACCTTGCCGGCCGCGTAACCCAGCCTGAGAACGAAATCCGGTGTGATCGGCGCCTCGCCGACGCGCCCGCGAATTCCATCAGTTCCAAAATATCGACGTGCCATTGTTACTGACCCTCCTCGCGGACATATGGCGCCTGTTCTTGGCCCGCGACATGTGTTGATCGATTCGGCGCGTGCGCCTTCGCCGAAATTCTTTTAATGCTTCTCGTGATGCGTGGCGTCTCTCGTGGCTCGCCAGACTTTCAGCGCATCCACGGTTTCCGCGACGTCGTGCACGCGGATGATCGCCGCACCGCGCTCCGCCGCGCAAACCGCCCCGCTCACGCTCGCCGCAAGCCGTTCGTTTGCCGCGCGCCCGGTGACTGCGCCGAGCATCGACTTGCGCGACATTCCCGCGAGCAACGGGTACCGCTTGCCTACGGGCAGCGTCGCGGCGAGGTTCGCCAGCAGCGCGTAATTATGCTCGACGGTCTTGCCGAAGCCGAAGCCCGGATCGAGACTTACGCGCTCCAGCGCGATCCCCGCCTGCGCCAGCGCCGCGATTCGTTCGGCGAAAAACGCACGGACGTCCGCGATGACGTCGGCGTACACCGGCTCGCGAAGTTGCATCGTGCGCGGTTCGCCGAGCATATGCATCACGCACAAGCCGCAGTTACTGTCTTTAACGGCATCGAGCGCGCTTTCCTGACGTAAACCCCAAATGTCGTTGATCATGTCCGCGCCTGCATCGAGCGCGGCGCGCATCACGGCGGGCTTGTAGGTATCGACCGAAAGCGGGACGTTCAAGTCCCGTAACGCTTCGACGATCGGCACCACGCGTTCGAGTTCCTCGGCCAGCGGAACCGGCGGCGCGCCCGGACGAGTCGATTCGCCGCCAATATCGATGATGTCCGCGCCGTCGGCAAGCATGCGCTCGGCGCGCGCCAGAGCGGCATCGCGCGGAAGGAAGCGGCCGCCATCGGAGAACGAGTCAGGCGTGACGTTGAGAATGCCCATCACGAGCGGACGTTCGAACGTCAGCGTGAACCGACCGCATTGCAGGGGCTGCGCTGAAAACTGGGAGGGAGATGGAGTGATCAAGCGTGTCGGAAAAAAGCTGGATTGCTGCAAGGGGCGTAACGCACGCGCGAAGTGTGATCCGATGTGTGCGCCGTCGTGAGCCATAAAGCAAAAATGGGCCGGAGTGCGATGCACACCGGCCCATGATCGGACTAGAAGAGCTTAGGCCGGCGCGGTTGCGCTGCCCGGCTTGACTTCCGTACCGCTGTTGCCGCCCGGAGGCGTATCACCCGAAGGCGGCGGCAGGTTCTTCGGCGGACGCGGCGGACGATCCTCCATGATGTCCGTGATCTGGTCTGCGTCTATGGTTTCCCATTCGAGCAGCGCCTTCGTCATGGCTTCCACGCGCGCGCGGTTGTCTTCCAGCAGCTTGCGGGCGAGCTGATACTGCTCGTCCAGGATGCGGCGGATTTCCGAATCGACCTTTTGCAGCGTGGCTTCCGAAACCGTCTTCGCGCCCAGCTTGCCGAACATGCCTTCGGGTTCGGTGTCGACGTAGACCATCGTGCCAAGCGTGTCCGACATACCGTAGCGCGTCACCATGTCGCGAGCCATCTTGGTCGCGCGCTCGAAGTCGTTGGACGCGCCGGTGGACATGGAATTAAGGAACACTTCTTCCGCTGCACGGCCGCCAAACAGAATCGCGATTTCTTCCAGCATCTTGTCGCGATACAAATTCACGCGGTCGTGTTCAGGCAATTGCCAGGTGACACCCAATGCCCATCCGCGCGGCATGATCGTAACCTTGTGCACCGGATCGGCATGCGGCAACAACTTCGCTACCACGGCGTGACCGGATTCGTGGAAAGCCGTGTTGCGACGTTCTTCCTCGCGCATGACAGCCGACTTGCGCTCCGGACCCATGAAGATCTTGTCCTTCGCGTCTTCGAAGTCCTGCATCTCGACGATCCGCTTGCCGCGACGCGCCGCAAAAAGCGCAGCTTCATTGACGAGGTTTGCGAGATCGGCACCCGAGAAGCCCGGCGTACCCCGCGCGATGACCGAAGCGTCGACGTCGTTCGCAATCGGCACCTTGCGCAGATGCACTTTCATGATGTGTTCGCGACCGCGAATGTCCGGCAGACCGACATACACCTGTCGGTCGAAACGACCCGGACGCAGGAGCGCCTTGTCGAGCACGTCGGAACGGTTCGTCGCAGCGATCACGATAACGCCGGAATTCGCTTCGAAGCCATCCATTTCCACGAGCATCTGATTGAGCGTCTGCTCGCGTTCGTCGTTACCGCCGCCCATGCCGGCGCCGCGATGACGACCGACCGCGTCGATTTCGTCGATGAACACGATGCAAGGCGCGTGCTTCTTTGCTTGCTCGAACATGTCGCGAACGCGAGCCGCGCCCACGCCGACGAACATTTCCACGAAGTCGGAACCCGAGATGCTGAAGAACGGCACCTTCGCTTCACCCGCGATAGCGCGAGCCAGCAACGTCTTACCCGTGCCAGGAGGCCCGACTAGCAACACTCCTCGCGGGATGCGGCCGCCCAGCTTCTGGAATTTCTGCGGGTCGCGCAGGAAGTCGACGAGCTCGGACACTTCTTCTTTCGCTTCGTCGCAACCCGCGACATCTGTGAAATTGATAGCGTTATTGTTTTCGTCGATCAGCCGCGCTCGCGACTTGCCGAACGAGAAGGCTCCGCCTTTGCCGCCCCCCTGCATCTGCCGCATCATGTAGAACCAGAAACCGATGATGAGAATAGTCGGTCCAAGGTAGTACAGCGCGGAAACCAGCGCGTTGGGTTCATCGTCAGCCTTGCCGCTAACCTGAACGCCGTATTTCATCAGATCGCCGACCATCCAGATGTCGCCAGGCGACACGATTTGGTATTTCTGGCCGTCTGCCGGAGTGACCGTCAGATTCCGCCCCTGAACGGTGACATTCTTCACCTTGCCGTTCTTCGCGTCGTCCATGAACTGCGAATAGGACACACCTTCCTGGACGCGGGGCTTATCGAACTGCTTGAACACCGTAAACAGCACCAGTGCGATCACGAGCCACACTGCCGCTTTAGAGAACATATTGTTGTTCAAAGCACCACTCCTCACTCATAGACGGGCGCCTACATAAACCTTGCGGCGCCACCAAAGCATTCTAATCCAGACCGCAAACCCCTGCCATAAGGTTTATCTACCGCGCAAATAGCGGAAGACAGGGGTTTTTCGGCATATTCGGCGAAAATATCGCTATTTTTCGCCGAAATGATTTACTCGTGTTCCACAGTCGGATGTTTGAGCCGCCGCCCGAGTACAAAAGTCTCCGACGATTTGTCGCGAGACGCCTTGGGCTTGCGCGGCGCCACCACTTTGAACTGGTGCTTGAACTTCTCGACGATTTGGCTGTAACCGCTGCCGTGAAAACATTTGACCAGCAACGCACCGTCCGGTTTCAGATGGTTCTGCGAGAACTCCAGCGCCAGATCGCAAAGATGTTCGATACGCGCTGCATCCGCGCTCGCCACGCCAGACAGGTTTGGGGCCATGTCGGAAATAACAAGGTCTACCTGACGCTCGCCAACGATTTCCGCGAGTTGCGCAAGCACGGCGTCTTCGCGGAAGTCGCCCTGAATGAAGGTGACATCGGCAATGGGGTCCATCGGCAGAAGATCGAGCGCGATGATCGTGCCGTCTATACCGCCTTCGCGCTGCGCATCGCGCTTCGCACCCTGAGCGAGTTTGTTACGCGCGTACTGACTCCACGAGCCGGGCGTCGAGCCGAGGTCGACGATCACCTGCCCTGGCTTGATGAGCTTGTCCTGCTCGTCGATCTCCTTGAGCTTGTACGCCGCGCGCGCGCGATAGCCCTCGCGCTGCGCCATCTTCACGTAAGGGTCGTTGATGTGGTCATGCAACCACGAATGATTAAACCGGTTCTTTGCCATTCAAACTGAGCCCATGCTGCGCGCCGGGGACTAACCTCTTGCGCGTGTGCTTATTCTTGCTGTATCGCGCAATGCTTTTAGCGGATAATACGCGTCTTGTCGGCCGGACCGGTTCCCGTGCGCTGCAAAGCGCTCGAAATTTGCGTTTCCGGCCTATTTGTTTATTCGGGCGGCTTGCCCAGCACTTCAGGTGCTTTTCATCTGATCGGTCCATGACGGCGCCGCGTGTCCATACCGCCCGCGCTTCGTGCGTCCGACAGCGCTGCAACGCCCAGCCGACGCCAAACCCGCCGCCCACATTTTAGTCGAGTCCCTTATTCCACATGCCAGCTCTTAAACTTTCCCCGGCCCAGCGCGCCGATCTGCGCTCCCAGGCTCATGCCCTCAATCCGGTCGTGCTCGTCGGCGCCGAAGGCCTGACCGAGGCCGTGCTGAAAGAAATCGGCGTGCACCTCGAAGCGCATCAGCTCATCAAGATTCGCGTGTTCGGTGACGAGCGTGAAGCACGCGTTGGCATCTACGACGAAATCTGCGATCGCCTGGATGCCGCACCTGTTCAGCATATCGGCAAGCTGCTCGTGATCTGGAGACCGGAAGGCGCCGCGCCCGCCAAGACCCGCACCGCCCGCACCCGCAGCACCATGCCGCCGAGCGCCGGTGAAATTGCCGAGGAGCGTTCGACCAAGGGGCGCGCGCCGCGCATCGTCAAGGCCGTCAAGATCACGCGCGATGCACCCGCCGTTAAGAAGCCCCGCAAACAAACGCTCAAAGTGCTAGGTAACGAACGCGTCACCGCGGGCGGCAACGTCAAGCGCGCGAAGAAGCGTCAGGCTGGCTCGAAGCGTCAACATCAGGCCGTCAAATGATGAAACGGCGCGGACGATGAATCAAAACGTCCGCGCCGTCTCTCGCAGCATAATTTTCAGCTACGCGCGCGCTTGGCCGCGACCTTCGCGGACTTGCCCTTCGGCACGATCTTGACAGGCGCCGCACCCGGCAAACGCCACACGAGCGCAATACCGCACAGGCATTCGATCAAATAAATCGCGCTCGAAATGCCATGCAGAACGCCGAACTCCTTCGCATAAGGCGAATTCGCGAGTTCCATCCCCGCTTCCTGCGCCGAGATGCGCAGCGAATTCATGAACGGCTGCAACGCGAAGTATCCGACGAGCACGCACACCAGCATGACCGCGACGAGCCACCGCACGCGCTTGTAGTCGACGATGCCGCTCTTCACGAAGCGATTGCCGATCAAGATCAGAATCAGCGCGCTGACCACGCCGATATACGCCTCGATGCGAAAGAGCTGCGCCGCCACCGATCCCGCCGACGTACGGTCGAGCACCGAAAAGAGCACGGGCGCGGCGACGAGACCGAGGGTCAGCAAGCTGCCGACCCAGATCATCGTTACCGTGCGGAAGAGTCGATGCTCCATCAGACGTATCGAACAGCGATGATTTCGTACTCACGCGCACCGCTCGGGGCCTGCACCGAGGCGACGTCGCCCTCCGTCTTGCCGATCAGCGCGCGCGCAATGGGCGAACTGACGGAGATGAGACCGTGGTCGATGTCGGCTTCGTCGTCGCCGACGATCTGATACGTCACCTTATGACTCGACTCTAGATCTTCCAGTTCGACCGTCGCGCCGAACACCACGCGGCCTTCCGCTTCGACCGTTTTCGGGTCGATCACTTGCGCGGCGGCAAGCTTCGATTCGAGATCCGCAATGCGGCCCTCGATAAAGCCCTGCTTTTCTTTCGCGGCATCGTACTCCGCGTTTTCCGACAGATCGCCCTGCGCGCGTGCTTCCGCGATCGAGTTGATGACCGCGGGACGCTCGACAGCCTTCAGGCGTTGCAATTCGTCGCGCAGCAACTCCGCGCCGCGCTTCGTCAAGGGAATCGTGCTCATAGACAATCCACAAACAAAAACAGCCGTAAAAAAATTACCGCGGTTAAGCGCATCTCCCCAGAACGAGAAGACGCCGCTTAACCGCGGCTCGTGATACTTGGACCGGTAATCGAAGCCTTAGTTTAGGCGAGCGTGGAGGCCTTGTAAATCATAGACTTCCAAATCGCGCAGATAACGCAGACCTTCGACCGCCGCGCGCGCGCCGGACATCGTCGTGTAGTACGTGACCTTGTTGGCCTGCGCGCTCATACGGATGGAACGCGAATCGGCGATGGCCGCGCGCGTTTCATCGACGGTGGTAAAGACCAGCGCGATTTCGCCGTTCTTGATCATGTCGACGATATGCGGACGCCCGTCCTTCACCTTGTTCACGACCTTCACGGGCACACCCGCCGCCGCGATGGCCGCGGCCGTCCCCTTGGTCGCGACGATCGGGTAGCCGAGTTCGTGCAGCATGCGCGCGACTTCGACGGCCTTCGGCTTGTCGGCATCCATCACGGTCAGAAGCACCGTGCCGGATTCCGGCAGACGCGAACCCGCCGCGAGTTGCGACTTGAAAAGCGCTTCGCCGAAGGTGCGGCCCACGCCCATCACCTCGCCCGTCGAACGCATCTCGGGCCCGAGCACGGGATCGACCGCCGGGAACTTGACGAACGGGAACACCGCTTCCTTCACGCTGAAGTACGGCGGAATCACTTCCTTCGTCACGCCTTGCTGCTTGAGCTTCTGCCCGACCATTGCGCGCGCCGCGATTTTCGCGAGCGGCAGGCCCGTCGCCTTCGACACATACGGCACCGTGCGCGATGCACGCGGGTTCACTTCCAGCACGTAGATGACATCCTTCTTCGAGCCATCTTCTTGCGGAACTTGCTGGATGGCGAACTGCACGTTCATCAGGCCGACCACGTTCAGCGCCTTCGCCATGGCGGCGGTTTGCCGCTTCAGTTCGTCGATGGTGTCTTGCGCCAGCGAATAAGGCGGCAGCGAGCAAGCCGAGTCGCCGGAATGCACGCCCGCCTGTTCGATATGCTCCATCACGCCGCCAATGAAGACGTCGTCGCCATCGGAGATACAGTCCACATCGCATTCGATCGCGTCGTTCAGGAAGCGGTCGAGCAACACCGGCGAGTCGTTCGATACCTTCACGGCCTCGCGCATGTAGCGTTCGAGATCGCGCGGCTCGTGGACGATCTCCATTGCGCGGCCACCCAGCACATAAGACGGACGCACGACCAGCGGGTAACCGATTTCTTCTGCGAGCCTGAGTGCTTCGTCTTCGGCGCGCGCGGTGCGATTCGGCGGCTGGCGCAGATTCAGATCTTTCAGCAATTGCTGGAACCGCTCGCGATCCTCGGCGGCATCGATCATGTCCGGCGACGTACCGATGATCGGCACGCCGTTCGCTTCGAGGTCGAGCGCGAGTTTGAGCGGCGTCTGGCCGCCATACTGCACGATCACGCCGACCGGCTTTTCCAGCTCGACGATTTCGAGCACGTCTTCGAGCGTCAGCGATTCGAAGTACAGACGATCGGATGTGTCGTAGTCGGTCGAAACCGTTTCAGGATTGCAGTTGACCATGATGGTTTCGTAACCATCTTCGCGCATGGCGAGCGCGGCGTGCACGCAGCAATAGTCGAATTCGATGCCCTGCCCGATCCGGTTCGGGCCGCCGCCGAGAACCATGATCTTCTTCTTGTCGGTCGGATTGGCTTCGCACTCGTCCTCGTAGGTCGAATACATGTACGCCGTCTTGGTCGCGAACTCGGCCGCGCAAGTATCGACGCGCTTATAAACCGGCCGCACCTTCAACTCGTGACGACGGCGGCGCACGTCTTCCTGCTTCGAACCGGTGAGCTTCGCAAGACGCCGGTCGGAAAAACCGCTCTTCTTCAGATACAGCAATTCGTCCTTGCCAAGGCTTTCGATCGTGCGGCCTTCGAGCGCCTTCTCCTTCAGGATGATCTGCTCGATCTGCGCAAGGAACCACGGGTCGATCGACGTTTCCTCGAAGATTTCCCGAGCCGTCAGACCAAGGCGGAACGCGTCGCCGAGATACCAGATGCGGTCCGGTCCCGGCTCGCCGATTTCGCGGATGGCTTCGTCGCGGCTCGTGGTCTTTTCGTCCAGACCGTCGACGCCCACTTCGAGACCGCGCAGCGCCTTCTGGAACGATTCCTGAAACGTGCGGCCCATTGCCATGACTTCGCCGACGGACTTCATCTGCGTGGTCAGGCGCGAGTCGGCCTCGCGGAATTTCTCGAACGCGAAACGCGGTACCTTCGTCACGACATAGTCGATGGTCGGCTCGAACGACGCCGGCGTCTGACCGCCTGTGATCTCGTTCTTCAACTCGTCGAGCGTATAGCCGCACGCGAGCTTGGCCGCGACCTTGGCGATAGGAAAGCCCGTTGCCTTCGATGCCAGCGCGGACGAGCGCGACACGCGCGGGTTCATCTCGATCACGACCATGCGGCCGTCGTCGGGGTTGATCGCGAACTGCACGTTCGAGCCGCCTGTGTCGACGCCGATTTCGCGCAACACGGCAAGCGACGCGTTACGCAGAACCTGATACTCCTTGTCGGTCAGCGTCTGCGCGGGCGCGACGGTGATCGAGTCGCCGGTATGCACGCCCATGGGATCGAGGTTTTCGATCGAACACACGATGATGCAGTTGTCCTTCTTGTCGCGGACAACTTCCATCTCGTACTCTTTCCAGCCGAGAAGCGATTCTTCGATCAGCAGTTCGCGCGTCGGCGAAAGATCGAGACCGCGCCGGCAAATTTCCTCGAACTCTTCCTTGTTATACGCGATGCCGCCGCCCGAACCGCCCAGCGTGAACGACGGGCGAATCACGGTCGGATAGCCGCCGCTGCCAGTGGCCTCGGCGATTTGCGCCTGCACGGTCAGCGCTTCTTCCATGGAATGCGCGATTCCAGACTTGGCTGAACCGAGACCGATCTTGGTCATTGCGTCCTTGAACTTCTGGCGGTCTTCGGCCTTGTCGATGGCTTCCGGCGATGCGCCGATCAGCTCGACGTCGTACTTTTCCAGCACGCCGTGATGGAACAGATCGAGCGCGCAGTTGAGCGCGGTCTGTCCGCCCATGGTCGGCAAGATCGCGTCCGGCCGCTCCTTCGCGATGATGCGCTCGACCACTTCCCACGAGATCGGCTCGATGTAAGTGACGTCGGCCGTGTTCGGGTCGGTCATGATCGTCGCGGGATTGCTGTTGACGAGGATGACCTTGTAGCCTTCCTCACGCAACGCCTTGCAAGCCTGCGCGCCCGAATAATCGAACTCGCACGCCTGGCCGATGATGATCGGACCCGCGCCGATGATGAGGATGCTCTTGATGTCTGTGCGCTTCGGCATAACTGCTCTCGATGTTTTGTGTTGCGGTGTTCCGTTCTGTGCTCTCGACTGTCAGGCAGTGACTTTCTGCGTCTCCATCAGCTTGATGAAGCGGTCGAACAGATATGCAATGTCGTGCGGGCCGGGCGACGCTTCCGGATGACCCTGGAAGCAGAACGCGGGCTTGTCGGTGAGCGCGAAGCCCTGCAGCGTGCCGTCGAAAAGCGATACGTGCGTGACCTTTGCGTTGGCGGGCAGCGTGTCGGCATCGACCGCGAAACCGTGGTTCTGCGACGTGATGACCACGCGGCCGTCTTCCAGGTCTTTCACCGGATGATTCGCGCCGTGGTGGCCGGTCTTCATCTTCATGGTTTTCGCGCCGACCGCGAGGCCCATGATCTGGTGTCCTAGACAGATGCCGAAGGTCGGAATGCCGCGCGCGATGAATTCACGCGTGGCCGCGATGGCGTAGTCGCACGGTTCCGGGTCGCCGGGGCCGTTCGAGAGGAAGACGCCATCCGGATTGAGCGCGAGTGCGTCAGCCGCGCTCGCTTGCGCCGGCAGCACGGTGACCTGGCAACCGCGCTCGGCGAGCATGCGCAGAATGTTGTACTTCACGCCGTAATCGAACGCGACGACGCGAAACTTCGGGGCTTCCTGCGTGCCGTAGCCGCTGCCGAGGCGCCATTCGGTCTGCGTCCAGTCATAGGGCTTGTCGGTCGACACGACTTTTGCCAGATCCATGCCCGCGAGGCCGGGAAACGAGCGCGCGAGTTCGAGCGCCTTTGCTTCGTCGTCGCTGCCCGCGAGAATGCAGCCGTTCTGCGCACCTTTGTCGCGCAGAATTCGCGTGAGCTTGCGCGTGTCGATGTCCGAAATCGCGACGACGCCTTGCGCCTTCAAATAGTCGGAAAGCGACTGCTCGGAACGGAAGTTGGATGCGAGCACCGGCAGGTCGCGAATGATGAGACCGGCGGCATGGACTTTGGTGGCTTCGACATCTTCGGCGTTCACGCCGACGTTGCCGATGTGCGGATAGGTCAGCGTGACGATCTGGCGGGCGTAGCTCGGATCGGTCAGGATTTCCTGATAACCGGTGATGGCGGTGTTGAATACGACTTCGCCGATCGTCGAGCCGGTTGCACCGATCGATTGACCACGAAAGACCGTGCCGTCGGCAAGTGCGAGTAGTGCTGGGGAGAATGACGGCAACACGGAAGGCTCCTTGGGGGACACCCTGTTACCGACCTGTCTGTCCGAAATTCAGGCTTGGTTCCCGGCGTTCATTGCGATGAACGGGGATATCCTTTGCGCTTTTGTCAGCGGCGGCTCGTCAGCCGCGCGTCGCGGCTTGGATCAACGCGCTGGGTGGACCCAACGGGATAACGAAGCAGGCGATCGGCGGCGTGCGGCGCGCACTGCAAGGCGCAGCGAACGACGGTGAATGGGGGTAGGCGCTAGGGTGCGGGTTGATATGCTCAAACCTTCGAATTATAGCTTGAATGCGGTCTTTTAGCCAAATCTGGGAATGGTCTGCTTGTTGCCACGCGCCTTTCGCACGACGCGGCGCGCCCGACTTCAGTGCACGGCCTGCTTGCCCTTATCGAGCGCGGCGCTCGGCCACGCATACCAGACGGCGCTTGCCACCTGCAGCGCGATGAGCGAAATCCAAACGGTGAGATGCGCCGACACGGGATAGCGCCCGCCCACGGACGGCCAAAACGACAGCGCGGCGCCGACCCCGACCTGAAAACCAAAGATGAGCAAGAAAATGACGAGCGTGAGAGTCGTATTGGTGCGGCCAATCATGTGCGACGGGAAGTACTCCGCCACGATCGCGTAACTCAGAATGCCCGTGCCGCCGAAAATGCCGTACGCCGCGAGCAGCACCGCCGGCGGCAGCGGCGCGCGCAGCACCATGAGGATTTGCGTGATGACGAACAACACCATGCCGCCGCCGCAGAACGCATATACCGATATGCCGCGCCGCTCGATACCGCGCGCCGCCGCGCCGAAGCCGACGCTGCCGAACATCATCGCGAGGCCGAGCACCGAGACGAGCGCGGAGGCGTGGGCAGGCGTGAGGTCCATCACGTCGAGGAGATAGGGCTTGATCCACAGGGATTGCATCGCGTAAAACACGCCCTGCGTGACGACGGAAAACGACGCGATCTTCCAGAACGCGCCGCTCTTCAAGATGTGCCAGGTGCCTTTGAACTGCGTGACGATGTCGGCCTGATGGCGCGCGTCGCTCTTGCGCGGTGCAAACAGCAGGATGGCCGCGGACACGATCAGCGTGAACACGCCGAGTCCGACGCAAACTTGCCGCCAGTTGGCAACCTGCAGAAGCGATGCGAGCGGCGAGCCGACCGCGACGCCGCCGAGACCGCCAACGGCCATCGTGAAGCCATTGACGAGCGGCAGTCGCGCGACAGGGAAATGCTGCGCCGACGCCTTGAACGCTGCGCTCAGACAGACCGAAACACCGACGCCGATCAAAAGCCGCCCCACCATCAGCCCGGCCAATTCTTGCGACGCCCCGAAAACCCAGATTCCAACCGCCGCGAAAACCAGCATGCCGGCCGTCACCGTGCGCGGCCCGAAGTGATCGAGCAGCACGCCGACCGGGATCTGCGCGAGCGCAAAGCCTATGAAGTAAAGCGAAGTCAGCAGACCCAGGTCTGCCGCCGACAAACCGAGGTCGTGCGTGATCAGCGGCGCGAAGCCGAGATTCACGCCCCGGAATAAGTACGAGACGAAATAGCCGGCGGCGAACAAGAAAAAAACGCGAAGACGAACTGAGGACGACATGCGATGCGAGCGCTTCATTGTTGTTTTGAATGCCAGTTTAACTGGCGCACCAAAAGAAAACGCCGTCACCTTGGTGACGGCGTGGAATAAACCGAGAAGCGCGATACTTAGTGTTTCGTGGTCTTCTTCGTGGTAGCGCGTTTGGCGGGTGTGGCTGTTTTGGCGACGGCCGGCTTCGCTGTGTAGGACTTGCTGGAACTCGAAACCTTCGTGTATTTCGTCGCCGAATGCGTCGTGGCCTTCGCCGATGCGCTCTTGGCAACCGGAGCGCGCGTACCGATCTTCGTCACGCCGCCCGACGAACGGCTCGACGCCGAAACGGTTTCCAGACGAACCGGACCCGGCTCGGCCGGCACTGCCTTGCCATACGGCACATGCAGAACAACGACTTGCCCCGGCATGAAGACTTCGCGATGCGTGCGGTTCCAGGCCCTGATCTGTCCGACCGAGACGTTGTAGCGATCCGCCAGCGTCTCGATGGACTGTTTGCGGCGCACGCGGATGGCCATCTTGCGCGTGTCGGGCACGTCGCGTTCGACGGCAAGCATGGCGTTCGAGGCGACATCGGCGCTGATGTCCTCGTCGTCGTCATCATTACGCGGCACGACGATGGTCGAGCCCGGCTTCAGACGCATGCCAGCCGGAATATGGTTCACCGACATGAGCGTGTCCGCATCCACGCCGATCTTCTCGGCAATAGCGGCCGGACGCGCACGCTCGGACACCGTGTAGGTCGTCCAGGACGACAGCGCGCCCGTGTACGAACTCAGATTGCGCTGGAACGTCGCTGCGTTGTCGAACGGCAGCAAGATCTGCGGATTGGTCGCGCCGAGAATGACCGGCTTCGAGAACGACGGATTCAGCGAGCGGAATTCCTCGACACTCATGCTGGCCAACTTCGCGGCCATGGTCACGTCGATGTCGCGCGCGGTCGTGACCGTCACGAAATACGGGTGATTCGGAATGTCGGGCAGCGCAAGGCCATATTGCTGCGGGTTGCTGACGATATTCTTGACCGCCTGCAATTTTGGCACGTAATTGCGCGTTTCGTTGGGCATGCGCAGGCTTTCGTAGTCCGTCGGTAAACCTGCGGCTTCGTTGCGCGCGATGGCGCGCTGCACATTGCCCTCACCCCAGTTGTATGCGGCGAGCGCGAGATGCCAGTCGCCGAACATATCATGCAAACGCGAGAGATAGTCGAGCGCGGCGCTGGTCGATGCCAGCACGTCACGGCGCTCGTCCTGCCACATGTTTTGCTTGAGGTTGTAGTCGCGGCCAGTGCCCGGCACGAACTGCCACATGCCAGCGGCCTTCGCGACCGACAGCGCCTGTGGGTTATACGCCGACTCGATGAACGGCAGAAGCGCCAGTTCCGTCGGCATATGACGTGCTTCGAGTTCTTCGACGATGTGATACAGGTACTTCTGCGAGCGCGCAGTCATGCGCTCCACATACTCTGGGCGCTGCGCGTACCAGTTGACCTGCATGTCGACCAGATCGGTTTGCAGATCAGGAATCTGGAAGCCCGCGCGAATGCGGTTCCACAGGTCCGACGACCCGACGAGCGAAGTGACAGGCGTCTTGTCGACGTCAATGGTTTCCTTGGCTGCGGCAGTGCGGCGAATGGTGTCCGCGACCTTTTGCTGCGAGGCTTCGGTGGGTGTTGCTGTGGTATTGGAGGTGAGCGCTGTCGGACCTTGACTGGCACACGCGGCCAGTGTCAGGACGGATAGCGCACTAAGTGTTAGTCGCATGAACGTTCCGGCTTCCAAAGAAGACGCTTGGAAATTTGAAGCCGATGGTACGGAACCGCACTTGCAACGTCAATAAGAATGCACGTAATTCCCCTGCAAAATCCTGCATCTATCGGCGTTTCCAAAGTTTCGGATTAAGTTCGCCCTAATTATGAGACATCAGCGGAACTTATCTTTCCAGCCGCGCATCACGCGAAATGCGTCGAGGCGGTCGGAAATCGGCTGTCCGAACTGAGTGGAAATTGTTGCCTGAATGGCCTTGTCGTCCACGCGCAGAAAGGGGTTGACGCACTTCTCGTGGCCGATGGTCGTTGGCAGCGTGGGCTTGCCGGCCGCTCGCAATGCGACGGCGTCATCGTTCCAACGCGCAAGCGCCGCGTTATCCGGTTCGCATGCGCGCGCAAAGCGGATGTTCGAAAGCGTGTATTCGTGGGCGCAGTGCACTAGCGTATCGTCAGGCAGCGAGGCGAGCGAATCGAGCGAGGCGAGCATCTGCTGCGGCGTGCCCTCGAAAAGCCGGCCACAGCCGCTTGCAAAAAGCGTGTCGCCGCAAAAGAGATGCGGTGTGCCGCGCGGGTCATGTGCCTGAAAGTACGCGATGTGACCGGCCGTATGGCCAGGTACATCGAGGACGCGAAACTCCAGGGCAGGCTGGTCCACGCGCACGATATCGCCTTCTGATAAGCGCGCAGTCAAATGTTCGATGCGCTCGCCGGCCGGTCCGTAGACCGGCACGCCACCCTCTGCCGTTCGGCTATCGAGCAGTGCTTTGACGCCGCCGACGTGGTCTTGATGATGGTGCGTGAGTAAAATAGCGGTCAGCCGCCAACCGCGTTCGGCGAGATACGCCTCGACGGGCGCGGCGTCGCCCGGATCGATCACGACCGCGTCGCGCGAGTCCGACACGAGCCAGATGTAGTTGTCCTCGAACGCCGGAACCGGAACGTATTCGAGCGAACCCTTAGCATGCGAATCCATAGCGATCATCTAGCGGCAACCCCAACATGTCAGACCGAGTGATTATAGACTGGCCCGCCTGGACAAGCTCCGCACCCGGACGTTATGTGCTCGAGTGGGAACAAGCGCAGCTCGATCGCGTGGTATCCGACATCTTCGGCTATCACGCGCTTCAGCTTGGCATGCCGCAACTCGACGCGCTGCGCGAAAATCGCATGACCGGCCGCGGGCTCGTGCTCGACGCGGAAAGCGGCGCGAGCGCGCCCTACACGATGCCGCAAGCGGCCTCGCGCAGCGTGAGTCCGTTGCCTGCCGCGAGCGCGCCGGAAGGCCGCGCCACGGTCTGGTGCGATTTGCTCGACTTGCCTTTCGAAGCGCAGAGCGTCGATTTGCTCGTGCTGCCGCATACGCTCGAATTTTCGCGCGATCCGCACAGGCTTCTGCGTGAAGCCGAGCGCGTGCTCGTGCCTGAAGGCCAGCTCATCATCCTTGGCTTCAACTCCTTGAGTCTGTGGGGCGCGCGCCAGTCGTTCGGCAAGGTCACGGGACGGCCGTTCGTGCCGGCGGCGCACGAGATGATCGCGTTCACGCGCATCAAAGACTGGATCAAATTGCTTGGATTCGACCTTGAACGCGGACGCTTCGGCTGCTATCGTCCCCCGCTCGTCACGGACAAGTGGCTGCAACGCTATCAATTCATGGAACCCGCCGGCGACCGCTGGTGGCCCATCTTCGGCGCGGCGTACATGATCACGGCGGTGAAGCGCGTGCGCGGCATGCGGCTCATCGGCCCGCGCAAATTGAAGAAACCCGCGCTCGCGCCTGGCCTTGCACCAGTCGCCGCACCGCACACTCGCAACGAGCATTGATGACTGACGAATCCGCATCGACGAACGCATCGAACAAAATCATCGACATTTACACGGACGGCGCGTGCAAGGGCAATCCGGGCCCCGGCGGCTGGGGCGCCCTGCTCCGCTTCGGCTCGCTCGAAAAGGAACTGTTCGGCGGCGAAGCCGCGACCACCAACAACCGCATGGAACTGATGGCGGTGATCGCCGCGCTCGAAGCCTTGAAGCGGCCCTGTCAGGCCGTGATCCATACCGACTCGCAATACGTGCAGAAAGGCATCAGCGAATGGATTCATGGCTGGAAGAAGAAGAACTGGATGACGGCGGCGAAGACGCCCGTCAAGAACGCCGATTTGTGGAAGCGGCTGGATGCCCTCGTCGCGCAACATCAGATTGAATGGCGCTGGGTCAAGGGGCACGCCGGGCATCCCGAAAACGAACGCGCCGATGCGCTCGCCAATCGCGGCGTGAGCTCGCTCGCCGATAGCTGAAACATGCACGAACCAACGACACACATCTCATGCGCCAACTGATACTGGACACCGAAACCACCGGCCTGAACGCTCGCACGGGCGACCGGATCATCGAAATCGGCTGCGTCGAACTGGTCAATCGCAGGCTTACGGGTAACAACCTGCATTTGTACGTGAACCCCGAACGTGACAGCGACCCGGGCGCGCTCGCGGTGCACGGCCTGACGACGGAGTTCCTGCGCGACAAACCGAAGTTCACTGAGATTGCCGCGCAGTTGCGCGACTTCATCAGCGGCGCGGAGTTGATCATTCATAACGCGCCGTTCGACGTCGGCTTTCTCGACATGGAGTTCGCGCTACTCGGCTTGCCAAAAGTGTCGACGATGTGCGCCGGCGTGATCGACTCGCTCGCGCAAGCCAAGCAGATGTTCCCCGGCAAACGGAACTCGCTCGATGCGCTCTGTGACCGCTTCGGCATCAGCAACGCGCACCGCACGCTGCATGGCGCATTGCTCGACTCCGAGCTGCTCGCGGAAGTCTATTTGGCGATGACGCGCGGTCAGGAAAGCCTCGTCATCGACATGCTCGGCGACCAGCCCGCGCAAGGCACGACAGGCACGCCGCGTATCGCGCTCGACGACCTCGATCTCACGGTCATCGCGGCAAGCGCTGACGAGCTCACGGCGCATGAAGCCGTGCTCTCCGACCTCGACCGAGCGATCAAAGGCACGAGCGTGTGGCGCACGGAAGCCGCGCCCGCGGATAGCGATACGCTTGCCGCGTGATTTTTTCGAATTTGTTCAAAGAAGAGCTTTACGAATCGAGAACGTCCTGACATAATCTCAATCTCTTCGGGTGGTTAGCTCAGCGGTAGAGCACTGCCTTCACACGGCAGGGGTCACTGGTTCGATCCCAGTACTACCCACCATGACAGAGGCAAGCAGTTGAAGTCTGAACTGAATGCCATAAAAAACGGCGCCTTCGGGCGCCGTTTTTTTTCGTCCACGCGCTTCGCCAGCCGAAGCTAAGACGCCCACACGCCGCGCGCCATTCCGCTTGCGGCAATCACCATCACGATCACCAGCGCCGCTTCCAGATCGCTCATCCACGCGAAGCGCCGGGCGCGCGTGAGATCGATCGGTCCGCCCTGCGCGAGCGTCACGCGCCAGCGAATCAACGCGAGCATCGGTGAAACTTCGATCAGCAAGATCAGCACGAGCGCGGTCATCTTCAGATGAAAAAGCGGCTCGTGCAAATAGTACGAGCCGCCTTTCTCGAAGCCGCCAAACGCGCGCATCAGCCCGGTGACGATCAGCACGATTGCAGTGATGCCCCACACGGAATCGGAGCGGAACACATCGCGCAGACGCACATCGTTCGCCTGCACCGACTGCGCGACATCGAGCCGCCGCAAGGCGCGCGCACGCGCGAGCACGGCGCCCAAGGCGAAACCGAAACCAAGCAAGTGAAGCGCAGCGAGCAACCAGCGTATCAGCATCCTTCCCTCCATCGAAAACGAGAAGCAAATTCTGCGTTGCCGGCGACCTCGTCAGACTTGCCGCAAGGTCGTGTCGAGTGCGCGCGCCGCGTTGCGGTCGCCGACACTCGCCAACGGCGCGCGAAATACCGTCTTGCGATTGTGCCCCGCCGCTGCCGGCGAATCCCACAACAACTCGACCTTCGGACGGCGCGCGAACCAACTCTTCCTGAGTGTGCCATTGCGATAGATCGTCGATGCCGGCGCGGCCGGTTCCGTCGATGGCGCAAGAATCGAGATTTGCGCGGCTTCGTCGGCGACGGGCGCGGGCCACTTCACCGACAACTCCCGCGCATCGTACTGACCGAGCTTGCGGCTTTCCGCCCAGACCATCGCGGTGCGCGTGACGGGATCGAGCGAGATTGCAAAGCGGCCGATGGCAAAGCGCCGCGCCGCGATATTGGTACGCCAGAGCGCACGCGGACGGCATATCCACATCACGACTGCGTAGAGCGCCGGGCCGACCGCGAGCCAGCCGTTGGTCTCGGCGAGCGTGTGTACGAAACGGCGCCAGCCCGAAGCCCAGACGAACGCGCCCACTGAGAACATCGCGAAGGCAAACGCGAGGAGCGCAAGGAAGCGCAGCGCCTGCCGCAGCCATTGTGGCAGCGGATGCAGCGGCCGCTCGATGCGCGCCTTCGCACCCGGCAGCGCGATCAGCAAAAAAATCAGCACGAGATTCAGACACGCCCACGGCGACGATGTCATGGCGCGCAGCGAGGACAGATAGCCCATTTGCGACATCGACAACGCCCAGCGCGCCGCGAGTATGAGTCCGATGGCCCGCAGCGCGAATACCGTGCCGGCGCCGGGCGCCGGGCTCGCGCTGATTTGCTTGGGTATCGCCAAAAGTTGCGCTCCTGTCTTTCATTCGATGCACGCCGCCGCGCACTATCCACGCTAACGGCAATTTCGCTTCGCACTTGACGAAGCCCGGACATTATAGGGAGATTACGATTTTCCTCAGAGGTTTCGCGGACGAAAGCGGCTTAGCGCTCAGATGCGCCATTCAATTGTGCCATTGCGACAACGCCCCGCGAGCCTTGCGGCGCGCGGGGCGTTGTTCGATACGAAAACAGCGTGCGAAAACTTAGCCTGCGTTCACTTCGCGCAGCACCGTGCGACGCTTTTGACGCAGCAGTTCCTCGTAGTTTTCGACATAGCGCGCGGCCATGACCTTCGACGAGAAGCGCGTTTCGAACGCCTCACGCACCTTCGCGCGCGACAGCGTGTCGAGACGCTTCACTGCGGCGATCGCCGAGAGTTCGTCTTCGACAACGAAGCCCGACACACCGTTCTCGATCACTTCCGGCACCGAACCGCGGTTGAACGCGATCACCGGCGTGCCACACGCCATGGCCTCGATCATGACGAGACCGAAGGGCTCCGGCCAGTCGATCGGGAACAGCAGCGCGTGCGCGTTGCCGAGGAACTCGGTCTTTTCCGCTTCACTGATTTCACCGATGTATTCGACATGCGGCAGCGCGAAGAGCGGCTTGATCTCTTCCTCGTAGTAAGCGCGATCGGCCTTGTCCAGCTTCGCGGCGATCTTGATCTTCATGCCGGCGGCCTGCGCGATACGGATTGCACGGTCCACGCGCTTTTCCGGCGAGATACGGCCGAGAAACGCCAGGTAGCCGGGCTTGACGTTCGGGATCGGCGTGAGCAGATTTTCCGGCAGGCCGTGATACACCGTCGACAGCCAGTTCGCTTGCGGCAGCGGCTGACGCTGATTGTCGGAAATCGAGACAACCGGCACGTCGTTGAACGTCGAGAAGATTGGCTGCAGTTCTGGCAGATCGAGACGACCGTGCATGGTCGTCACGAACGGCACAGGCTGACGTGCGAACAGCGAGAACGGGTAATAATCGATATGGAAATGCAGCACGTCGAATTCGTCAGCGCGGCGGCGGACTTCTTCGAGCAGCAGCATGTGCGGCGCCATCGTGTCGCGAATGGTCGGATCCAGACGCAGCGCTTGCGGCCAGAACGCTTCGAGCTTCGCGGACGTTTGCGAATCACCGCTCGCGAAGAGCGTGACGTCGTGTCCGGCCTCGACGAGAGCCTCGGTCAGATAAGACACCACGCGTTCCGTGCCACCGTAGAGCTTCGGCGGAACAGCCTCGTGGAGGGGCGCGATTTGAGCGATTCGCATGTCGGAAACTCCAAAATAAAAATCAGGCTAAGTACTTCAGTCGTGGACAAGGGGCGAATCGCTCGGCTCGGGCGGGAGCTGCTGCGGTGGATTCACCGCGTTGCAAAGCTGATGCACGAGAAAGAAAAGCGTGGTCGCCGGTCACTTGGGTTTTGCGCGAGACCTTCGAACGGATCGCATCGAAGCAAAAGCGATTCCATGTCTCAAAATAATCCGCACACCAGCAATAAACGCGTAACGGCTTTCGAGGTTGACGACATCCTACAAAAAGCTGTCAAAAAAACTTAGTGAAAACCCGGAGCGAATTATGGAGCTTTTTACAGAGCACGCAGGCAGGCATTTCAACTTATTTACCTTGTTACACGGGGGAAACATTTTGCAAACCCCTGTTTACTAAGGCTGTTCTACATTGGACCCACGCGCTTGAACGATGCACGGGCGACGCCACGCTCTCGATGCTGCGAAGTCCATTTCGACCACCCATCAACCTACGCTGGCGCGACACGTGCTTTGCCTTGGCGGTGCCACCGGTCTGAAATCGAACCCGTATAGCGTGGCTGCGGCAGGCGAGCTTAATTTGAGCGCTTGCTCCATCGCAAAAAGTTTCGCAAAGTGCTTACAATGCGCGCCGATGCCGCAAGGCGCTCGAATCGCGGCGGCGCTCGGCCTAGCGTTCGGTCCACTGCGGACGATGTCGAAGCGGCAAGACTGCCGCCCAGCATTAAACGCCCGATTGACGCCTGAGGCTTGAGCGATAGTGGCTACAATTCAGGCAATGGAGACGGCGCCGCGTCGCCGAAACGCTTTTCGCCCGGAAATCCGAAAGCGCAACACACGCTCAACCGCTCTACGACGAAAAAAGACCATTGGACCAACTTACCGTCTCTCAACGTAACGCACACAACGCCAAGCTCGCGAGCTATGCACATCGCCCGCTGGCGTTCCTTCTGCGTTACATACGCCGGCATCCGGTAGCGCATGCCATCGTCCTCTTCAGCGTGTTTGCCGCAGTTGGCTGCGCGCTCGCTTCCCAGTACGCGATCAAACATCTGATCGATGTGCTCGGTCAAGGCCGGGGGCATCCCGGTCCGCTCTGGGGCGCGTTCATGATCCTGGTGGGACTGATCGCCGCCGACAACCTGCTTTGGCGGGTCGGCGGCTGGGTCGGCGCGCACGTGTTCGTGATCGTGACGGGCGACCTGCGCAAGGACTTGTTCTCGTACTTGAGCGGCCATTCGCCGACTTACTTCTCCGAGAAACAGCCCGGCATGCTCGCGAGCCGGATCACGGCGACCTCGAACGCGATCTACACCTCCGAAAACGTGATGGCCTGGAACGTCTTGCCGCCGTGCATCGCGGTGCTGGGCGCGATCATCATGATCGTCGCGGTGAATCCGTTGATGGCGTGCTGCCTCATGGGCGCGTCGCTGATCCTCGCGTTCATTTTGTATCGGCTGGCCAAGCGCGGTTCGGCGCGGCATCACAGCTTCGCGTCGAAGGCCGCTTCGGTGGATGGCGAACTGGTCGACGTGATCGGCAACATGGCGCTCGTGCGCGCGTTCGGCATGACCTTCAACGAGCAGAAGCGTTTCGGCTCGACAGTGAAGGCCGAGATGGTCGCGCGTCAGCAAAGCCTCTTGTACCTGGAAAAGCTGCGCCTCTTCCACGCGGTCGTGACGGCGATTCTCTCCGCCGGGCTGCTCGGCTGGGCACTGTGGCTTTGGTCGAAAGGCCAGGCGACCTCGGGCGATATCGTGCTCGTCAGCTCGCTCGGTTTCACGATCCTGCACGGCACGCGCGACCTCGCCGTGGCGCTCGTGGATGTCACGCAGCACGTCGCGCGTCTGGCCGAAGCCGTGCAGACGCTGCTCGAACCGCATGGCATGCCCGACCGTTCCGACGCCACCGAACTCGTGCCACAGGGCGGCCGCGTCGATTTCGATGGCGTCACGTTCGCGTATCCGCGCCGTCGTCCGATTCTCGACAACTTCCATCTGCATATCGAACCGGGTCAGCGAGTCGGTCTGATCGGCAAGTCGGGCGCGGGCAAGTCAACCGTGCTCGCGCTTCTGCAGCGCTTCTACGAGACGCAGAAGGGCAGCATCAAGGTCGATGGCCAGGATATCAACGGCATCACGCAGGACAGCCTGCGACATTCGATTGCGCTCGTGCCGCAGGATATTTCGCTGTTCCATCGCACGGTGTTCGAGAACATTGCGTATGGCCGGCCCGAAGCGACGCGTGAGGAAGTCATGGCCGCCGCTCGCGAAGCCCGCTGCACGGATTTCATCGAAGCAATGCCGGAAGGCTTCGATACCATCGTCGGCGATCGCGGCGTGAAGCTGTCGGGCGGTCAGCGTCAACGCATCGCGATCGCGCGCGCGATTCTTAAAAACGCGCCAATTCTCTTGCTCGATGAGGCGACGTCCGCGCTCGACAGTTCATCGGAAGAAGCCATTCAGCAGGCGCTCGACCGGTTGATGGTCGGCCGCACGGTGGTTGCCATTGCGCACCGTTTGTCGACGTTGCAGAACTTCGACCGCATCATCGTGATGAGCGCCGGCAAGGTGATCGACGATGGCTCGCCGCAAGAACTGCGCGACCGGCCTGGGTTGTATCGCGAGTTGCTGTCGAAGCAGCACGGCAAGTTGCCATCCATCGTTGCCACGCCGCATAAGCAGCCGGCCTAAGTTTCGACGACGACGTTAAAAAGCCGCGCTTCCCGGAAGGGAACGCGGCTTATTTAATCTGCGTTGCTTTGGCGTAATCGGTCGCCGCTCTACCCCGCCTTCAAATCCCGCAAAAAGTTATCCCGCCACACGGAAACGTTGTTGTCGCGCAGTTGCGCCATCATCTCCGTATAACGCGCCCGGCGCTCGTCGAGCGGCATTGCAAGCGCGGTGGCGAGTGCATCGGCCATATCGTCGATATCGAGCGGATTCACGATGAGCGCGGCAGTCAGCTCACGCGCAGCGCCAGCGAATTGCGACAACACAAGCACGCCGGGATCGTCCGGGTCTTGCGCCGACACATATTCCTTTGCCACCAGATTCATGCCGTCGCGCAATGGTGTGACGAGGCCGACATGCGCCTCGCGGAACAGCGCCGCGAGCACCGGCCGTTCGTATTGCCGATGGATATAGCGAATGGGCGTCCAGTCCAGCTCGGCGTAACGCCCGTTGATGCGCCCCGACTCCGCTTCGAGTTGCAGGCGAATGTCGCGGTAAGCATCGACGTCCGAGCGCGTCGGCGGCGCGATCTGCAAAAACGAAACGTTGTTTCGCTGCTGCGGCCGATGCTCGATCAGACGCTCGAACGCCCGAAATCGCTCGACCAGACCCTTCGAATAATCCAGCCGATCCACGCTCATCACGAGCTTGCGCTGATGCAGCGTCGCCTTGACGATCTGCACGTCGCGGCCGCTCTCGCCGTGTTTCGCGAGCGCCGCGACTTCGTCGGGATAGACGCCAATCGGATAAGCCGCCGCGCGCGCCGTCTTGCCGAACGCGCTGACCACGACCGGCTTCGCGCCGTCTTTCGCGAGCGTGCCGCCCGCCTCGGTTTCGATGTAATCGCAAAACGCGCGCAAATCGGGCTCAGTTTGGAAACCCAGCAGATCGAAGTCGCACAACGCTTCCACCAGGTTCCGATGACGCGGCACGCTCAAGAGAATCTGCGACGCTGGAAACGGTATATGCAGAAAGAACCCGATGCGATTTCGAACGCCCTGCGCCCGCAACGCCTGCGCAAACGGAATGAGGTGATAGTCGTGCACCCAAATCACGTCGTCGGGCTTGAGCAGCGGCGCGAGCTGCGCGGCCAGCCAGCGATTGACGCGGCAATAGCCTTCGTATTCGTTGCGGTCAAACTCGATCAGATCCGGCCGATAGTGAAACGCCGGCCACAACGTCGCGTTGGAAAACCCGCGATAGTACTGATCGTAGTCTTGCCGCGAAAGTCCGATGGTCGCGAACGTCACCGGCCCGTGCTCTTCCAGCTTGATGCTTTCCGGCGGCGCGTTCAGCACGTCGCCGCTCCAGCCGAACCACATGCCGCCGGTTTCCTTGAGTGCGTCGTAGACGCCGACCGCGAGGCCACCCGCGGCCGGGCCGCCTTCGGAGATCGGCGCCACCCGGTTCGAAACGATGATCAGCCGGCTCACGCGTGCTTCCCCGCCGTGCCCGCGATCACTTGCAGCCAGTCGAGCAGCAGTTCGACGGATTCGATTCGCGCGCGCGCCACGGTGTCGCCGGGACCGACTTTGATCGACAGACCGTCGAATTCGTTGACGACCGCGAAGCCTTTCTCGTCCGTAAGATCGTCGCCGATGAAGACGGGCTTGCGTCCCGTGAACGGCGGCTCGCTCATGTACGCGCGCACCGCGCGGCCCTTGTCGACGTCCTTCGGCTTGATCTCGTAGACCATCTTGCCGGGCTGAAGCACGTAGGCATCGGCGTATTGTGCGACGAGCCGCTCGGTGGCCGCACGCGCGGCCGGTTCGCGATCCGGCGCATTGCGATAATGTAGCGCGAGCGCGGCGCCCTTGATTTCGAGCAGCATGCCGGGATTCGCGCTGACGACGCCTTCGAGCGCGTGCTCCATGCGCAAAAGCCGCTCGTCGTTGAAACCAATGCGCTGCACGTCGCCATTCGAATCGCGCCGCTCGGCGCCGTGCATGCCGGCGACGGGCAGATCGGGCATCTGCAAGAACGAATCGATGTTGTCGATACCGCGCCCCGACACAACCGCGACCGCGTTATTGGTGGCGCGTCGCAAGGCGGCGAGAATGTCGGGCACCGAGCGCGGCACGAAAATGCCATCCGGCGTGGAGGCGAGTTCGACCAGCGTGCCGTCGAAGTCGAAGAAGAAAGCGGTCTCGGCAAGAGACAGGGAATCGGGAAGAATTTGCATCGATCGTTGACCTGTGGTTTGCCTGTGATGGGCGCGTGCGTATCGCATGTTACTGCCGCAGGCTTTCCGTCTGGAAAGGAGCGGATTGACGATCGCATGGCGTCTTGCTTACGGAAGAGCAGGCGCGCGCGGCAAATTGTCTCAAAAATGTGCTTAAAGCTAAATCATGCGCCTCACGCCGATGAAAAGGCGTGTATTTTGCGGGCTTGATACAGCCGTTACAGTCCAAAGCACCTTTCGATGCCCGTACCCTTCCGCCGCCTGCTTGTATCTGTTCTGCTCACCGCGCTTGCTGCCTGCTCGCGTCCCGCCGAGCCCTGGCATCTGACCGATGTTTCCGGCCATCTGCCCGATCTCGATTTTTCACTCGTCGATGACAGCGGCGCGCATGTGTCGGGCCAATCGTTGAAAGGCCGCGCGACGCTCGTCTATTTCGGCTATACGCATTGTCCGGATGTGTGCCCAGAAACCATGGCGCGTCTCATGCAGGTTCTGGCGCGCGTGGGGCCTGACGCGGACCAGACGCGCATCGTATTCGTTTCGGTCGATCCCGCGCGCGACACGCCCGCGTTGCTGCGGACTTACGTGCGCGCTTTCGACGGCAAACACGCCGTGGGCATGACGGGCTCGGATCGGCAAATCGAAGCCATCGCGCAGCGGTACCGCGTGGCGTATCAGATGGAGAAGCGCGATCCGAGCGGCGCTTACGAGGTCACGCACAGCTCGGCCGTGTACATCTTCGATCGCGATGGTCACGCGCGCCTGCTTGCCACCGACCGCGATTCCATCGACGCCATTGCAGCCGATCTCGAACGCGTGATCCACGGGAAGAGCATGTAGGAACGCGCTCTCAGGCGTTATGCGCCGAAGCCGGGACGGCGCATCCACACGTGCGGAATGCCGTCTTCGTCATGTACGCCCGACGACGCGACGAAACCGAACGCGCCATAAAACTTCTGCAGATGGGCTTGCGCGTGCAGACTGATCGGCTGATCCGGCCATTGCGCGATGATGTGATCGAGCGCGCGTTCGAGCATCGCGTTACCGAGTTTGAAGCCGCGAAATCTAACGGTCGTCAGCACGCGGCCAATGCGGACATCGGTTTCGCTTTCTTTCGGAAACCCTGGCAGCAACACACGTAGATAGCCTGCGAGTTGCTCGTCTTCGCCGTAGGCGAGCAAATGCCAGGCATCGACATCGTAGCCGTCGATATCGCCATAAACGCAGTTTTGCTCGACGACGAAGACCGCGCTGCGTGCCGCGAGCATGTCGTAGACCTCGGTCGTCGTGAGATCGTCGAAGCGCTTCCAGCGCCACTGAATGTTGGAGAGTCTGTCGGTCATGGATTTGGCATGCGGCGCGGCGGATGCCGCGCCAATGGAAAGTGCCGCAATTATGCCGCGCCGGCGCCACGCGGCGTATCGGGAGCTTCCTTGCAGCAATCGAGAATCGGCAGAAGCGCCGAAGATCCGACGTTGTAAAAAGAAAAAGCCCTGACGAATCAGGGCTTTTTTTTGGAGGCGCGAACCGGAGTCGAACCGGTCTAAACGGCTTTGCAGGCCGCTGCATAACCGCTTTGCTATCGCGCCATAAGCGGTGTGGTGGTCCCGGCCGAAACGCCGGCAAGTCCACCAAACAAAAAGGGAAGCGTTGCTTCCCCTTTGATTGGAGCGGGAGACGAGGCTCGAACTCGCGACCTCAACCTTGGCAAGGTTGCGCTCTACCAACTGAGCTACTCCCGCATTGATCTTTCCGTGCTGCGTTACTGCTTACACTTGCTTGCTGCTGCTTTCGTTGCCGCTTCGCTTGATACCGCTGCGCTGCATGCCTCGAAAACTTGAATCTGGAGCGGGAGACGAGGCTCGAACTCGCGACCTCAACCTTGGCAAGGTTGCGCTCTACCAACTGAGCTACTCCCGCGTTGCTGATGCTTTCTGCCGTCTTCGCGGTGCCTTCAGCTCTTTACTTCCTTGCTGCTGGCGCTGCGTGTTCGACAGAAACGAGATTATGTAGAAGCGAAGAAAAGGTGTCAACTGTTTTTGCGCGCCCTTTTCGTGTTTCGACGCAATTTTTAGCAAACTGAGGAACGGCTGCAAGGACGGCTTAACTCACAGCATGCCGCCCCGCTCACGAATCTGCGGCCACGCGAGTTTCATGTAGTACAGCATCGACCAAACGGTGAGGAACGCGGCGACATCGATGAGCCACAAGCCCCACACGCGCGTATCGATCACCCATTGCACGCCGGGGATGCGCAACTGCCCATAAAACAGCAGCATCGGAATGGCGACCATCTGACATACGGTCTTGAACTTCCCCAGCGAATTCACCGCGACGCTCTTCGATGCGCCGATCTGCGCCATCCATTCGCGCAGCGCCGAGATCGTGATCTCCCGCCCGACGATCACGAGCGCGATCACCGCGTTCAAGCGCATGAGCTGCACGAGCACGAGCAAAGCAGCCGTCACCATGAGTTTGTCCGCGACCGGGTCGAGAAACGCGCCGAACGCGGACGTCTGATTAAGCTTGCGCGCAAGAAAGCCGTCGAACCAGTCGGTGAGCGCGGCCAGAACGAAGATGACCATGGCGAGCAAATTACGATGCTCGAGGCTCAACATCATGTCCGGCAAATAGAACACGCCCACGACGAGCGGAATCAGCACGATTCGCAGCCACGTCAGGAAAATCGGTAAGTTGAACGGCATGGACGAGAGCGAGAGCCACATGAAAGGGAGGTGCCATTGTGCCGCGTCGACCCGTCGCTCACAAGGCGGCGGGCCACGCGGCGCGGCCATTGCGAGCCGCGCCGCGCCATGCGTCCGGCTCAATGCAACTGTCGATAAATCTGCTGCGCGAGTGCCAGCGAAATGCCTTCGACGCTCGCCAGATCTTCCACGCTCGCCGCCTGCACGCCGCGCAAACCGCCGAAACGCGACAAGAGCCGCTGACGCCGTTTCGCGCCGACGCCTTCGAGTTCTTCCAGGCGCGACGTTTGCCGCGTCTTGGCGCGCTTGGCGCGCATGCCGGTGATCGCGAAGCGATGCGCTTCGTCGCGAATCTGCGCGACGAGCATCAGCGCGGCGCTTTCCTTGCCGAGTTCGAGCGCGGAACGGCCATCGGCGAAGATCAGCGTTTCGAGCCCGACCTTGCGCCCTTCGCCCTTCGCGACACCCACCAGCATGCCATGATCGAGCCCGAGCTCCGAAAACACCTGGCGCGCGATCTCGACTTGTCCCTTGCCGCCATCGATCAGCACGATATTCGGCAGCGTCCCGCCAGCAGATACGGGCGATGCGGCATCCGGCGTGACGTTGGGATCGGCGGCGTCTTCGGTTTGCAACGTCGTGGCTTCGTCGCTGGCGTTGGCGGCGGCAAGCGCGACCATTTTCTCGTAGCGGCGCGTGAGCACTTGACGCATGGCGGCGTAATCGTCGCCGGGCGTGATGCCGGTGATGTTGTAGCGACGATACTCGCCCGACTGCATCTTGTGATGGTGATACACCACGCACGATGCCTGCGTCGCCTCGCCCATGGTGTGACTGATGTCGAAGCACTCGATGCGCAGTTGCGCCAGGTCTTCCATGTCGAGGCTGAGCGTCTCGGCGAGCGAGCGCGTGCGCGCTTGCTGCGAACCTTGTTCCGATAGCAGACGCGCGAGCGCGAGCTTCGCGTTTTGCTCGGCCATGGAGAGCCACACGCGTTTCTGACCTTGCGGCTGACGCAGTAGCGTGACCTTGTGTCCCGCCTGTTCGTTGAGCAGATCGATGAGCTCGCGGCTCGCGGGCGCGTGGCTCACGACCAGCACCGGCGGGATGCGATTGCCGATGTAGTGCTGTGCCATGAACGCTTCGAGCACTTCGGCTTCGAGGGCGCCTTCGCGGGATGTTTCGTTGGCTTCGATGGCGTCTTCCGAGTCGAGCTCTTCGTTGGCATCGAGTGCGTCGTTGGCTTGCGTTTCGTCGTTGGCCTCGGTTGCGTCGGCGGCTGGCGTCATGTTGTCGGCTGTGCGCGCGTCGTTGGCTTCGAGCACACCGCCGCCGTCCATTGCATCGTCCGCTCCGGCGACACCCGCAATCACCGCGACACTCGTACGAGCGGCACCCGATTCGCTCGACGCTTCCGTCGCTCCGACCGCGTCCGGCGCCTGCTCTTCCAGGTCATCCCCAAGCGCATCCTCATCGCCCAGCGCGATCGCGCTTTCGACATGCGCCGGAAAATACGCCTTGTCGCCGAGATGCCGGCCGCCGCGCACCATCGCCAGATTCACGCACACCTTGCCGCCGAGCGCCACGACCGCGAGGATATCGACGTCGCTCTCGCCGCCGACTTCGATCGCCTGCTGATGCAGCACCGTCGACAGCGAACTCATCTGATTGCGCACGGCCGCCGCCTGCTCGAAGCGCAGATCGGCGGCGAAGGCGTGCATCTTCTGCTCGAGTTCCTTCATCACTTCGCCCTGCCGGCCGAGCAAAAAACGCGACGCGTTCGATACATCGCGCGCGTAGTCGTCTTCGTTGATGAGTCCCGTGCACGGCGCCGTGCAGCGCCCGATCTGATGCAACAGACACGGCCGCGTGCGATTGCTGAACACCGAGTCTTCGCACGTGCGCAGCTGAAAGACGCGCTGCAGAATCTGGATGCTCTCGCGCACGGCCCACGCGCTCGGGAACGGCCCGAAATACTGGTTCTTCTTGTCCACCGAGCCGCGGTAGTACGCCATGCGCGGAAACTTGTGCCCGGTCAGCTTGAGGAACGGATAGGACTTGTCGTCGCGAAAAAGAATGTTGTAGCGCGGCGCCAGCGCCTTGATCAGATTGTTTTCGAGCAGCAACGCTTCCGCTTCCGAGCGCGTCACGGTCGTCTCGATCTTGCGGATGCGCGTCACCATCATCGCGATGCGCGGCGAGTGCAGCGTCTTCGTGAAGTAGCTCGACACGCGCTTCTTCAGATTGCGCGCCTTGCCGACATAGAGCACCTTGCCGTCGCCGTCGTAATAGCGGTAGACGCCCGGCAGATTCGGCAATTGCCTGAGCGTTTTCTTCGGGTCGAAATCCGGTGCGGGAGCGTCGTTGTCAGTCATGCAGCGAGTAAGCGTGGAGCGCGAGGAGGCATCGGCACGGCGCGAGGACGCTTTACGTCCGGGCGCGACCGGTATCTTAGAATCGCCAGTTTAGAACATTACGCCGCCGTCCCGCCGGCCGCCTTCGACGCCCATGTCAACGACACATCATCGGCAGCAAGCCGGCCACGAGCCCCACAGCCAGGTCGCTTGCGACATCTTCTGCGCGGTCGTCGACAATTTCGGCGACGTCGGCGTGTGCTGGCGGCTCGCGCGCCAGTTGCGCCACGAGCACGGCTGGCGCGTGCGGCTGCTGGTCGATGACCTTAACGTTTTCCACGCACTGTGCCCCGAAATCGATGTCGCGCTCGCGCGGCAGGAAGCGGCGGGCGTCGTCGTCGAACACTGGCGCGAGCCGGCGCACGCGGGCGATACGCTTCAGATCGCCGATGTCGTGATCGAGGCGTTCGCCTGCGAAATCCCGCACGCGTATATCGCCGCGATGGCGCGTCGCGCGCGCAAACCCGTGTGGATCAACCTCGAATACCTGAGTGGCGAAGACTGGGTCGCGGACTTTCATATGCGGCCGTCGCCTCATCCGCGCTATCCGCTCGACAAGAGCTTCTTCTTTCCTGGACTCGGCGCGGGAACCGGCGGCGTCATCAAGGAACGCGATCTGGACCAAGCGCGCCAGCGTTTCGACGCGTCCGCCTGGTGGCGCGAGCGCGTGGGCATCGAAAAGCCCGCGCCCGATCGGACGGTCGTCTCGCTCTTCGCCTACGAAAATCCCGCCGTCGATACCCTCCTCGCTCAATGGCGCGACGGCAACGCGCCCGTCACCTTGCTCGTGCCCGAGGGCCGCATCTCCGGCGCGCTTGCGCGTTTTTTTGGACTGACGGGCTTTGCGGCGGGCGCATCGGCGCGGGCGGGCGCGCTGGAAGCACACGCGCTCGGCTTCGTCGAACAACCGCGCTTCGACGAGCTTTTATGGGCCGCCGACATCAACTTCGTGCGCGGCGAAGACTCGTTCGTGCGCGCGCAATGGGCCCAAAAGCCTTTCGTATGGCACATCTATCCGCAATCCGACGACGCCCATCTGCCCAAACTCGACGCGGCGCTCGGCCATTACACGCAGCAGCTTTGCGCCGACGCGCGCGGCGCGGCGCATCGCTTCTGGCATGCCTGGAACGGCGTTGGCACGGTGGACTGGGCGGACTTCTGGGCGCATCGGCGCGAATTCGAGGCGCGCGCGCGGCAATGGGCGGCCGAACTCGCTCAAGTCGGCGATCTCGCCAGCAATCTCGTCGCGCACGCCACTGAGCGGATGGCGAAATAACGTCTACCGAAGGCGTCGCGCTGCCTCCAATCCAGTGGCCAAATCGGCAAAAACTCAGTTAAAATAAGCGGTTATCCGAGGGACGGCATTGTTCAGCCAAAAGATTTCGCACCTTACGCCTTACGCTTGGGTTCGGAAACCGAAGCCCTGAACGCCGATCAGAAAAAAAGCCGGAACCTCGTAGCACAGAATTCTCGCGCGGTGGTCCGCGTTCGGACCTTACGGTCGAACACGCGACGCAACACAAACACACCGCTGCCGATTTATTCATTCCGCAGCAATTCAAGCCAAACATTCGTACAGGACTAGTTTTTATGAAGACCGCACAAGAACTCCGCGTCGGCAACGTCGTCATGATCGGCAGCGATGCCATGGTCGTTCAACGCGCCGAGTACAACAAATCGGGCCGTAACTCCGCGGTCGTCAAGATGAAGTTCAAGAACCTGCTGACGGCCGCAGGCATGGAAACCGTCTACAAGGCGGACGACAAGTTCGACGTCGTCGTGCTGGATCGCAAGGAAGTGACGTACTCTTACTTCGCTGATCCCATGTACGTTTTCATGGACGCCGACTACAACCAGTTCGAAGTCGAAGCCGAAATGATGGGCGACGCGCTCAACTACCTCGAAGACGGCATGACTTGCGAAGTCGTGTTCTACAACGAGAAGGCCATCTCGGTTGAACTGCCGACCACGCTGGTTCGTGAAATCATCTACACGGAACCGGCCGTCAAGGGCGACACGTCGTCGGGCAAGGTGCTCAAGACCGCTAAGCTCAACACCGGATTCGAACTGCAAGTGCCGCTCTTCTGCAACATCGGCGACAAGATCGAAATCGACACCCGCACCAACGAATATCGCAGCCGCGCGTAAGCCACGCCCGGAACTGCTCGCGGCAATGACGTTTTAAGCGTCGTTTTACTCCGCACAAGAAAGCGCCCCTTCGCGGGCGCTTTTTTCTTTTGCGTGAAGTTTTTGACAAATTCAGGCAAACTTTACCGGTCGCGACCTAATTAAGCGATTAGCGACCGGCCGCAGAGGCTCATCCGCGCTTGATTCGTAAGGATCTAGTCCAAAACTTACGCGGTGGCACGCTTTCTGCTCCGTCCGCTTAATACGGACTTAACAATAACGACATGCGTAAAAAGCCCATCATCGGCAGTCATCTGCTGCTCGCCGCGATGCTCGCGCTGCCCGTTTTTGCACTCACGGCGGGTTGCCAGTCGACACCGTCGCGCGAAGCGGCAGGCGACTATGCATCCGACGCTTCGGTGACGGCTCGCGTGAAGGCCGCATTGATCGCGGAGCCGGGGTTCAGATCGCTCGTGGTAAGCGTGGCGACGTATCGCGGCGTCGTGCTGTTGTCCGGGTATGTCAATTCGGAGGATCAGATCCAGAAGGCAATCTCGATCACCCGCAGCGTGTCGGGCGTGCAATCCGTCAATAACGATCTGCGCGTCAAGACGCAACAGTCGCAATAGCCGCAACAGTCGCAATAACGAGAACCAAGAAGAAAGCGCAGGACGAACAAACGCAGCGGGACCTGTACGCAGCACGCCGGAAAAGGGCGCGCATATCCCGCCCATGACGTGCCGGAGCCCTCGCATCGCTTCGAAGGCCATGCTTGCGGCGACGGCGAATCACAGTCCATTTAATACGTTGTGTCCGCCATGCCACACGCACTGATTGTCGAAGACGATCCCAATAGCTTGTCCGGCCTGTCCGCGATCCTGACGGCCGACGACTTCACCGTCGACACCGCGACGACGCTTGCAGAAGCGCGCGCTGCCTTGTCGCGTTCCATTCCCGATGTCGTGCTCATCGACTTGAATCTGCCGGACGGAAGCGGTCTCGACCTGCTGCCGAGCCTGCCTTCTCATGCGCCCGACGGCGCGCTGCCCGTGATCGTGATGACCGGCAACGCAACCGTCGAAAGCGCGATCGAAGGCCTGCGGCACGGCATCTGGGACTATCTGCTCAAGCCGGTCAACATTCCACGCTTGCGCAGCCTTCTCGCGCGCATTCCGCGTCCATACGAGCTGACCGAGGAAGTGCAGGCCCTGCGTTCGACACTGCGCGAACTCGGCCACTTCGGCGAGATGCTCGGGCGCAGCGCGGCCATGCAGCATATCTACGATCTCATCGAACATACCGCGCCAACCGAAGCCGCCGTGCTGATTTGCGGCGAAGCGGGCACGGGCAAGAAGATCGCGGCGCGCACGATTCACGAACTGAGCCGCCGTCGCAAGGGGCCGTTCGTCACGTTCGATTGCTCGGCGGCGCGCGATGGCGCGCATCGTTCGATGGAAAGCGTGCTGTTCGGCCACGAGCGCAACGCGTTCGCGGGCGCGGAGAATCGCGAGCCGGGGCTGCTCGAGCAATCGGGCGGCGGCACGCTGTTCCTCGATCAGATCGATTCGCTTCCCGCCGCCCAACAAGAAGCGCTGTTACGCGCGCTCGACTCGCAGACCTTCATGCGCGTGGGCGGCAGCAACCGCATCATGACGGACTTCCGCTTGATCGCGGCGTCGCGCACGCCGATCCGCGATGCCGTTGCGAACGGCGCGTTGCGCGAAGATCTGTTCCAGCGTCTTGCGGGTTCGTCGATCAATCTGCCGCCGCTGCGCGAACGCGACGACGACATCGCGCTGGTCGCCGAGCAATTCGTCGACGAGCTGAATCGCGAGAACCATATCGCGGGCATCACGAGCGGGTCGCCTAAACGCATCAGCCCTGCGTTCCTGCGGGAATGTATCGCGAACGAATGGCCGGGCAACGTGCGCGAGTTGCGCGAACGCGTGCGCCGGGCATATCACGCGTCGGGCGAAACGATCGAAACCTTGCGCGCCGATGAACAAGGCGGCAGCGGTCGCGGTCTGAACGGCAGCAGCGTGCAGGTCACGGTTGGGACCGCGCTCGCCGATGTCGAAGACATGCTGATTCGCGCGACGCTCGAAGCGGTTGGTGGCACGCGGCATCGGGCAGCGACGCTGCTTGGCATCAGCCCGAAGACGCTTTACAACAAGTTGCAAAGGATGAAGCTGGAATCGTCGTGATGGTCGGCGCCGCCGGGCAACGCTCGGCGCGCTCCAATCACACAAGCAAAAGGCCACGGTTTGTCTGCCGTGGCCTTTTGCTTGGCGCTCCGCCGTGGCGGACGTTGACTTGCTTTCGCCGATCGCCTCAACCCAACGCGCTCTTCACCAGCTCCCGTGCCGCCCGATATTCCGCCTGCCCCTGCAACTTGCTCCAGCGCGGCGCCTTGCCACGCGGACGCATCTGCTTGAGACGCTGCTCGGATGCCTTCGTAGGCGTATAGCGCAACTGGTTCAGCACCTTGCCCGCCTCTTTTGGCTGATTGCAGATGAGCACCATGTCGCAGCCCGCGGTGAGCGCGGCGCTCGCCGCTTCGGTGAGCGTGCCGCCGGCGCGCGCGGCTTCCATCGAAAGATCGTCGCTGAAGATCGCGCCATTGAAGCCCAGCTTGCCGCGCAAAATGTCCTGCAGCCAGATACGCGAGAAGCCCGCGGGTTTGTCGTCGACTTGCGTGTAGATCACGTGCGCCGGAATGACAGACGCCAGCGACAAGCCGAGCCAGTCGTAAGGACGGATATCGGCGGCGAGGATCTCTTCGAGCGAGCGATCGTCCGTGGGCAACGCGACGTGAGAATCCGCCGAGGCGAACCCGTGTCCAGGAAAGTGCTTCCCGCAATTGGCCATGCCGGCAAGCGCAAGCCCATGATTCAGGCTCTTGGCAAGCAGCGTCACTACACGCGGATCGCCATGCAACGCACGATCGCCAATGACCTGCGACTGACCGTAGTTCAGGTCGAGCACCGGCGTAAAACTCATGTCGATGCCGCACGCGCGCAATTCCGAAGCGAGCACGTAACCGAACGCCGTCGCCACCTTGGTGGCCGCGAGCACGTCCTTGTCCCACAGCGCGCCGAGCTTTCCAGGCGCGGGCAGCACCGTGAAGCCATCGGTGCGAAAGCGCTGCACGCGTCCGCCTTCGTGATCGACTGCGATAAGAATGTCTTCGCGTACCGCGCGAATCGCATCGGTCAATGCGACGAGTTGCGCGCGATCCTTGAAGTGCCGCGCGAAGAGAATGATGCCGCCCGTCATCGGATTCGAGATGCGCTCGATATCCGCGTCGTTGAGCGTCGTGCCCTCGACATCGAGCATGACTGGGCCGGGAGTGCGTTTCATCGAATTCAATTGGATCGTTACCGTCGTTGTTGGAGTGATGCCCTGCCCTGAAGCGCGCATGTCCCCGCGCTATCACGCATCCGGCGTTTCGGCGATGACGAACGACACCGCGTAATCGCGCTCGTCGCTGACCGTCACCTGCGCCGTGATATTGCGCTCGGCAAGCCATGTGGCCAGTTCGCCCGATGCCTTGACGACCGGCTTGCCGCTCGCCTCGTTGAGCGTCTGAAGCGCGCGCCAGGTCATCGGCCAGCGCATGCCGAGGCCGATCGCCTTCGAGAATGCTTCCTTGGCGGAAAAGCGCGTCGCGAGAAACGCGAGGCCGCGCACTTCGGACCGCGCGCGCCGCGCATGATAGATGCGCAACTCGTCCGGCCCGAGCACTTTTTCGGCAAAGCGCCCCTTGGTGCGCTCCATCACCGCCGCCACGCGGCTCACCTGCACGATGTCCGTGCCGATTCCGTAGATCGCCATGATGTGCTCAGCGCTTCGTCTGCGCGGCGAGGCGCGATGCGACCATGATCGCTTTCATCTCGCGCACCGCGTTGTCCCAGCCCGCGAAGATCGCGTGCGCGACGATCGCGTGGCCAATGTTCAATTCGACGATGCCATCGAGCGCGGCGATTGGCTGGACGTTGGTGTAATGCAGACCGTGGCCCGCGTTCACCTTGAGCCCGAGCGAGTTGCCGAAATCGACGCTCGTCGCGACGCGCTCGAATTCGCGGCGCTGTGCGGCTTCATCGTGCGCTTCGGCATAGCTGCCCGTGTGCAGTTCGATGACTGGCGCGAGCGCTTCCTTGGCCGCGCGAATCTGCGTCTCGTCAGGATCGATGAATAGCGATACGCGGATGCCCGCATCGGCCAACTGCCTGCACGCGGCCTTCACGGCTTCGAACTGGCCGGCGACATCGAGACCGCCTTCGGTCGTCAGTTCCGAGCGCTTTTCTGGCACGAGGCAGACGTCTTGCGGCTTGATCTCGCACGCGATGTCGAGCATCTCGCGCGTCACGGCGCATTCGAGATTCATGCGCGTGCCGAGCAGCGGTCGAAGCGTGCGCACGTCGGCATCGACGATATGACGGCGATCTTCGCGCAGATGCAGCGTAATGCCGTCCGCGCCCGCTTCTTCGGCGGCGAGCGCGGCGCGGATAGGATCGGGATAGGTCGTGCCGCGCGCCTGGCGCAGCGTGGCCACGTGATCGATGTTCACGCCGAGATCGATCACGCTGGCAGGCGATGTGAGAAAGAAGCTCATAGATTTTGCAGGTCTAACAGGATCTGACGAGTGGCGAGCGGCGTGCCGCCCAGATAGACGTTGAGCAAAAAGCGCATCAGCGTCTTGCTTTGCGCGGCGGTTTGCGCGCTGGTGTAATCGTCGCGCTCCATGTCGATGAGTGTCTGACCGAAGATGACCGGCCATTGCGCGGGCAAGTCGTCGGAGGCTTCGCGTACGCCACGCTCGGGATCGAACATATAGCGGCCTTCGGGCACGACGCTCTGACGCGTCACGGTGCGCGTGAGCGCCATGGCGTAGCCGGTTTCCTTGAGCAAGACGCGCTCGAAGGAACGCAGCACCTGCACGGCGGGTTCGTCGTGCGCGAGGCGCGAAAGCGTGAGCACATAATGATTGAAAAGCGCCGGATGCGCGTCTTCACGCGCGCAAAATTTGACCAGCAACTCGTTGACGTAGAAGCCGCAGAGAAGCGCGTCGCCGGTCAGGGGCAGCATGCCGCCGACCCATTCCGCCGTGGTCAGCGTGCGGACTTCGCCCTTGCCCGTCCATGAAAGACCAAGCGGCTGGAAGGTTTGCAGCACACCGCGCAGCGCGGAATGCGGACGCTTTGCGCCCTTCGCGACCAGCGCGATACGGCCATGATCGCGCGAGAAGACATCGATGATGAGACTGGTCTCGCGATACGGATAGCTATGCAGCACGAAGCCCGGCTGCTCACTGACGCGAAAGTCGGAACGCGGACGCGGCGACGGCTTGTCTTGCGGGGAGTTAGACGAAGAAGAAGCGGGCGCGCGTTTGCGTTTGGGCGCGGCGCGCGTCGGGCGTTCGGTTGCGTCGAAATCATCCTCGCTTGCCGGACGGCTGCTTGCTTCGGATTGGCTCGCGCGCGCAGTACGCTCGCTCGCATCGAACTCGTCCCTGGCGGGATCATCGGCGGGCGCGGATATCCGGGCGTCGTTCGTGCCGTCGTCCATGGATCATTCGCAAAAGGTCATTCGTAGCCGTAAGCGCGCAGGCCCGCTTCGTTGTCGGCCCAGCCGCTCTTGACCTTGACGAAGGTTTCCAGATACACGGGACCGTCGAAGAGCTTTTCCATGTCGAGCCGCGCCTCGGTGCTGATCGTTTTGAGCTTCGCGCCCTTCTGGCCGATGATCATTGCCTTGTGGCCGTCGCGATCGACGAGAATGGTCGCGAAGATACGGCGCAGGCGCCCTTCCGTCTCGAACTTGTCGATCAGCACCGTGCTCGTGTAGGGCAACTCGTCGCCGGTCCAGCGGAACACTTTCTCGCGCAGGATTTCGGCCGCAAGAAAGCGCTCGCTGCGATCCGTCAGATCGTCTTCGCCGTAGATAGGCTCGCCTTCAGGCAGATACGGCTTGATGACCGCCATGAGTCGCGTGATGTCGTCGGTATTCTTCGCCGACAACGGCACGATCTCGCGGAAGTCGCGCAGCGCGGACATCTGCTGCATGAACGGGAACAACGAGGCCTTGTCGCCCACGCGGTCGAGCTTGTTCGCAATCAGAATGGTGGGCGTGCCGGTCGGGATCAGGTCGAGCACGCGCTGGTCGTCCGGGCCGAAGCGGCCTGCCTCGATCACGAAGAGAATGGCATCGACCGAGGAAAGCGTGGACGTCACCGCGCGATTCAGCGAGCGGTTGAGCGCGCCGCTATGGCGCGTCTGGAAGCCAGGGGTATCGACGAAAATATACTGCGCGTCGTCGAGCGTGTGAATGCCGGTGATTCGGTGCCGCGTCGTCTGCGCCTTGCGCGAGGTGATGCTCACCTTCTGGCCGACGAGCGCGTTCATCAGCGTGGATTTGCCGACGTTGGGGCGGCCGACGATCGCGACCATGCCGCAGCGGAAACCGGAAGATGTGGGAGCGTTCATAGAATGTGTTCGTTATGCGCAGATGCGCGTGGCGCCTGGTGATGCGCTTTAGTGACCGGCGTCGGCGGCGCGCACGACGCGGGGCGCGGGCGCTTCCGGGCTCGCGCTGCTACGGCTTTCGTTGCTGCTTTTGTCCGCGGGCGAATCTGCCTCGCTCGTGACCGCATGACTGCCCTCGGCAACCGGCGGCGCTTCGCTCTTGCTCGAACGTTCCGGCCGATGGATCACCACGCGCTCCGGCTTGTCCGACGCCGCGAACGACGCCGCCGATGGCTCGACATGCGTTGCGCGGATCACGGCGAGTGGCGCGGTGGACGGCTTGTCTTCAGCGTGTGCATGCGAGCCGTGATGTACTCGGTCGCGATCCCGCTCGCGCCGGTCCGGCGAGCGCAGATCGAGCGCAGCCTGCACGCCTGTCACGCCCGGAACGACTTCGGCTTCCGCCAGCTTCGCGGCCCGCGCGCCCTTGCGTTTGGGCTTGACGGCGAGCGTCGGAGCGGCGGCCATGACGTCGTCGAGCGCTTTTTTCGCCGCGGCTTGCTCCGCCGCACGACGGCTCGCGCCCGAACCGGACACTTTCACGTCCAGTTTCGGCACCGAGCATTCCACTTCGAATTGCTGATTGTGGGCCGCGCCGTGCGTGGCGACGACGGTGTAAGTCGGCAGCGCGATCTTGTGGCCCTGAAGATATTCCTGCAGCAGCGTTTTTGCGTCTTTGCCGATGGTGCGCGGATCGATGTGATCCAGCACCGCCGTATAAAGCCGCTTGATGACGGTGTACGCGGCGTCGAAACCGCCGTCGAGGAAGATCGCCCCGAAGATGGCTTCGAGCGTATCCGCGAGAATCGACGGCCGGCGAAAACCGCCGCTGCGCAATTCGCCTTCGCCGAGACGAAGACATTCGGACACGTTCAGCGCCTGCGCGATTTCATACAACGACTGCTGTTTGACGAGATTCGCTCGCACGCGCGAAAGATCGCCTTCGTCGAGCTTGCCGAATCGCTGGAACAAAAGCGCGGCCACCACGCAATTTAGAACGGAATCGCCGAGAAATTCGAGCCGTTCATTGTGCGTGGCGCTGTGACTACGGTGTGTCATCGCCTGGCGCAGCAATTCCGCATTGCGAAATTCGTACCGCAACCGGCTTTCCAACGGAGAAGAGGGCATGGACAGAGTATAACGCGCCCGCGCGGACGGTCGATTCCGCCCGGCGGGCCAGGAAAACACGTGGCGAGACGGTGTTAGCCGCGCTTCTTCACGCCGTTTCGAAGCATTGTCGGGGCGCGTTACGCGCGAACTCGCGCCCGATCAATCGAACGAACCGATACGCTTCAGATTGCTGAAGTTCATCCAGATGAAAAACGCGCGACCGACGATATTCGCGTCCGGCACGAAGCCCCAGTAGCGGCTGTCGGCACTGTTGTCGCGGTTGTCGCCCATCATGAAGTAATGGCCCGGCGGCACCTTGCACGTCACGCCTTGCGCGTTGTAGTTGCAGTTGTCGCGAAACGGGTAGTCGTCTGCGCCCATGACGAACGGCGGCACTTGCGGATTGTTCAGGATGGCGTTCTTGCGGCCGTCGAGGTCTTCGACGAACTGCTTCGCGTAACCAACCCGCTCTTCGTCGAAGTAATCGGGCAGCGGCGTTTCGGGCACCGGTTTGCCGTTGATCGTGAGCTTCTTGTCTTCATACGCGATGGTGTCGCCCGGCAGGCCGATCACGCGCTTGATGTAGTCGACCGACTCGTCCTTCGGATAGCGGAACACGACCACATCGCCGCGCGACAGCGGCTTGCCGCTGGTCAGCTTGGTATTGCTGATCGGCAGACGCAGGCCGTATTCGTACTTGTTCACGAGGATGAAGTCGCCGACGAGCAAGGTTGGCACCATGGAGCCCGACGGAATCTTGAACGGCTCGACGACGAACGAGCGCACCACGAACACCGCGAGGATCACGGGGAAAAAGCTCGCCGTGTATTCGAGCCACCACGGCTGACGCAGCTTGTCGTCATGCAGACGGGCGCGCGTCTGCGCGGCATTTTCATCGGCGAAACGCTCGCCCACGCGTTCCTGTTGACGGTCGAACTCGGCGACCGCGGCATCCGCCGAACGGCGGCGCTGCGGCTGGAACACCAGCTTGTCCAGCACCCATGCAATGCCCGTCAACACGACGAGAATCAGGAGAATCAGTGCGAAATTCATTCAATCGCTTCCGGTTGTTATCTTCAGTTCTTGTTATTGGCGTTCAGGCGCACCAGGCGGGACTTAGTCGTCCACACGCAGGATCGCGAGGAAAGCCTCCTGCGGGATTTCGACCGAGCCGACCTGCTTCATGCGCTTCTTGCCCGCCTTCTGCTTTTCGAGCAGCTTCTTCTTACGTGAAATGTCGCCGCCGTAACACTTGGCGAGCACGTTCTTGCGCAAGGCCTTGATGTTCTCGCGCGCGATGATGTTCGAGCCGATGGTCGCTTGAATTGCCACGTCGTACATCTGGCGCGGGATGAGTTCGCGCATCTTCGACGCCACTTCGCGCCCGCGATGCTGGCTTTGCGAACGATGCACGATGACCGAGAGCGCATCGACCTTGTCGCCGTTGATGAGCATGTCGACCTTCACGACATCCGCCGCGCGATATTCCTTGAACTCGTAATCCATTGACGCATAGCCGCGCGAAGTGGACTTCAGCCGGTCGAAAAAGTCGAGCACGATTTCGGCCATGGGAATTTCATAGGTGAGCTGCACCTGCCGGCCGTGATACTGCATGTTGGTTTGCTGGCCGCGCTTGTTCGTACAGAGCGTGATGACCGAGCCGACATATTCCTGCGGCATATAGAGGTTCACGGTGACGATAGGCTCACGCACTTCCTCGATCTTCGGCGGCTCAGGCATCTTGGCCGGATTCTCGACCGAGATGGTGGTGCCGTCGCGTTGCAGGACCTGATAGATCACCGTGGGCGCGGTGGTGATGAGGTCCATGTCGAATTCGCGCTCGAGCCGCTCCTGCACGATTTCCATGTGCAGAAGGCCGAGAAAGCCGCAACGAAAACCGAAGCCCAGCGCTTGCGAGACTTCCGGCTCGTACTGCAGCGACGCGTCGTTCAGCTTCAACTTTTCGAGCGATTCGCGCAGCGCGTCGTACTGGTTCGCTTCGACCGGATAGAGACCCGCGAACACCTGCGGCTTCACTTCCTTGAAGCCCGGCAGCGGCTCGGCGGCGGGACGGTTGGTGAGCGTGACGGTATCGCCCACTTTTGCCGCCGTCAGTTCCTTGATGCCCGCGATGACGAAGCCCACCTGCCCCGCCGACAACTGCGAGAGGTTGGTCGACTTCGGCGCGAACACGCCGAGATGCTCGACCGGATACTGCGCGCCGGTCGCCATCATCTTGATCTTGTCTCGCGGACGCAGCGTGCCGTTGACGATACGCACCAGCATGACCACGCCGACGTAATTGTCGAACCACGAGTCGATGATGAGCGCCTGCAACGGCGCTTCCGTGTCGCCCTTCGGCGGCGGCACTTTGAGAATGAGCGATTCGAGCACGTCTTCCACGCCCAGACCGGTCTTCGCGCTGCAATGCACGGCGTCCGTCGCGTCGATACCGATCACGTCTTCGATCTCGGTGATTGCGTTCTCGGGGTTGGCGGCCGGCAAGTCGATCTTGTTCAGCACCGGCACGACTTCGACGCCGAGCTCGATGGCGGTGTAGCAGTTTGCGACTGTCTGCGCCTCGACGCCCTGGCTGGCATCGACGACGAGGAGCGCGCCTTCGCATGCGGAAAGCGAGCGGCTGACTTCATAGGAGAAGTCGACGTGTCCGGGGGTATCGATCAGATTGAGGTTGTAGACCTTACCGTCGCGCGCCTTGTAGGTCAGCGCGGCCGTCTGCGCCTTGATGGTGATGCCACGCTCGCGTTCCAGGTCCATTGAATCGAGCACCTGCGCTTCCATCTCCCGGTCGGACAGACCGCCGCACAACTGGATGATGCGGTCAGCGAGCGTGGACTTGCCGTGATCGATGTGCGCAATGATCGAAAAGTTACGAATATGATTCATTCAGTGCCGATCAAGCGAAAAAGGCGCGCCCTCGAATAACGCGGAGCACGCCTTGAAAATTTGGGGAAAACTTCAGCATTTTAGCCGAAATAGGGATGGGCCGGCGCTTTTCGCCTTTAGCCCTGATCGAGCGCCGCCCTGACCGCGTTTGCGTCGAGCCGATACTGGCATAGTTCGACGCCTGCCAGCATCAGCACCGGCACGCGCTCGTCGTAACGCGCTTCGAGCGCCGGATCCTCGTCGATATCGATCCAAAGAATTGCTCGGCCAAACTGCTCTGCGATGGGTTCGAGCTCGGCGCGCATGTCCTCGCAGAGATGACACCAGGCGCGACCATACAGGATAAATGGCGCGCCCGGTGACTGGCTCATGTCGATTACTTTTGCGCCGGCACGCGCGGGCGCAACGGCACGAACTGTGTGTTGTCGCCGCGCCGCACGAGCACCGCGATCATCTTGCTGGCGTCGAGGTTCTGCGCCACGGCCTCGAACTGCTTGGAACTCGTGATGTCGGTATCGCCGACGCGCAGGATGATGTCGCCCTTCTGAAAGCCCGCGCGCGCGGCCGGACCTTCCACTGCATCGACCTGTACACCGTTCGTCAGCTTGAGCGACTTCTTCTGATCAGCCGTGAGGTCGCTGACCGCGAGTCCCAGGGAATTGCTGGCGCGTTCCTTCGGCTGCGTCGGCTTCTTCTGCTCGGTCTTCGCAACCTTGTCCGGCTGCATCTCGGCAATCGTAATAGGCAGATCGCGCGACTGGCCCTTGCGCCAGACCGTGATGGTGGCCTTGGCGCCCGGCTTCGTGTCGCCGACCATGCGCGGCAGATCGGTGGCCGTCTCCACGTTCACGCCATTGAACTTGAGAATGATGTCGCCCGGCTGCACGCCCGCCTTGTCCGCGGGACCGCCCGATTCCACGCTCGACACGAGCGCACCCTGCGCCTTCGGCAGACCGAGCGAGTCGGCGACGTCCTTCGTCACTTCGCCGATCGCCACCGCGATACGTCCGCGCGTGACCTTGCCCGTCGTCTTCAACTGGTCCGCGACGCGGATGGCTTCGTCGATCGGAATGGCGAACGAGATGCCCATGAAGCCGCCGGTGCGGCTGTAGATCTGCGAATTGATGCCGATCACCTCGCCCGCCATGTTGATGAGCGGACCGCCCGAGTTGCCCGGATTGACCGCCACATCGGTCTGGATGAACGGCAGATAGTCGCCGGTGTCGCGACCCTTCGCGCTGACGATGCCCGCCGTCACCGTGTTGTCGAGGCCGAACGGCGAGCCGATGGCGAGTACCCATTCGCCCACGCGCACCTTGTTCGAGTCGCCGATGGTGATCGCCGGCAGATTCGCCGCGCTGATCTTCACGACGGCCACATCCGTGCGCTCGTCCACGCCCACGAGACGCGCCTTGAACTCGCGCTTGTCGGTGAGCGTGACGTAGATGGTGTCCGCGTCGTCCACGACGTGGGCATTGGTCATCACATAGCCGTCCGTGGACAGGATGAAGCCCGAGCCTACGCCACTGCTTTGTTCCGAGTTGTCCTGGCTGTCGTCGGGCGTGCGGCTGCCGCCCTTGCCCTGATCGCCGCCGCTGCCGCCACCGCCTTGTCCGCCGCCGCCACCCTGGCCACCGCCACCGCCGCCACCGCCGTTTCCGCGCGGCGAGCCGGGCTGACCGGGCATCGGAATACCGAAAAAGCGCCGGAAGAATTCGGACATGTCGCCTTCATCGAGGCCAGGCGGCAAACCACGCAGGTCGCTGCTCGACCCGACACGCGACGTCGTGCGGATATTGACGACCGAAGGCCCCACCTTGTCGACCAGCGTGGTGAAGTCGGGCAGATTCACCGTTGGCACTGCCGCTGCTGTCTGCGAGAGGAACGGCAGGCACACGGCGAGCGCCGCGGCCGCGAAGAACTTGCGCAGCGAGTAGTTGCTCATATGTCTAAGGCCGAGGGATTACTTGGAAGGCTTGTATTCTATGGCAGAAGCAAATTGCTGCAACGTGGATTGCGGCACCTCACCCAGCAAGGTAATCCAGAAATCGCCGCGGCGCTTGACGAGTACATGAGTCGCGCCGCTATTACCGGCGCCTTCCTTGCGCGCGCTTTTCTCCACCGGTTCGATAAAAACCGAGATGGCGGCGAGGCCGTCGGAGAACACGGCCTGATCGACCGGGATGGCCGGCTGGCCTTGCTGGCTCGACGCCATCGGACGGCGCAACTCGCGAATCTTGCGAAAGCCCGCGATATTCGGCGTGAGTTGCCAGCCTTGCGCTTCGATATCCACCGGCTGCACGGGAGGCCGCACCGTGGTCCAGCCCGCCGTGCTGCGCATGCCGCTTGCAATCGACGCCTTGTCGATCGCCCCGCCTATACGCACCTGAGAGAACGAAAGCTGTTCCAACACCTGGCCGTCCGGATCGAGCGTCTGGGCGCGCAATAGCAAGCCAGTCTTGGCATCTGCCCAAAGCTTGTACGCGAACCGGTAAGAATCTTTTGGATCGAGTTCGAGCACTTGGCTTTCGAGCCCCGCCACGCGGTCGGTGCCCAAGAGCTTCGGTTCGTAGACGGACAGAACCTGATCGCCGCTCGTCGATAACAAAGCGGGAAAAGAATCCTTGCTCTGCCGATGTTCGACCACGAGCAGATGGCGCTCCGGGACGAACGTGTACATGTCGTCGTCGTGACGAAGCATGCGGCGCGGGGCGCCGTCGAGACTTTCGAGCGATTCGTATTCGCCGTCGCCGCGCGTGGCGACATGCGTGATGCGCGACGACTGCACCGTCGCACCGCGCTGATAAACGAAAGTACCCTCGTAATTCTGCTGCTGGGCCGCTTCGTGAATGCGGTTAAGCAGAGTGGCGGCTGTCTTGCGCTGGGCGGCGGGGTTGTCCCCCTGAGCGAAACTGCTCGATGCCGCCGCGAACAACGCGGCTGCGCAAAGCATCAACGCCGGCAGCCGCCCCCAATATCTAGTTTTATTCAACCGCACACTCGCCATCAGGTTATTGGCCCTGCGTCGTCACCGCCGCGCGAATCAAAGGCATGGAGCCGGGCATGGCCGGCTGCTGGGAGAACTGCTGATGCGCTTCGAGGTATTGATCGAGGCTCGCGTCGCGGATGATGTTCGCCTCCACCACCGGCGCGCGCGTGCTGACCGCCGGCACGGACGCCATGGCGACGCGCTGAACCGAGTCGCCCTGCGTGCTTGCCACTGGCGCGCCCAGACGGCTGTCGACGCCCTGCAACTGCGGCACGACGATCCACGTGAGCGTGGCAGCCGCCGCGGCAACGGCGAAAGCCGGCACGACACGACGGCGCAACATGCCGCCACGCGCCTTCTGTGTCTGTGCCACCGCAGCTGGCGCCAGCACATGCGCCTCAGCCTCGAAACGCGCTGCAAATGCTGTCATGAACGCGCTGCTCTTCGCCGGGCTTTCTGCCAGATCGTCGGAACGCAGTGCGTCGCCGATCAGGTGATAGTCCGACCATGACGCGCGGTCACGGTTATTCAGTTCAGCAAGAAACTGGCTGATATTTCCGAGTTCGTCGAGCGACTCGCCGTCCACGAACGCGGAGAGGCGCTCACCGCGCGAACTGTTATTCGATTGCACCGGAACCGACCCCATGATGCTCCCCATCTCTGACACCACCCCGTAGTGACACCACCTAACCCAGATATTGCGTCCCTGCCCCGGGGCGACGCGCTGCCTACCAGCGCTTGCCTTCAGGAGTGTCCAACAACGGACGCAATTTTGCCGCAATGGCTTCGCGAGCACGGAAAATTCTTGATCTGACGGTGCCGATTGGGCATGCCATCATTTCGGCGATTTCTTCGTAACTTAAACCCTCGATTTCCCGGAGCGTGATGGCGGTGCGTAACTCCTCGGGCAGCAGCGCCATCGCAGCATTGACCGTCTGGGCAATCTGCTTGCTCATCAACATCGACTCGGGCGTGTTGATATCCCTTAGTTGGTCTGCATCGGAGAAAGTTTCCGCTTCTTCTGCATCGGCTTCGGTAGAAGTTGGAGCGCGGCGTCCTTGAGTGGCAAGGTAATTCTTTGCCGTGTTGACCGCAATCCGGTAGAGCCAGGTGTAGAAGGCCGATTCGCCGCGAAACTGCGGCAGCGCGCGATAAGCCTTGATAAAGGCGTCCTGGGCGACGTCCTCGACCTCGGCGGGGTCGCGCACGAGGCGCGAGATCAGTCGAATGATCTTGCGGTGGTATTTGGCGACCAGCAGTTCGAACGCGGCCTTGTCACCTTTTTGGACACGCTCGACCAGCAATTGGTCGATTTCTTTTTCGCTCACCTGGAAAATCCGTTTCACTTTGGGGAGTTGCGCGGACGGCTATTGTAGCCTCCCGGCCTTCGCGTTATCCCGGATGCTCATCGACCGTTACAGTCTTTACAGGAAAGAGCTAGCCGCGCGGCGGGCGCTGACTGAAAGCTGGCGGAAAGTATCGGCGTCGAGGGAATCGGCGGCGATGAGCAGTGCTTCGCGGCGTTTTTTTTCCGTCGACACGTCGAGCGCGAGCAAGCGCCCGCTCCACTGTGCGCAGCCGATGATGCGCCAATAGCGCGCGTTCCCGGCACGGTCCCAGACGGTCAAGCCCTCCGCATGCAGACCGATGGCCGCCGGTTGCCGACACGCCCAGCGCCGCGCAGCCAAACCGAGCGTAGCGACGCATGTTGCAGAGGCGGCGAAGGCATCGAACGCGCCGGCGTGCCCGTGTACGCACTGGAACACCGCGAAACCGGCGACGACGATGAACCCGAGCAGCGCGGCCTGCAGAAAACGCGACGGCCGCAGCGCGATGCGCGGCGGCGTGCCGGCATTTCGTTGCGGCCGATCGACATACACGCTCGTCATTCCGTTCCCGTCCCGACGAGCGTGCGTGCTCAGTGACGCTTGAAGACGAGCGAACCATTCGTTCCGCCGAAGCCGAACGAATTCTTCACCGCGACGTCGATCTTCAATTCCCGCGCGGTGTTCGCGCAGTAGTCCAGGTCGCACTGCGGGTCCTGGTTGAAGATGTTGATGGTCGGCGGCGAAATCTGGTTATGGATCGCGAGCACGGTAAAGACCGACTCCAGTCCGCCCGCGCCGCCCAGCAAGTGGCCGGTCATCGACTTGGTGGAATTGACGACGACGCTCTTCGCGTGATCGCCGAGCGCGCGCTTGATGCCCGTGGTTTCCGCGATATCGCCGAGCGGCGTGGACGTGCCGTGCGCGTTCACGTAGTTCACTTCGTCGACATTGACCTTCGCGTTCTTCAACGCGTTGACCATGGCGCGGCGGCCGCCGTCGCCGTCTTCGGGCGGCGCGGTCATGTGATAGGCGTCGCCGCTCATGCCGTAGCCGAGCACTTCCGCATAGATCTTCGCGCCGCGCGCCTTCGCGTGCTCGTACTCTTCGAGCACCATCACGCCCGCGCCTTCGCCAAGCACGAAGCCGTCGCGGTCGGTGTCCCACGGACGGCTGGCCGTGGCGGGGTCGTCGTTACGCTGCGAGAGAGCGCGCGCCGCCGCAAAGCCGCCGATACCGAGCGGAGAAACCGTGGCTTCCGCGCCGCCCGCGATCATCACGTCCGCGTCGCCGTATTCGATCAAACGCGATGCTTCGCCGATGCAGTGCAAACCGGTCGTGCAAGCCGTGACGATGGCCAGATTCGGACCCTTGAGACCGAAGCGGATGGACAGATGACCGGAGATCATGTTGATGATCGACGCCGGCACGAAGAACGGCGAAATACGGCGCGGACCGCGATTGAGCAGCTCGGTTTGGGTGACTTCGATCATCGGCAAGCCGCCGATGCCCGAACCCACCACCACGCCCACGCGCTCCGCGTTTTCCTCGGTGATTTCGAGGCCGCTGTCCTGCATGGCCTGCACGCCGGCCGCAAAGCCGTAATGGATGAAGGTATCCATGTGGCGCGCTTCTTTGGCGGGCATGTAGTCTTCGATGTTGAAGCCCTTCACTTCGCCCGCGAAACGCGTGGAGAAGTTCGTGGCATCGAACTTGGTGATGTTGGCGATGCCCGACTTGCCCGCGACCAGATTCGCCCAGCCGTCGGCAACGGTATTGCCGACAGGCGAAACGAGCCCAAGGCCTGTAACAACAACTCGACGACGGCTCACGATAACCCCTTATCCATAGAATGACGAAAAACAAAAGCCACAGCGGCCACAGGAAACCGCCCTGTGTGCCCTGTGGCTGTTAAATCGGTCTGAGCAGCGACAAAACATCTGGCTCGATGAGCGATGAGTCGCTGGCGCGTCCGGCCTTAGGCCTTGACGTTGGCGCGAGCGTAGTCGATTGCTTGCTGAACCGTGGTGATCTTTTCTGCCTCTTCATCGGGAATTTCCATGCCGAACTCGTCTTCCAGTGCCATCACCAGTTCGACGGTATCGAGCGAGTCAGCGCCGAGATCGTTGACGAACGAAGCTTCGTTCTTGATTTCAGCTTCGGCCACGCCAAGTTGTTCGGCGACGATCTTCTTCACGCGCTGTTCGATGTTGTCCATGCAGCCCTCCGAGGGATAAAAAGTTCAAAAATACGAGTGCGCGCATTTTATCAGGTTTGGACCCGCAAAATACGGCGCGTCAGTTCCATGCTGCGCTGCCCGACGCGCTCCTACAAGAGGGCTTGCCGGGCTTCACAGCGATTTTTTCTGCCACCGAGTCCGGCGGTGCGCGCCATGCCTTGAGCATTTTGCGCGCCCGTCTCGGCGCGGATATTAAGCGAAAAACGGCGAAATGCCTATTGCGCCCTTTCCTCGCCTTTACAGCTTTACATGTACATGCCGCCGTTCACGTGCAAGGTCGTGCCGGTGATGTATCCAGCGAACGGCGACGCCAGGAACGACACAGCATGCGCGATATCTTCCGGGCTGCCCAGTCGGCCAAGTGGTATCTGCGCGGTAAGCGCGGTGCGCTGCTCTTCGGGCAAAACCTTGGTCATGTCAGTATCGATGAAACCCGGCGCGATGCAGTTCACCGTAATGCCGCGGCTGCCGATCTCGCGTGCGAGCGCCCGCGTCATGCCCGCCACGCCCGCCTTCGCCGCCGCATAGTTGGCCTGGCCGGGATTGCCCGACGAGCCGACCACCGACGTGATGTTGATGATGCGCCCGCCCCGCGCCTTCATCATGGGGCGCAGGACGGCGCGTGATAGACGAAACACGGCGCGCAGATTGGTGTCGATGACGGCGTCGAATTCGTCGTCTTTCATGCGCATGGCGAGCTGATCTTTGGTGATGCCCGCGTTGTTCACGAGAATGTTCAGGCCACCGAACTCCTTGACCGTGGACTCGATGAACGAGTCCGCGGCGGCTGCGTCGTTGACGTCGAGCACCGCGCCGCGACCCTTGCCGCCCGCTTGCTGCAACGCTTCGCCGATGCCGGCCGCGCCGCTTTCGCTTGTCGCCGTGCCGATGACCGTCGCGCCCTGCCGCGCGAGTTCCAGCGCGATTGCCCGGCCAATGCCGCGCGACGCGCCCGTGACGATAGCTACCTGATTGTCCAGATTCATTGTTCCACTCCGACTATGCAGCGATCAGTTTGCGCGTTTCTTCGAGCGATGCCAGATCGAAAATCGATCCGCCGACGAGGTTGCCGTCGATCCGCTTCGTGAGACCCGCGAGCACCTTGCCCGGACCGCATTCAATCACGTGCGTGACGCCTTCGCGCGCAATCGCCTGCACGCATTCGACCCAGCGCACCGGGCCTGCTGCCTGACGCACGAGCGCGTCCTTGATAGCGGCGGGATCGGAGACGTTTGCCACGTCGATGTTATTGATCAGCGGAATCCGCGGCGCCTCGATGTCGACCTTCGCGAGGTAATCGCGCAACTGGTCCGAAGCGGGCTTGAGCAGCGACGAATGAAACGGCGCGGAAACCGGCAGCGGCAGCGCGCGCTTCGCGCCCTTCGCCTTCGCGACTTCGCATGCCTTTTCGACGGCCGCCTTGGAGCCCGCGATCACGACTTGCGCCGGCGCGTTGAAGTTGACGGCTTCGACCACGCCCGCCGACGACGCTTCGGCGCAGACGGCGCGCACGGTGTCGTCGTCGAGACCCAGGATCGCGGCCATGCCGCCGACGCCCACCGGAACCGCGCTCTGCATTGCTTGCGCGCGGAATCGCACGAGCGGCACGGCATCCGCGAAAGCCAGCGCGCCGGCCGCGACGAGCGCGGTGTATTCGCCGAGGCTATGGCCTGCAACGATCGCCGGCTTCAGACCGATTTCCGCTTCCCACACGCGGTAAATGGCATAAGCCGCCGTCAGCATGACGGGCTGTGTGTTGGTCGTGAGATTCAGCTCTTCGGCCGGACCTTCGGCGATCAGCTTGCCTAGATCCTGGCCGAGCGCATCGGATGCCTGCTGCACGGTGTCGCGCACGACGGCGTGATCGGCGAATGCGTTGAGCATGCCGATCGACTGCGAACCCTGGCCGGGGAAAACGAACGCAAATTTCATATCGTCCTCGTTGGATTGGAACGATCCGCCTCTCTGCGCCGGCCGGCAAATGGCCGACGCCGGCTGTGCTTGCGCCGCGCGCGCATGGTGCGGACGCGGCGGCCTTTTCAGCGGATCGAATTCAGATTGATGGGGATCGAGAAGATTGAGGAAGAAAGCGAGTGGCTTGAGCGATCAATAGCGGAAGACCGACGCGCCCCACGTGAAGCCGCCGCCCACGCCTTCGATCAGCACGTTTTGGCCACGCTTGATACGCCCGTCGCGCACGGCGACATCGAGCGCGAGCGGAATCGATGCCGCCGACGTATTGCCATGCTCGCCCACCGTCACGACCATGCGCTCCTGCGGCAGATGCAGCTTGCGGCAAGTGCTCTGCATGATGCGGATATTGGCTTGATGGGGGATCAGCCAGTCGATGTCGTTCGGCGTGAGCTTCGCTTTCTCCAGCGCTTCGATAGCCACTTTTTCGAGCACGTTGACGGCGAGCTTGAACACCGCCTGGCCATCCATGTGCAGGAACGCGCTGCCGGAAATCACACCGCCGTTCACGTTGCCCGGCGTGCAGAGAATGTCGGAATAGCTGCCGTCCGCATGCAGCGCGCTCGACAGCACGCCCGCTTCCTCGGACGCCTGCAGCACGACCGCTCCCGCGCCGTCGCCAAACAGCACGCAGGTCGTACGGTCCTTGAAGTCGAGAATGCGCGAGAACGTTTCCGCGCCGACGACGAGCGCCGTGCGATTCAGACCGCTGCGAATGAAACTGTCCGCCGTCGCGACGCCATAAGCGAAACCGGAACAGACGGCCTGCACGTCGAACGCCGCGCCGTTGTTCTTGATGCCGAGCTTGTTCTGCAAGAGACACGCCGTGCTCGGAAACACGAAGTCCGGCGTGGAGGTTGCCACGATAATGAGATCGATGGATTGCGGGTCGATGCCCGCCGCCTCGATGGCTCGTTGCGATGCGACCAGCGCGAGATCGCTCGTGGTTTGATCGGGAGCCGCAAAGTGCCGTGCGTGAATGCCGGTTCGCGCGACGATCCATTCGTCGCTCGTCTCGACGCCTTCTTTAGCGAGACGGTCCGCCAATGCCTGATTCGTAACGCGCTCGGCCGGCAGATAGCTGCCTGTGCCGAGCACTCGAGCGTAAAGATTGGATTGAGCCATTATGCCTTCGAGTGTAGCGCAGTCCCCGAGGCGTCCGGCGGATTCGGACGCGAGTTCGGCTGCGGGTTCAGTTCCGTCGCGACGCCGCTTGCGGCATCGGTGGCGGAAGTGCTCGCGGCGCCTTCGCGCGCGGCAGGCGCATTCTCCTCCATTGCGCGCACGAGACGTTCGAGCACACCATTTTTGACGGCATCATACCCGCGTTTGATGGCCCACTCAAACCCGAAGGCTTCGGCCGATCCGTGGCTCTTGATCACGAGGCCGCGCAATCCCAGCAAGGCGGCGCCGTTATATTGCGCGGGATCGACGCGCTTCTTGAAACGCTTGAGAACGGGCAGCGCCACGAGCGCCATCAGCTTGCTCGGCAGGTTGCGGCTGAACTCTTCCTTGATGATGTCGGCGAGCATTTTCGCGAGACCTTCAGAAGTCTTCAACGCGACATTGCCGACGAAGCCGTCGCAGACCACAACATCGGTCGTGCCTTTATAGATGTCGTTGCCTTCCACGTTGCCGTAGAAGTTGAGCGTGCTCGCACGCAGCAGTTCGCCCGCGCGCTTGATCGTTTCGTTGCCCTTGATGACTTCTTCGCCGATATTGAGCAAGCCGATGGTCGGCCGCTCGCGCCCTTCGATCGCCGAAACGAGCGCATGGCCCATTTCCGCGAACTGCAGCAGATGCTCGGGTTCGCAGTCGACATTGGCGCCGAGATCGAGCACGGTGGTGTAGCCCTTCTGGCTCGGCATGGCGAACGCGATGGCCGGCCGCTCGATACCGGCGAGCGTTTTCAGCACATAGCGGGAGACCGCCATGAGCGCGCCGGTGTTGCCGGCGGAGATGCAGGTTTGCGCCTCGCCCTCTTTGACGAGGTTGAGCGCGACGCGCATCGACGAATCTTTCTTCTTGCGCAGCGCGACTTCGACGGGGTCGTCCATGGCGACGACTTCGGTCGCGGGAACGACGGTCAGGCGTGGTTCGTCCAGCGCCTTCAATTTTTTCAATTGCGCGCGAATGGACTGCTCGATGCCGACGAGCATCAGATGCGCGTCGGGATGCGCGCGCACGAAATTGACGGCAGCGGGAACGGTCACGGCCGGACCGTGATCGCCTCCCATGCAGTCAATGGTTATCTTTACGGTCATGGGAAGCGACGAATTTCAGGCACAAAAAAGCGGCAGTGAAATGCCGCCTTCTTGTCGTACCGGGAAAGTGTCAAAAGCGTAGCAGGCGCGAGCGTCCGCTGTGCGGTGACGCATCAGGCCAAGCGCGAAACGCTTAGTCGTTCTTCGTCTTGACGACTTTCTTGCCACGATAGTAGCCATTCGGGCTCACGTGGTGACGCAGATGCACTTCACCCGTGCTCGGCTCAACTGCCAGCGGCGCTGCGTTGAGGAAGTCGTGGGAACGGTGCATGCCGCGCTTCGACGGCGACTTCTTGTTTTGCTGAACTGCCATGATTACTCCAGAAAAATTTTGCGAATTCTAACACAGCCCGAACCGCCGACAGCCCTCGACCTGCAGGCCATCGGGTTGATCGTGAGCGCTTCGCGCCACCAGTTTGTTGCGTGCTGCCGATGCTGCTAGAGCTTTGCCCTGGCTCATTGCCAACATTGCCAAGGCTCGAGCTTTGAGTCCGTTCAATGCTTCTTGTCGTCCTTGAGCTTCTGCAGAACGGCAAACGGATTGGGCTTGTCCGATTTTCCGGAAGCGCCCGGTTCGCCGTCCGCTTCGCCTGCTTCGTCACCGTCTTCGCCCTGGAGCAAACTTTCATGCACCTTCGGGCAGACGTTGTGCTTCGGCACGAGCGGCAAGGCCAACAACAACTCTTCTTCGATCAAGTCGATCAGATCGAACTGATGCGAGCCTACGATCACATCGACTTCATCGTCGTCGAGCGGATACTCGTCCGCTTCTTCTTCCGTCGCCACGATCCGATCAGTCGCATCGACATCGAGATGCTGCGAATACGGCAAAAGACAGCGCTGGCACATCAGATAAACCGAGCCGTGCACCGCGAGGCGCAAATAAGGCTGCGGCGCTTCCGTGCCGTTGTCCTGCAATTCCGGCTGGGTCGATCCCTCGGCCTGCCAGGTGAACACCGTGTCGCGGTCTGGCGCATCTGCCGGCACTTCGGCTAACATGCGCGGCAGTTGTGAAACGCGGACCGCGCCCGCTGCCTGCCTGCCGCTCTTGGCAAAATCGTAAAGATCGAGCGCGCGCGGATTGGCGGGGCTCGCAGGTTTGCCAGGATTCTGAGTCATGTGCGCTCCTGCTATGTGCCGTGCGTTGTTCGTACGTGTTTCGTTCGGGTGCGGTCGGCGCTTCGGTTAGCGCTTGAGTCTGCACTTGGCTACGCGCCCGCTGCTACAGTCCGGTACTGCTACGAGTCAGTATGCACCGCCCGGTGCCAAAAGGCAGGCGTGGCTTGCCCGGATTTGCAGCACGACGTCAAACGTGCTTTGTTTGCGTCACCTTTGTTGCGCCGCCTTCGTTAATTCCGCGGTACTAGGATACTAGTTATCCCTTTCCGACTCACCGGCTAGGGCGCCCAAGCGCCGTACCGATGAAAAGCCCAAAACTATAACGGCTTTGTTCTTTCGAGTCAAACACTTAAGGACTCGTTCGCAACCCGTCGTTTTTCACCCATTTTTGCTGATTTCCGTTTATGTCCGACGTTTTTGCTTCGTCTTCGCCCACGCGACGCCTGGTTCTGGCGTCGGGTTCGCCATATCGGCGCGAGTTATTGGCGCGTTTGCGCATACCTTTCGATGTCATCGTGTCCGGTGTCGATGAAACGCCGCTTGCCGGCGAATCGCCCGAGGCAACGGCCGTGCGTCTTTCCATTGCCAAGGCGCGCGCGGCGGCCGTCGAGGCGCCGGGCGCGCTCGTGATCGGCTCCGATCAGGTCGCGACCTTCGACGGACGTCAGATCGGCAAGCCCGGCACGCACGACAACGCCGTCGCGCAACTGCGCGCGATGCGCGGCCGCAGCGTCGACTTCCACAGCGCGCTGTGCGTGTTCGACAGCGCCACGGAAAACGTGCAATCGGCCGATATCGTCACCCGCGTGCAGTTTCGCGATTACACGGACGCCGAAATCGAAGCCTACCTTCGCGCCGAAACGCCCTACGACTGCGCGGGCAGCGCCAAGTCCGAAGGGCTCGGCATTGCATTGCTCGATGCGATCGACTCCGACGATCCCACCGCGCTCATCGGCCTGCCGCTCATCGCGCTGAGCAAGATGTTGCGTGCGGCCGCTTTTCCCCTTCTCGGAGCGGCAGCATGAGCGGCGTCCTTTATCTGATCCCCAATACGCTTGGCGAAGGCGATGCCGAAGCACTCGCGCAAGTGCTGCCCGAGCCGGTGCGCGCGCAGGCAGCCGCGCTAGGTTATTACATCGGCGAGAACGCCAAGACGACGCGCGCATTCCTCAAGAAAGTAGGCACGACGCGGCCGATTCAGGAAATCGAGGTTCGGGAGCTGAACGTCAATACGCCGCCCGGCGAAATCGACAAACTGCTCGCGCCGATTCTCGCCGGCGCCGACGCGGGACTCGTCTCGGAAGCCGGCTGCCCCGCCGTCGCCGATCCGGGCGCGCTGCTCGTGCGGCGCGCGCATCAGCGAGGCGTGAAGGTCGTGCCGTTCGTCGGACCGAGTTCAATTCTGCTCGCGCTCATGGCGTCGGGCATGAACGGCCAGAGCTTCGCGTTCAACGGCTATCTTCCCGTGGAGGCCGCCGAGCGCGGCAAGCGCCTGCGCGAGCTGGAACAACTGTCGCGCAAGGCGAACCAGACGCAGATTTTCATCGAAACACCGTATCGCAATCGGGCGATGCTGGACACGCTCATCGCGACCTGCGCGCCGTCGACGCTGATCTGCGTCGCGGTGGATTTGACGCTGCCCGGCGAAACCATCGTGACGCGCACGGCAGCGGACTGGAAGAAGCAAGCCGCGCCGGAATTGCACAAACGGCCGGCGATTTTTCTGTTGCTGGGGGCTTGAGGTCGGTGCGGTCAGGCGTGGGTTTGTGCGCCGCTCGCCCTCACGCCCTCACCGCACCTGCACCTTCCCGCCAAGCGTCAATGCCCGCACCGCCGCATCGCCGACAGAAGCGCCAAAGCGCTTCACCACCTTCTCGCCGATGCTTTCCTTCTGCGTGTAATCGACGATATCCGGCTGCTTGATGATCTCGCGCGCGACGTAGCTGGCGTCGCCGAAACCATCCGCGAGTCCAAGCTGGACGCTCTTCTCGCCTGTCCAGAACTCTCCCGAAAACAAGTCAGGATCGTCCTTCAGACGCGTGCCGCGCCCCTGTTTCACCGCGTCGATGAACTGCGCGTGGATCTGATCGAGCATGTCCTGGGCGTGCGCGGTCATCTGCGGCGTCTCGGGCGAAAACGGATCGAACGAACCCTTGTTCGCGCCCGCCGTATGCATGCGGCGCTGGATGCCGAGCTTGTCCATCAGCCCGGTGAAGCCGAAACCGTCCATCAGCACGCCAATCGAGCCGACGATGCTCGCCTTGTCCACGTAGATCTTGTCCGCCGCCGCCGCGACGTAATAGCCGCCCGACGCGCACATGTCATCGACGACGACGTAAAGCGGCGTCTTCGGATACTTCGCCCGCAAACGCTTGATTTCGCGATAGATGATGCCCGCCTGCACCGGCGAGCCGCCCGGACTGTTGATGCGCAAAATCACGCCCGCCGTGCCGTCGTCCTCGAACGCGCTTTCGAGCGCGCCGCCGATGTTGTCGGCGCTGGCATCGCCATTACTCGAAATCTCGCCCTGCAAGTCGATGAGCGCGGTATGGCGCGTACTCTTGGCGACGTGGTCGCCGGTCAGATCGAACACGCGCCAGGCGATCACGGCAATCACCGCGAGAAATACGAAGCGAAAGAAAATGCGCCAGCGCCGCGCCGCACGCTGCTCGCGAACGGATGCCAGCGCGATGCGTTCGAGCGCCTCGCGCTCCCAATTGTCATTGCCGCGATCGTTACCGCGCGGGTTTTGAGGAAAGTTGTCGGACATGCGTTTGCCTTCTGGTCGTCAAACCAGCTCAAGGAAAAATGGGGATTCAGGCCGGGCGCAGCGTGTCGTCGGGCAGCCAGAAGACCGCGCGGCCTTCGGGCGTGTCGCGTTCCTCGACGGCGAGTGCGCGCAGACGCGCGCCGCGGCACGGACCGCCGACGCACTTGCCCGTGTCGGGCTCGTAGACCGCGCCGTGCGTCGCGCACATCAAGTATAGGCCCGAGCTTTCGAAGAACTGGCCTTCGACCCAGTCCAGTTCCATCGGGACATGCGCGCAGCGGTTGAGGTAGCCGAAAGGTTTGCCGTCGTAGCGCACGAAGAACACCACCGCTTCGCCGCTCGCGTCCGCCGCGTTCAGGCGCCGGCCCGCGCCGCCGTCGACGAGTTCATCGGCGGCGCACACGCGCACGGCGTTCGCGGCTTGCGTCGGCTCGCTCATGCGTGCTCCCGCAGCCAGCCCGCCAGAGACGCGATGCTATCCGCGCAGAACTTCGGTTCCAGCTTCGTCAGCGAATCTGCCGGATGCGCGCCGTATCCCACGCCGATGCCCGCCGCGCCCGCGTTGATCGCCATCTGTAGGTCGTGCGTGGTGTCGCCGATCATCACCGTGCGCGACAAATCCTGGCCGAGTTCGCGCGTGAGTTCGTGGAGCATGGCCGGATGCGGCTTCGAAAAGGTTTCGTCGGCGCAGCGCGTGGCGTCGAAATGGCTCGTGAGGCGCGACTCGTCGAGCGCGCGGTTCAGTCCGACACGGCTCTTGCCCGTCGCCACCGCGAGAAAATAGCCCTCTTCGCGCAGTTCCCGAAGCAACTCGCGCACGCCAGTGAAAAGTTCGGTCGTCTGGCCGGTCGTCAAAAAGTGATAGCGATAACGCTCGGCCAGACGCGGATAGTCGGAAGGATCGAGCGTGGGCGCGCAAATCTGCAGCGCGTCCCTGAGGCCGAGGCCGATCACGTAGCTCGCGGATTCATCGGCCGGAACTGGCAGCCCCAGATCGCGGCATGCCGCCTGAATGCTGCGCGTGATGTGCGCGGTCGAATCCATCAAGGTGCCGTCCCAGTCGAAGACGATCAAATCGAATTGCTGCCGCGCCATGTAACGTGTCTCACTGTTGATCTTGGTTTAAGAGCTTGAGCTGGTCGATGCAGCGCCGGCATTCCGCCGGCAGCGGCGCTTCGAGCTGCAGCGGCTCGCCGGTCGCCGGATGCGTGATTTTCAGTCGATAAGCGTGCAAAAACATGCGTTTGAGCGACGGTTTCGCGTTCGGACGCGCGAGCTCCTTGTTGAGCGCGAAATCGCCGTATTTGGCATCGCCCGCAATAGGCAGGCCGAGACTCGCCATATGCACGCGAATCTGGTGCGTGCGGCCGGTTTTAAGTTCGGCCTCGACCCAGGCGTAGTCGTCCCAGCGCTCGATCAGATTGAAAACCGTATGCGACGGCAGACCGTTCTCCTGAATCCGCACGCGCCGCTCGCCGTCCGCCGCCACGTACTTGTGCAGCGGCTCCTTGACGATACGCCGCCGTCCCCAGTCGCTTGGCCAGTCGCCATGTCCGAGCGCGTAGTAACGTTTGTCGATGCGATTCTCACGAATCTGCTCGTGCAGATTGACGAGCGCCGCGCGCTTTTTGGCAAGCATGAGCACGCCGGACGTCTCGCGATCCAGCCGATGCACGAGTTCGAGAAATTTCGCGTGCGGGCGCGCGTTGCGCAATTGTTCGATGACGCCGAACGCCACGCCGCTTCCGCCGTGTACCGCGACGCCTGACGGTTTGTCGATGACGATCAAATGGTCGTCCTCGAAAATGATGGGGAATTCAGCGGCCGGCGCGTTCGACGACAGCGGTTTTTCATCCGGCTGCGCGACACGAATGGGCGGCACGCGCACGAGATCGCCGATTTCGAGCCGGTACGCGGAATCGATCCGGCCTTTGTTCACGCGCACTTCGCCGCTGCGCAGAATTCGGTAAATATGGCTTTTGGGCACGCCCTTGCAGACGCGCAACAGAAAATTGTCGATGCGCTGACCGGCGGCGGTTTCGTCGATTTCGATCATCGACACCTGCTCGCTTGCGACCTGTTTATGGGATGTTTTGCCTAACTCATTCATTCTGAATATAATTTGCGAGCAGTCTGAAAAACAGCGTGACACGAAAACCGTGGCTGCGAACTATCAGACTGTACAGGTGCAAGCAATAAACCATCATTTTACTTGCGCCCAGGGCCGGTTGCTCGCCCGGAAAATCGAGCAACAAGTTGCACGCACGGCGATATCACCGGCAGGGACGGGGCCCACAGGCGCGTTCGGTCGAGTGATCGTCGATCGGTAACGGATTTTTGGTCAAAAAGAATTTTTATCGGCGAGAAGCGATGGCGCCCGGTCGTTGAAGCCGGTCGCCCGCCCAGATTTTCCCCTGCCATCGAGCAACGGGACGAACGGCAAATCGAAGCTCGCCGATTGCGAACAACTCGCGACGACATCGCGGCTGCGCTGATTCCGGCGAAGCGCGATAGCAGTTAAAAAACGTCGCAGTGAGGCGAGACATGCGGCACGCCAGCGGAGCTTTCGGGTCTGCGGCCGTGCCAGCGCGGTCAGGCAAGGGTCGAGGTCGGCGAAGAAGCATCGCGCGAATTACGCGAGGCCGCCCTCCTGCATTGCCGCCGTCGGAGGAGAAGGCTCTGTTCGAAGAGCGCAGCGGGTTTGGCGCGTCTAATTTGAGACGCGAAACCCCCGGCGCCGCCGTTTTTCCTCGACGCGTTTTACCGCGCAGCGCACCGTATCGGCGCGCCTCCCAGTTGTCGCAAGGTGCCCCACGGCCCGGCCCGCTCATGCGCCCGTGCCCGCTTTCGGCAATTCTCCCGCCAGAAGTCCCGCTCCAGCGTGCTTTGTGACAACACACAAAAAGCGCGGCACGCTCGCCCTCCCGCTTCGCCCGCCGATGTTCGACCACGGGTTCGAACTCCGCGCCGATTCGCAAGATGAGGGACGGCAGAGCCGCTCTGGAGCCGTTCAATGAAACGCATGCTGTTTAATGCGACGCAGCAGGAAGAACTCCGCGTCGCCATCGTCGATGGGCAGAAGCTCATCGATATCGACATCGAAACCGCCGGGCGCGAACAGCGCAAAGGCAACATCTACAAGGGAGTCGTCACCCGCATCGAGCCGTCGCTCGAAGCCTGTTTCGTCAACTACGGCGAGGACCGCCACGGTTTTCTGCCGTTCAAGGAAGTCGCCCGCCAATATTTTCGCGACGGCATCGAGATGCGCTCCGCGCGCATTCAGGACGCGCTGCGCGAAGGCCAGGAACTGATCGTTCAGGTCGAAAAGGAAGAGCGCGGCAACAAGGGCGCGGCGCTGACCACGTTCATTTCGCTCGCCGGACGCTATCTCGTCCTGATGCCGAACAACCCGCGCGGCGGCGGCGTGTCGCGCCGGATCGAAGGCGACGAGCGGCAAGAACTGCGCGAAACCATGGCGCAGCTCGAACTGCCGGAAGGCATGAGCATCATCGCGCGCACAGCGGGGATCGGACGCTCGGCCGAAGAACTCCAGTGGGACCTGAATTACCTGATGCAACTGTGGCGCGCGATCGAAGCCGCGTCGCAGAGCGGTGTCGCCGGCCAGCCCATGCTGATTTATCTCGAATCGAGCCTCGTCATTCGCGCGATTCGCGACTATTTCCAGCCGGATATCGGCGAAATCCTCATCGACACGACCGAAATCCATGATCAGGCGCGCGCCTTCATGGACATCGTGATGCCCGACAACCTGCAAAAGGTGAAGCGCTATCACGACGACGTGCCGCTGTTCTCGCGTTTCCAGATCGAGCATCAGATTGAAACCGCTTACTCGCGCACGGTGCCGCTGCCTTCGGGCGGCGCGATCGTGATCGATCACACCGAGGCGCTCGTCGCCATCGACGTGAACTCGGCGCGCGCGACCAAGGGCGCCGACATCGAGGAAACCGCCACACGCACCAATCTGGAAGCCGCCGACGAAGTCGCGCGCCAGTTGCGTCTGCGCGATCTGGGCGGGCTGATCGTGATCGACTTTATCGACATGGAGTCGGCAAAGAGCCAGCGCGAGGTCGAACAGCGCCTGAAAGACGCGCTCAAGCACGACCGTGCGCGCGTACAAATGGGCAAGATTTCGCGCTTCGGGTTGATGGAACTGTCGCGTCAGCGGCTGCGTCCGGCACTCTCCGAAGGCAGCCACGTCACCTGCCCGCGTTGTAACGGCACGGGCCATATCCGCGATACCGAGTCGTCCGCGCTGCAAGTGCTGCGGATCATTCAGGAAGAGGCAATGAAGGAAAACACCGCGGCGATTCATTGCCAGGTGCCGGTCGAAGTGACCGCTTTCCTGTTGAACGAAAAGCGCTCGGAAATCAACAAGATCGAGTCGCGCTTCAAGGTCAACGTCGTTCTGATCCCGAACAAGCATCTGGAGACACCGCATTACAAGCTGGAGCGTCTGCGTCACGACGATGCCCGTCTCGACGAACCGCGCGCCTCGTGGAAGATGGCAGTGGAAGCGGCAACCGAGATGGAATCGGAAACCGGCTACAGCAAACGCACCGAGGAAGTAAAGCCGAAGCAGGAAGCGGCGGTCAAGGGCATCACGCCCGAGAAGCCCGCGCCGAGCGCGCCGGTCAAACCGGCGCCGGTCGAGGCCGCGCCCGTTGCAGCGACGCCGGAGCCGGCGAGCGGCGGGTTCATCGCGTGGATCAAAAACCTGTTCGGCATTCAGCCTGAAGTCAAACCGGCGCCCGCGCCGGTCGAAGCGCAACCCGCCACGCGCGCGCCACGCGAGCGCCCGGAGCGCGGCGAACGCACGGGCGGCGGCGATCGCAACCGTAATCGCCGTGGCGGTGCGAATCGCGATGGCGCGGCCGTGGGCGCCGCTGCCGGCGCAAACGGCGTGAATGGCGCGGTTGGCGGCGGCAATGGCACGGGCCGTCAAGGCGCACGCCGTGAAGACCGCGAGGCGCGTCCGGGTCGCGAAGGCCGTGAATTGCGCGAAGTTCGCGAGCCGCGTGAAGCACGCGAAGGACGTGAAGGACGCGAACCCCGCGAGGCGCGCGAGCCGCGTGAGGCACGTGAGCCGCGCGAACGCAATCAGGACCGAAACGCCGAACGCGCACCGCGCGCCGAGGCTGCGGAGCGTCCGGAACGACGCGAGCGTGCGGATCGCGGCGAGCGTGGTGAACGTGGCGATCGTGCGGAACGCACCGAGCGTCCGGAACGTGGCGAGCGTCGCAAGCCGCAGGCCGAAACCGCCGTCGAAGCACTGACGCCAAGCGAAGCGGTGCCGTCGGAAATCGTCGAAACGGCGCAAACCGACGACGACTTCGCGCAGCAAAACGGTCTCGACGCGGTGTCGGCGGAACAAGCCGCGCGTGATGGCGAAGAGCGTCGTCGCCGCCGTCGCGGTCGTCGTGGCGGTCGTCGCGAACGTGAAGATGACGGCACGACGGTGAATCACGCCGCCGATGTCGCCGAAGCGGAAGGCGCAGCCGAAAGCATGTCGGCGCAAGCTGGCGTGTTCGACGCGGAAGCCGCGCAAGAAGCCGCCGCGCGTCGCGAACCGCGTCCGGCCGTCGCCGCGCCGCAGCCTGTCGCCGAACGCAGCGTGGAAAAGGCGCCCGAGCAAGCCGTCGCTGCACCGGTGCAAGCGCCTGTGCGCGTCGAGCAGCCGTCGCAGACAGAGGCTATCGAAGCGAACGCGCAGTTGAAGGCGACGACGCCCGAACCGGCGCCGGAGTTTTTCGCGAAGCCGGACGCGTCGCTCGCGGTCGATAACCCGTTCGGCCCGACGCCGAAACTCGCGGAAACGAAGCCTGCCGATCCTTTCGCGCCTGCCACGCCTGCTGCTCCCGCGGCCGTGGAAGAAGCGAAGCCTGTCGAAGTGGCCGCGCCTGTCGAAACCGCGAAGCCAGTGGAAACGGCCAAGCCGTTCGAAGCTCCGGCTGAGGCAATCGCGGAAACGCCGTCCGCCGAAGCCGCGCCGGTACGGGCCGAACCCGCCGAACCCGTCAAGGTCGCCGCGGTTGCAGCGACGCCTGAGGCGACTTCGGTTCCGCCCGTGCAGGTCCAGGCCGTGGAAACGGTGACGACTGAAAGCGTGATCGAAACGGCAGTGGCTTCGCAGCCCGTCGCAGTGGAAGCGGAGCCGGTGAAAGCCGCCGCGCCCGCGGCTGCACCGGCCGCGACGCCGGTATCGACGGAAGCGTTGCAACCGATGCTCGAATCCGCCGGCCTCGTCTGGGTCAACACGGACGCCAGCAAGCTGCGCGACGCCAACGCCGCAGCCGAGCGCGAAGCCGCGCCGGCACGCGTGCCGCGCGAGCGCAAGCCGCTGCCGCCTGTGAGCGCCGCGCCGATGCAGCAAGTGGAAACCGGCAAAGACGCGCAGTAAGCGTAGTGCCGCCGCCAGGCGTTCCATGGAACGCCCGGTTGCGCAGGAAAAACGCCATCGGCTAACGTCGATGGCGTTTTTTTTTGACGCCTAGGTATGGAAAGCCTGTACCAAAGGGTAAGACGACTGGTTCGCCGCGTTCCGCTAAAATGACTACGTGCTTCTACTATTCGAACAAGCTTCCGAGCCGAGCAAGACCGCCGCCATGTCCCGACGCATCATCCCCTTAGCCGATGTCAGCGCCATTCCGGATTTTTCCGGCGCGGTGGCATTGCCATCCGGGTTGCTGACGGACACGCTCGCGCGTCCGCTGCGCGATCTGCGCATCTCGGTCACGGATCGCTGCAACTTCCGCTGCGTCTACTGCATGCCGCGCGACGTGTTCGACAAGGACTACCCGTTTCTGCCGCATTCCGCCCTGCTCTCGTTCGAGGAAATCGAGCGGCTGGCGCGCGTCTTCGTGGCCCACGGCGTCGAAAAAATCCGTTTGACGGGCGGTGAGCCGCTACTGCGCAAGAACATCGAATTTCTGATCGAACGACTCGCGCTTCTGCGCACGCCCGAAGGCCGTCCGCTCGATCTCACGCTGACCACCAACGGATCGCTGCTCGCGCGCAAGGCACGTTCGCTCAAGGATGCGGGGCTGTCGCGCGTCACGGTCAGTCTGGATGCGCTCGACGACACGCTCTTTCGCCGCATGAACGACGCCGATTTCGCCGTGGCCGACGTGCTCGACGGCATCGAAGCCGCGCAGTCGGCGGGCCTTTTGCCGATCAAGGTCAACATGGTCGTCAAGCGCGGCACGAACGATCAGGAAGTCGTGCCGATGGCGCGTCACTTCAAAGGCAGCGGCGTGGTGCTGCGCTTCATCGAATACATGGATGTCGGTGCGTCGAACGGCTGGAACATGAGCGAGGTTTTGCCGTCCGCGCAAGTTGTCGAGCGGATCGCCGAGCATTTTGCGCTCGCGCCGCTCGAAGCGCATACGGCCGCCGAAACCGCGCAACGCTGGGGCTATCTCGACGGCAGCGGAGAGATCGGCGTGATTTCGAGCGTCACGCGCGCGTTCTGCGGCACTTGCACGCGCGCGCGGCTCTCGACCGAAGGCAAGCTGTACCTCTGCCTTTTCGCCACGTCCGGCCACGATCTGCGCGCGCTCATTCGCGGCGGCGCGAGCGATGCCGACGTCGCCAACGCCGTTGCGCACATCTGGCACGCGCGCGGCGATCGCTATTCGCAATTGCGCGGCAGCGCGGCGGGAAACGCGCGCCGTGAAGCGCCGCGCGTCGAGATGTCGTACATCGGCGGTTGATGCCCGTGGCCCCGGAAAATCAGACCACCGGACTCGTGCTCGCGGGCGGACGCGGCTCGCGCATGGGCGGCGTCGACAAGGGACTACAGCTCCTGCGCGACGAACCGCTCGCGTTGCATGTGCTGCGCCGCCTCGCGCCGCAGACGGACGCCATGCTCATCAGCGCGAATCGTTCGGGCGACGACTACGCTCGACTCGCTACGCGTTTCGATGCACGCGTCATCGCCGATTCGCTCGCCGATTATCCCGGCCCGCTTGCCGGCATCGCCACTGCATTGCGCGCGGCGCACACCGAGTTCGTGCTGACCGCGCCTTGCGACGCGCCTTTCGTCGATCCGCAACTCGGCACCACGTTGCGACGCGCGCTCGACGAACATGGCGCGGACATCGCTTATGCGGCGACCGTCGATACGGACGAAACGCGCATCGCACATCCGGTATTCGCGCTGATTCGAACCTCGCTCGCCGACGATCTCGACGCCTGGCTTGCCGCCGGCGAACGCAAGGTCCGTGCGTGGTACGCGCGCCACAAGGCGGTGCAAGTGCCATTTCACGATGATCGCGCGTTTTACAATATCAATGATTTGCATCAGCTAGCTGAACTGGCGCGTCGTTAGCCACGCGCATTCGTTCAGGTTCAGCCGGTTCCAGCATCGCTGTCCTTCCCGACTTCGGTCGCGACCATTCCGATTCATGACCACGTCCAGGCCCTTCTCCGCTTGCGTCACTTACTACGATCCGAACGCGCTGCCGGTTGCGGCCGCGCAGGAAATCGTTCGTCAGTGGGCCATGCCGCGTGGAAATGCCGGGCGTGTCGAACGCGTAAGTCTTTATGAAGCGCTCGGCCGCGTGCTCGCCGAAGACGTGATCTCGCCCATCGATGTCCCGGCATTCGACAACTCCGCAATGGACGGCTACGCGTTCAAGAGCGCCGCGCTCTATGCCGTGCGCGATGCCGTCGAGCTGAACGTCGCGGGTATCGCGCTCGCCGGACGTCCCTTCAGCGCCGAACCCAACTCGGCTCAATGCGTGCGCATCATGACGGGCGCGCTGATTCCGCCAGGCTGCGACACCGTCGTGCCGCAAGAACTCGTCACGCGCGCTGACGACGTCATTCGCTTCCCATCAACCGTCGTAAGCGAAGGCCAGAACCGGCGGCTCGCCGGCGAAGACTTGGCTCGCGGCAAGGCCGCTTTGCAAGCAGGCCGTATCGTGCGGGCGTCCGACCTCGGCTTGCTTGCGTCGCTCGGAATCGCCGAAGTCGCGGTGCGGAAGCGTCTCGTCGTCGCGTTCTTTTCCACGGGCGACGAGTTGCGCTCCGTCGGCGAACCGCTTGCGCCCGGCAGCCTTTACGACAGCAACCGCTACACCCTTTTCGCGATGCTGCGCCGCCTCGATGTCGAGACGGTCGATCTGGGCATCGTGCGCGACGACCGGGCATCGTTGGAGAAGGCGTTGCGCGAAGCGGCGCAAGCAGCGGATGTCGTCATCAGCTCGGGGGGCGTCTCCGTTGGCGACGCCGATTTCACGCGCGAACTGATGAACTCGCTCGGCGACGTCGCGTTCTGGAAGATCGCCATGCGTCCCGGCCGCCCGCTCGCATTCGGCCGCTTGTGGTCGGGACCGCGCGCGGGCACGGGCGAATCGGCGCTCTTCTTCGGCTTGCCGGGGAACCCCGTTGCCGTGATGGCCACGTTCTACTTCATCGTCCGTGAAGCCTTGCTGGCCATGTCGGGCGCCGCACGCCAGCCGCTCATCGAGATTCGCGCGACCTGCGCCGAGCCGATCAAAAAGCGCGCGGGCCGCACGGAATTTCAGCGCGGCATTGCAAGCCGCCGCGCCGACGGACAATGGAGCGTCGTGACCACCGGGCCGCAAGGTTCAGGCGTGCTGAGTTCCATGAGCCGGGCCAATTGCTTCATCGTGCTCGAACACGATCGCGGCAATCTCGAAACGGGCGATCCCGTGGATATCGTGCCGTTCGACGGCCTCGTTTGAGCGCGCCAAAAAGCAGGGCGACGCGATCACCACCATTTTTTATCGATAGACGGGTTTTTAGTCCATGAAAAAGCAGATCTCATCCATTGCACCCGGACAGACGGCCAAGGCCCTGATCCTCGTGTATCTGACTTTCAGCGTGCCGATCGTGCTGCTCGGCGTGGTGGTCGCGTTCGTGCGATACGGCTCGGTGGAAGTGAGCACGGTCACAAGCGCGCTGCTGCTCAACGCAATCCTTGGCTTCGTGCTGTTGTGGATTGCGTGCCATGCTTATAACTGGGTGGCGTCGCGTTTCGGCGGCATAGAAATCGTGTTGTCCGACGCACCGGAGGAAGCGTGAGCGGCGCGTCGATTCGCCCCGCCACGCCCGCCGATATCGGCGCGATCTACGCGCTGATGTACGAACTCGCGGAATTCGAGAAGCTCACGCATCTGTTTATCGCGACCGAAGACGGCGTGCGCGATGCGCTCTTCGGCGCGCGTCCGTCAGCCGAAGCGCTGGTCGCGGAACAGGCGGGCGAAGTGGTCGGCTATGCGCTCTTCTTCCATAACTTCTCCACGTTTCTCGGCAAGCGCGGGCTGTATCTGGAAGATCTCTACATACGCCCGACGTTGCGCGGCTGCGGCCTCGGCACGCAGATGCTCAAGCGACTTGCGGCACTTGCGGTCGAGCGTCAGTGCGGCCGCTTCGAATGGTCGGTGCTGGACTGGAATCAGAACGCCATCGACTTCTATGAAAAGATGGGCGCAACCGTATTGCCGGACTGGCGCATCGTGCGTATCACGGGTGAGTCGCTTGAGCGGTTGGCTTCGTAGACGCGGTTGCATCGCTGACGCGCAGGCCGCTTATCCATCTGAAGCTCGTCAAAGCTCGTCGTCCCCATCTCGCGGCAGCGCGGCCTCGTCATCCCCGAGCAGACCGCGCGCTTCCTCACCCGGAAGCGCTTCCACGTCGCGCAGGCGCTTGCCCATTTGACGCGTGCGCGTCTGCGCCGCTTCGATCGAGCGCGTGACGGTTTCGAGTTGCGACTTCGTTTTCGCGAGTACATCGCCGAACTTGTTGAACTCGGTTTTCACCGCGCCGAGCACCTGCCACACCTCGCTCGACCGCTTTTCGATAGCGAGCGTCCTGAAGCCCATTTGCAGACTGTTGAGCAGCGCCGTGAGTGTAGTCGGACCGGCCACGCTCACGCGATGCTCGCGCTGTAGATAGTCGGTCAGACCCGGACGCCGCAACACTTCGGCATACAAACCCTCGGTCGGCAGAAACAGCAACGCGAAGTCGGTCGTATGCGGCGGCGACACGTACTTCTGCGCGATGGAACGCGCCTCCGCGCGCAAGCGTCCTTCGAGCGCACGCGCGGCCTCTTCCACACCGACGGGATCTGCTCGATCTTGCGCATCGACGAGACGCTCGTAGTCCTCGCGCGGAAACTTGGCGTCGATAGGCAGCCACACCGGCGTCGCGGCATCGCCCGGCGCGCCCGGCGTGTCGTGACGGCCCGGCAATTTGACTGCAAACTCCACGCGTTCGTTGCTCTTGGGCACGGTCGCGACGTTCTTCGCGTATTGATCCGGCGTGAGCAACTGTTCAAGCAACGACTCCAGTTGCACTTCGCCCCAAATGCCGCGCGTCTTGACGTTGGTCAGCACCTTCTTCAGATCGCCGACGCCCGCCGCGAGCGTCTGCATCTCACCCAAGCCCCGATGCACTTGTTCGAGCCGGTCCGACACCAGCTTGAACGATTCGCCGAGCCGCTGCTCCAGCGTGGAATGCAGCTTTTCATCGACGGTGCGGCGCATTTCATCGAGCTTCGCCGAGTTGTTCGCCTCGATGTCCTTGAGGCGCGCTTCGAGCGTCGCGCGCACTTCGCCGAGCCGCCGTTCGTTCGCTTCCGATAGCTGGCCGAGATGCAAAGTCATGGAGTCGGCGAAGCGCTTGAGCGCGTTGCCCTGATCGTCGCGCGCCTGCTGACTCTGCTGCGCGAGTTGCTGCGCAAGCGCGTCGAACTGCGCGTTCTGCACGCTCGACGTGCTCGCCAACTGCGTCGCGAGCGTCTGATGAAACTGCGTGAAGCCGCTTTGCGATTCCATGCGCGAGACGCGCGTGCTCTCCGCGATATCGCCACGCAAGCCGCGTTCGAGCCGCTCCTGCGTGCGCGCCTGCGCCTCGCCCATGTCGTTCACGCGGTCGGTGAGCGCGACGAATTCCTCTTCGATATCGACGCGGGACGTGCGCCGCATCGTCGCAAACAGGACGACGAGCGCAACCAGAAGCGCAATCGCCAGGAGCGCGATCGCGCCGTACAACAGTTCGATCATTTTTTCAGCACGTCCGGGTTGATCGGATTCGGCGGATTGCCGGCGCGCGGTCCTTCACCCAAACCGGCGATGAGATTGTCCGCGGCGAGATTGGCCATCGCGCGGCGCGTCGACTCGGTGGCGCTCGCGATATGCGGCGTCAACGCGACGTTATCGAGCAACAGAAAATCGGGATTGAAGTCGGGTTCGCCTTCGAACACGTCGATCCCCGCCGCCGCGATACGCTTCTCGCGCAGCGCGGCGATCAACGCGGAATCGTCGACGATTCCGCCGCGCGCGATGTTGGTAAGCGTGGCCGTCGGCTTCATCAACGCGAGTTCGGCCGCGCCGATGGTGTGATGGTTCTCCTTGGTGTAGGGCAGCACGAGCACGACGTGATCCGCGCGCTTCAACAAGTCTTCCTTCGACGCGTACTCCGCGTTGAGTTGCGACTCGATCTCCGGCGCGACGCGCGAACGGTTGTGATAGATCACGCGCATGTCGAAGCCCACCGCGCGGCGCGCCAGCGCTTGCCCGATCCGGCCCATGCCGATCACGCCGAGCGTCGAGCCGTACACGTCGGTGCCGAGGAACGAATCGAAACTCCACTTCTGCCATTTGCCCGCGCGCAGAAAGTGCTCGGATTCGGTCACGCGCCGGGCCGCTGCCATCATGAGCGCCCAGCCGAAGTCGGCGGTGGTTTCGTTCAGCACGTTGGGCGTGTTGGTGCCGAGCACCTTGTGCGCGTCGAAGGCGTGCATGTCGAAGTTGTTGTAGCCGACCGCCATGTTCGCGACGACTTTCAGGTTCGGCGAGCCCGCCAGTTCCGTTTCGCCGACCATTTCGCCGGCAGTGAACGCGCCGTCCTTGTCGGCCAGACGCGCGCGAAACTCCTCCTGGCCAAGCACGTCGCCCGGATTCAGATCGACTTCGAAATACTGTTTCAGACGTTCGACCACATCGGGAAAAGTGGGACGCGCAACAAGCACCTTCTTCATCGAATTGCTCCTAGAAAAATAGCCAGCCCAAGACGGCGAATAACGGCAACAGGACGATGCCAGACCATCCCATATAACCGAAGAAGCCCGGCATGCGAATGCCGCGCGATTCGGCGATTGCCTTCACCATGAAATTCGGCGCATTGCCGATATACGTGTTCGCGCCCATGAAGACCGCGCCCGCCGAGATTGCCGCGAGTGTGGACGCGCCCGTGGTCATGAGCGTGGGAGCGTCGCCGCCCGCGAGATTGAAGAACACGAGATACGTCGGCGCGTTATCGAGGAACGAAGACAGGATGCCCGTGGCCCAGAAATAGGCGAGATCGTGCGGCTTGCCTTGGTCGGACACCGCGTGCACGATGCCCGCGAACGCGCCCGACTCGCCCGCGCGCAGAATCGTGATGACCGGCGCGATGGTGATGAAAATGGCCGCGAAAAGCTTCGCCACTTCTTCGATAGGCGCCCAGTCGAACGCGTTGCCCTCGCGCGCGCTATTCGGCGTGAGCACGAGCGATGCGAGCAGCACGATCACCAGAGCCGCGTCGCGCACGACGTTCTGCAAATGCAGATGCGTGCCATACACATCGAACACGACGCCCGGCTTCCAGATGCCGCTCATCAGCACCAATGCGACGACCGCCGCGAGCAGCAAAAAGTTGATCCTGCCGTCGATGCGAACTGCAATCGTCCCGACCGAGCCGGGCTGCGTTTTTTCTTCCTTGCGCCAGAAATAAGTATCCAGCGCGTAGAAGAGCGCGAGGAGAACGATGGAGACGAGGAGCATCGGCAGAAAGAGATGCGTGGTCGTCCAGAAGAAACCGACGCCGTTCAGAAAGCCGAGGAACAAAGGTGGATCGCCGAGCGGCGACAAAGAGCCGCCCACGTTCGCCACGAGAAAGATGAAGAACACGACCACATGCACGACATGCCTGCGGTTTTCGTTGGCGCGCAAGAGCGGGCGGATCAGCAGCATGGCCGCGCCGGTCGTGCCCATGAGGCTTGCCAGCACGGTTCCCAGCGCGAGCAACGAGGCATTCAGACGCGGCGAGCCGCGAAGATCGCCGTGCACGCAAATGCCGCCCGCGACCGTGTACAAGGAAGCCAGCAAAACGATGAACGGTATGTACTCTTCGAGCATCGCGTGAACGAATACGCCGAGCGCCGTGCCGCCGCCGAACGCAGCCGCGAAGGGTACGAGAAACGCGAGCGCCCAGAGCAACGCGATCTTGCCGAAGTGGTGATGCCAGAGCTTCGCCGCGACGAGCGGAAACACCGCGATGGAAAGCAGCATGCCGAAGAACGGAACGCCCCAAGCCGCCGACAAGCTCGCGCCATCGACCGTGGCCGCCGACGCGTTCGACATCGCGCCGAGCAATGCCATGCAGCCGAGGAGAAGAGACCGCACTGCGCTCACGCTTCGGTCACGACGATTACATGCACGCGATACGGCCCATGCGCGCCCAGCACGATGGTCTGCTCGATATCGCCGGTGCGCGACGGCCCGGAAACGAAGTTCACCGCACGCGGCAGTTCGCCCCGTTCCGCGCGAATCAGTGCGAAGGCGTCTTCATGCGCCGCGACGATGCGCGAAGCCGGCACGACCGCGATATGCGTCTGCGGCAAGAGCGCGCCGGACGCGGGCGTATCCGGGCCGGACAGCAACACGAGCGACCCGGTTTCCGCCGTCGCGCAAAAGCAGCCCGTGATGCCGACGAGATCCGCGTCTTCCGGCTTGCGTAACGACGCTTGAATGCCCGCCTGGGTCCACGGCAACTCAGCCAACGCAGGCCATGCGACGGCATCGGTGGCAAGATTCAACGAGCGGAGGTAGCGCGCGGCTTCGGCGGGAGCATCGCCGAGCGCGGCGACTTCGGCGACGGTCGTCGAGAGCCGTTCGGCTTCGAGCCGGAACCGCGCGATGAGCGCGTCGCGGGTGTCGGGCAACGGCGGGCGCGGACCTTCGGGATGACGCGTCAGATAGTCGTTCGCGGTGGCACGCTCGGCTTCGGTCGGCTCACCGCGTCTGCCCTGCGCGCTGCGTATGCGCGCGAGAATATTGCGGCGCGCCGCCGATGTGTCCATGGTGCCGTCCTTACGAGTGCGAGAGTGTTCCGGATGCGTGCGCACCACGAGTCCTGGCGGCACGATGGAATTATATCGAGCGGTCTTGAGCGCGCGAACCTCGGCCGAAAGGCATAGGCCGCGCGCGGGAACAAAGCACGAACCAAGCGTCAGTCGGTCTCGCCCGCTTGCTTCTCGATGCCGAACACTTGCCTCAGATAAGCCAGATATGCCTTGTCGTCGCACATGTTCTTGCCGGGGGAATCGGAGAGTTTCGCCACCGGCTGACCATTGCAGCGAACCATCTTGATGACGATCTGCAACGGCTGATAGCCCAGGTCATTCGTGAGATTCGTGCCGACGCCGAACGCGAGCTGACAGCGCCCGCGGAAACGCTCATACAGTTGCAGCACCTTCGGAATATCCAGCGCGTCCGAGAACACGAGCACCTTGGTGCGCGGATCGCAGCGGTTTTCCTCGTAATGCCGGATGAGGCGTTCGCCCCAGTCGAAGGGATCGCCGGAATCGTGACGCGCGCCGTCGAAGAGCTTGCAGAAGTACATGTCGAAGTCGCGCAGGAACGCCTTCATGCCGTAGACATCCGACAGCGCGATACCCAGGTCGCCGCGATATTCCTTCGCCCACATCTCGAAGCCGAAGATCTGCGAGTCGCGCAGACGCGGGCCGAGCGCCTGACACGCTTGCAGGTATTCATGCGCCATGGTGCCGAGCGGACGCAAACCATGCTTCATCGCGTAGAACACGTTGCTCGTGCCCGCGAACTGTTCGCCGAGCCGCTCCTTGAGCGTTAGCACGACTTCCTCGTGCCATTGGCCCGAAAAGCGGCGGCGCGTGCCGTAATCGGCTATCTTGCAGTCCGAATATTCGGGCGGTGTGGCGAGCAGTTTAATCTTGTCGCGCAGACGTTCGCGTCCGGTTTCGTATTCCGGCTTTTTCTGCATATTGCGGAAATACACTTCGTTGACAATGGCCAGCACCGGAATCTCGAAGAGAATAGTGTGCAGCCAAGGCCCTTCTATTTCGATGTCGATCTCGCCGTTGCCCTTCTTCGACGGCGCGATGCGAATGGACTTCTCGTTCAGATGAAAGAGCGCGAGAAAGTCGATGAAGTCGCTCTTGATGAAGCGCATTCGCCGCAGATAGTCGAGCTCTTCTTCCTTGAAGCGCAGGTTGCAGAGTTGACGCACCTCGTCCCGAATCTCGTCGATGAACGGCACCAGATCCACTTCCGGCGTGCGGCAGCGAAACCGATACTCGACGTGCGCCGCCGGGAAATGATGCAGGACCACCTGCATCATGGTGAATTTGTAGAGATCGGTATCGAGCAGCGAATTGATGATCATGGTTCTGGCTTGTACATCGATGCAAGGATGCCCGCGCGCTGTATCGGCCGCTACCGACCGCTATTGACGAGACGCGCCGCGCGCTGTCCGTTCATGTTACCCGAATGCGTGCACGGCATCCTGCCGCCCCGGCCCTTTTAGGAAAGCCGCATACATTAATCACGAATCGATATAAGGCGCATGGCGCGGCGCTCGCGTCGCCTTTTACCGTTACGCTACAATATGCGTTTTGGCGAGCGAGCCGCGCACGGCCCTGTGCCGCTGCCCAAATGGTCATCTAAAAACGCCGCCCTCCCCCGAATTGCGTATGCAGGAGCCTGAATGACTCACGTTGTGACCGAAAGCTGCATCAAGTGCCGCTACACCGATTGTGTGGACGTGTGCCCGGTGGATTGCTTCCGCGAAGGTCCCAACTTTCTCGCGATCGATCCGGACGAATGCATCGACTGCGCCGTGTGCGTGGCCGAATGCCCGGTGAATGCAATCTATGCCGAAGAAGACGTTCCCGGCGACCAGCAACACTTCACCGAACTGAACGCGGAACTCGCGCGCAACTGGCCGAGCATCACGAAGACCAAGGCGCCGCTGCCGGAAGCCGACGAATTCAAGGACGTGAAGGAAAAGCTGGATCTGCTGGAGCGCTAAGCGGCTGTATTTGCCGCCGTGTCATTTGTCGGACGCGCAGGATCAATCAATTTCGATGCAAAAAACCGTTATTGAATGAAGATTGAGCGTTGACAGCGCAGAAAGCGCTCCCTATAATTTCGTTTCTCTGCAGTAGCTGTTCCCCGATAGCTCAGTTGGTAGAGCGCCGGACTGTTAATCCGTAGGTCCCTGGTTCGAGCCCAGGTCGGGGAGCCACTCAGTATCGAGCAGGTTCCAGACAGAATCAAAGGAAAACCCAGCCGAGTTGTGAGCTGGGTTTTTTGTCTCATCAGAGACTCGTTTCAAGCGTAGTAGCTGTTCCCCGATAGCTCAGTCGGTAGAGCGCCGGACTGTTAATCCGTAGGTCCCTGGTTCGAGCCCAGGTCGGGGAGCCACCCAGTTTCGTACAAAAAGCCCAGTCATTCGACTGGGCTTTTTTGTTTGCGCAAATAGCAGTAGCGCTCTTCTAAAGCATCTAAGCAGCAAGCCAGACAACCGTCAGCGATCGCACGCCCTGTGCGCCGCGAATCAGCACGCCCTCGATATCCGCAGTGGCCGAAGGCCCCGTCACCAGCACCGCATAACGGGCCGACTGAAAATCGGGTCGTCGATAAACCTGCTGCAAGCCTTCGACGAGCTGCGAAGGATCGAGCAGCACGACGAGATGCTGCACGATATAGCCGATTGAATTGACGACGTACTCCTTTTCGCTGAACCACACGGAGCCAGTCTCCGCCACGCCGAAGCGCCCTCTCACGACGCCCACATCGACATCCTGAAGCGACGACGGAACGGTATCGACCGTAATCGGCCGCGTGCCTTCGATTCCCGCCACCGCCGACGCCACTGCTGCGCCATCGCCGAAACGTTGCGCGATCATCGCGCCGACTTCGTCCAGGCTCTGCGCTTCCACGCATGTTCCACCCATGGCGATGAGCGCGGTTTCGAAACGCGTGCGCAGATCGCCCTCGGGCGTCGCGAAGACGGGCACATCGGGAAGCGGGCGTGAAGCGGGCTGCGCCGCGCGGATCTTCGACAGAAAAGCTTCGCGAGTCGTCATTTGGCGATCTTCCGGTTTTTCTTGTACCACTCGTGGAAGGTCTCGGCGGGCGCTTCGGGCAAGTCACGCTGCCGGCCCCAGATGTTGAGCGGGTTGTACAGCACGAAGTTCGGCAGCCGCTTGAGCGCGCCGCCAAGCGATGCCACCGTCGCGCGATAAAGCGTCGGACTCGCGAGCAGCCGTCCCGCCATCTTCAGCACTTCCTGTTTCACGAACGGCACTTCGTGACGTTCGGCGATCACCTCGCGCCACTTGTAGATCTGTTCGTGAATATTCACCTTCACCGGGCAGACGTTGGTGCAACTGCCGTTCATCGTCGAGGCAAACGGCAGGCTGCTGTAGCGCTTGAGATCGTGCGTCGGATTGATGATCGCGCCGATCGGCCCCGAGTACGTGCCGCCGTACGATAGCCCGCCGCTTCGCCGATACACCGGACACGTATTCATGCACGCGCCGCAGCGAATGCACTTGAGCGAGAACCAGAAGTCGTCGAGCGCGAGGCGTTCGGAACGGCCGTTATCGACGAGGATGTAATGCATCTCCGTGCCCGGCCGAGGCGCGCGAAAGTGCGACGTGTACTGCGTGATCGGCGAGCCGAGCGCGCTGCGCGAAAGCATGCGCACGAACACGCCGAGATCGGCAATACGCGGAATGATCTTCTCGATGCCGATGGACGCGATATGCAGCGGCGGCACGTTCGCCGAGAGATCCGCGTTGCCTTCGTTCGTGCAGACGACGACCGTGCCCGTTTCCGCCACCGCGAAATTGCAGCCCGTCATGCCGGCCGTCTTCTCGCGCACGAAGTACGGCCGCGTGTCCATGCGCTGGCTTTCGGCGAGATAGTGGATGTCGCTGTTGTCCGGATCGGTGCCGATCGTGCGTCCAAAAAGCTCGGCTACATCCGCGCGCAGCTTGTGTACGGCCGGCACGACCATATGGCTCGGGTCCTGGTGATCCAGCTGCTGAATGCGTTCGCCAAGATCGGTTTCCATCACCGTGATGCCGCGCGGTTCGAGATAGTCGCGCATGTAGCATTCGTCGGTGAGCATGGATTTGCTCTTGACGAACGTGGTCATGCCGCGTTCGCTCATCAGCTTGTGGACGAGCGCGTTGTGCTCTTCCGCGTTGGCCGCGAAGTGCACCATGACGCCGTTCTTCTCCGCCTGATCCGCGAACTGCGCGAGGTATTCGGAGAGATTGGACAGCGTATGTTCCTTGATGCCCGACGCGAGATTGCGCATCTCCTCCCATTCGGGAATACCGTGCGCCTGCGCGTCGCGCTTGCTGCGCAAGTCCCACAGCCGCTTGTCGTGGAACGCGACGTGATCCGGCTTCTGCAGAAACGCGCCCGCCGCCTTCGCGTGATCGATTCTCACCGACTTGCCCGAGGTCTTGCTCATGCGCGCGCTCCGTTAAGAACCTGCGCGATATGGATGAAACGCGCATCGAGTTTGAGACGCTCGGCGCATCCCTGCTGATGCATGAGACACGACATGTCGCCCGACACGATGTACTGCGCGCCCGCGCCGACGTGATCGCGTACTTTGTCCTGACCCATGCGCACGGACACGGCTTCCTCGGTCACGGAGAACGTGCCGCCGAAGCCGCAGCATTCGTCGGGTCGCGCGGGCGTGACGAATTCGATGCCCTTCACGCCTTCGAGCAGCGCGCGCGGCTTGGAAAACGGCGCCGCCGCCACTTCCGAATTCGACGTTTCGCGCAAGTGCCGCACCGCGCTGCAGCTGTTGTGCAGCCCGACGCGATGCGGGAATTCGGCCCACGGAAATTCGCGCACCTGCAAGACGTCGTGCAGAAATTCGACGAGCTCGTAGGTGTTTTTTCTGACCTTCGATACCGCGCTCGTCTGCTCGATGGCCGTGAAGTGCTCGCGCACGTGATGCACGCAACTCGCCGACGGTCCGACGACGTAGTCGTAATCCGCGAAGTTGCGCGCAAACACGCGCTCGGCGCCTGCGGCCTCCTTGTGAGCGCCGCTATTGGCCATCGGCTGGCCGCAGCAGGTTTGATCCTGCGGGTAATCGACATCGAGTCCGAGGCGTTCGAGCAGTTCCAGCGTGGCGACGCCGATCTGCGGGTAGAAGGCGTCAATGAAACAGGGCACAAACAGGGCGACTTTCATGGGATCCGAAACGGCGACTTGAGGATTGGGGGCCGGATTTTGGTAAGCTTGGTCTGACCAAGACTTTAAAGAGATGGCTCTTTCGTGTCAAACTCCGAAAGTTCCGATTTACCTCCACTGCTCGAACGATGCCTTTTCAGCCCGTCCACTCGCATTCCTACGCCCGCGTGCGCTTGTCGGACGTAGTGTCGGGGCAGATACGCGAGTTGATCTCGAATGGCACGCTCCTGCCTGGCCAGCGCCTCCCAGCCGAGCGCGATCTGGCGGAACAACTCAACGTTTCGCGGCCGTCGCTGCGCGAGGCGCTTATTCGGCTGGAGTCGGACGGCTTCATCCGCGCGGTGGCACGCGGCGGATTCGTCGTGTCGGATGTGACGGCGCCGCTCGTGTCGCATCCACTCGCCGCACTCCTCGAACAGCAACCCAACGCCAGCGCCGATGTCCTCGAATTGCGTCATGGCCTCGAAACGCTGTCCGCTGCCTACGCCGCCGAGCGCGCCTCCGAGGCGGATCTGACGCGCATCGCCGATGCATTCCAGGCGCTCGAAGCCGCGGTGGCCGACAAGAGCACGCGCATTGCCGAAAAAGACGCCGCGTTTCATCTGGCTATCGCCGACGCCACGCACAACGTCGCGCTGGCGCACGTCATGCACGGTCTCAACGAATTGGTGCGCGAGTCCATGCTGACATCGCACCGTCTGGTCGATTACGACGATGAAGTCGAAGCGAACCTGCTCGCTCAGCATCGCGCCATGTTCGATGCCATCGCCGCCCGCGACCCCGCCCGCGCCCGCGAATGCGCCGGAGCGCATCTCGATTACGTGCGCACGCTGTATCGGGATCAGCCGGCGCGCAGGATTCGCGTGATGGAATGACCAATCGTAACGTGCCGGTAAGAGAGCATAGGACTGCGCCTACACGTATTTAGGACACACGCGGCTAACGCCGCGCGCGCTTCCTCGCGATACTGGAATCGTCAAAAACAACACGCGAAGGAGGTCGACATGCCTTACCTACTCGGATGGCTGCTCGGTGTGCCGGTCGTGGTTCTGGTGATCCTGTATTTGATCTTCCATTGAATCGCCGATTGGCCGAATGCTTGCGGGAAAACAGCAAGGGCGTCGATACAATACGACGCCCTTTCTCTTTTTCCGAAGGATCACGATGAACCGCACTCTCCTCACCGCTACCGCTGCGGCGCTCGTTACCTCGTTCGGCGCGGCCACAGCGCAGGCCGAGGAAATCGCGAGCGTCAACACCAATTTCCGTTTCACCGGTTCCGACCGCGTGACCGTCGAAGCCTATGACGATCCGCTCGTCGCGGGCGTCACCTGCTACGTGTCGCGGGCGCGCACGGGCGGCGTGAAAGGTACGCTCGGCATCGCGGAAGATCCGACGGAATCGTCTATCGCCTGCCGTCAGGTCGGGCCGATCAAATTCACTCAGCCGCTCAAGCAGAAGACCGACGTCTTCTCCGACCGCATGTCGTTCATCTTCAAGACGCTGCACGTGGTGCGCGTGGTCGACGCCAAACGCAATACGCTCGTCTACTTGACCTACAGCGACCGCATTGCGACCGGTAGTCCGAAGAACAGCGTGACGGCGGTGCCGGTTCCCGAAGGCACGACCATTCCCGTGAAGTGAAGGAAGTGAAGCGATGCGCGCGCCCCGCCGCGCCCACAATGAAGTTGTAAACTGTACGACTTGCCGGCAGGCTGGTTGAAACCATCACGCGAGCCACGAGCGCCGCACGATCGTACAAGCCCGATGCTTACTGCATGCCTTATCCTCCCGGCGACCGATATGAATGCCCAATCGCTCATATTGGCTTATAACGGAGGCACGATTTGAAAGCAGTATCCAGCCCCGCGCTGCGGGAATTCGCCGCCGGCGCGCGCGACACCATTCCAATGATGGTTGGCGCCGCGCCCTTCGGCGTCATCTTCGGCACGCTCGTCACGGCGAGCCCGCTCACGCTCTGGCACGGCCAGTTGATGTCGCTCGCGGTGTTCGCGGGCTCGGCGCAGTTCATCGCCATCGGCATGATCGCGGGACACGCGAGCTTCATCGTGATCTGGGCCACGACCTTCGTCATCAACTTGCGGCACGTCCTTTATTCGGCGACGCTCGCGCCTTATGTCGCGCATCTGCCCGCGCGCTGGCGCTGGGCGCTGTCGGGTCTGCTCACCGACGAAGTGTTCGCCGTCGCTTACGCGCATTATCAAAAGCGCGCGCCGGGCGAAATCGGCCCGCACTACTTCTTCGGCTCCGGCCTCTCGATGTATCTGAACTGGCAACTGTGGACGCTCGTCGGCTTGCTCTTCGGCGCCGCATTCCCAGGGCTCAAGTCGCTCGGGCTGGACTTCGCGATGGTCGCGACGTTCATCGCCATCATCGTGCCGCAACTGGTGGCCGTGCGCTTCGTCGCGGCGGCGATTGCATCGGGCGTGCTGTCGTTCGCGTGGCAGGACTGGCCATACAAGCTCGGCTTGCTTGCGGCGGTGCTGGTGGGAATCGGAGTCGGCATGGCGATCACGCTGATGGAACGACGCGAGCGTGAATCGAACGGCGATAACCGCAAGGAGCGCGCACGATGACCACATCGAACTATGTGCTGCTGATTCTCGGCATGGCGCTCGTCACGTATCTGATCCGCGCGGCCGTCTTCGTGCTGGGCGAGCGGTTGCCGTTTCCGCCCATCGTGCGCACGGCGCTCGGTTTCGTGCCGGTGACGGTGCTGACCGCGATCATCGTGCCGATGACCGTCTCGCCGCATGGCAACGGAGCGGAAATCACGTGGCGCAACCCGCAACTCGTGGCCGCCGTGGTTGCGGTGGCCGTGTGCGCGTGGACCAGGCGGCCCTTGCTTACCATCGGGGTGTCGCTCGCGGTTTTCTTCGTTTGGCAGTTCGTCGTCTTGCGTTAAAGGCTTCTTCGCGCAACGGCTTTCAGAACACCCTCAAGTTCCCGGCTGTAACGCCGTTATCAGAAACGAATGGACTCCGCCGTCGAAGCGGACGCCAAAGGCATTTCCCGCCATCGGGCCATCCGAGCGCGGAACCGGGAACCAACATGCGTCAAATAACCCTATCGTTTCGCGACGAGACCATCGCTTCATTGCATCGCGACTATGAGGCGTTCATGCGCCTGTCGCTCAAGCTCGACCCGCAGTTCGTCACGCCGACGTTCGAGGACTTTCTGCGCGCCAAGCTGCTCGACAATCCGACGCCGCTGACCGAGCAGGCGGTGCAGCGCATGCTGTCGCAAGGCCAGTACGCGTGGGCCAAACGCGCGCTCGACAAGGAATTTCCGGATGTCGTCGAGATTTTGATCCGACAGGCGGCCGAACACGGTTTCGCGTTCGCGATCCGCTCGGACTGGAACGCCGAGGATCTTGTGAAGGCATCGCGCGAATGGGCGACGGCCATCGTCACCGAGGCGAAGGGCGATGCTTCGCAAGTCGATGTGCTCGCCTCGCAGATCAAGTCGGCCGCGATGGATATCCGCGAAGTCGAGGAGAAGATGCAGACGCCCGCATGGCGCCTCGCCGATTCGCTGCGTCAGCGCACCTATGAGACGAAGATCGCGGTGGAAAACAGCGTTGGCTCGAATGCGCGCGAGAAGCTCGGTGAATTGCGCTGTCTGCTGCGGCTTGGCATTTTTTATGGGTCGATTCAGAAACAGGAAGCGCAGCAGGTACTCGAATACATTCGCTCGCTGCGACCGGAGTTGTTTGTCGATGAACCTTATGATGGGTTCACGCGGTTTGCCGCATGGCTGCGCAGCATCTTTGCGCCGGCGCCGCGCGTGCCGAAGACTTCGCGGGCGCAGCGTTAGGCGTGGACCGGGCGCCGCTTACCGCTAATCCCACATCCCCTTCAAGCGCGCCGCGATATCGATCTTCGCCTTAGCCGCGGCCGCGAGTCCCGCCGCCGTCGGCGCGGCGGCGACCGGAACCGGCGGCCACGCGGTGGCTTCGAAATTCTGCATCAGATGCTGCGGAATGAAGCGCGTGCGTTGCGCCCACACGTGCCGGTCGCCCAGATGCGTCTGGTTGTGCACGTAAAAGCGCTGCGGCGTGACGATATGCAGATCTTCCTTCGCGCGCGTCATCGCCACATAAAGCAGCCGCCGCTCTTCGTCGATTTCCTCGTCGCTACCCGTGCCCAGATCGGATGGAATGCAGCCGTCCACGCCGTTCAGCACGAAAACGTTGCGCCATTCCTGCCCCTTCGCCGAATGGATTGTCGAGAGAATCAAATAATCTTCGTCGATGAGAGGCACGCCGGACTCGTCGCTGGTCGCATCGGGCGGATCGAGCGTAAGTTCGGTGAGAAAGCGCTCGCGCGTGGGATAGGTCGACGCGATGCTCTCCATCTGCAATACGTCGCCAAGACGAATGGCCGCGTCTTCGTGATTGCGTTCGAGATGCGGCTCGTACCATCGGCGGATCATTTCGAACTCCGCCGGCCAGCCGCTCTCGCGGCCGCAGAGTTTCGCCATCAGGCCGACGAAACGCGGCCAGTCTTCGCTGGCGCGGGCGGGCGCATGGAAGGCGGCAATCGCATTCGATGAACGTTCGGCTTGCGCCACGCTGTCCAGCAGCCGCCCGGCGATGGCCGGCCCGACGCCCGGCAGCAATTGCGCCACGCGAAAGCCGGCGACACGATCGCGCGGATTTTCCGCCCAGCGCAATACGGCGAGTACGTCCTTGACGTGCACGGAGTCGAGAAACTTGAGCCCGCCGAATTTCACGAACGGAATGTTCTTGCGCGTGAGTTCGATTTCGAGCGTCGCGCTGTGATGCGCCGCGCGAAACAGCACGGCCTGCGACTTGAGCTTCATGCCGCCCTCGCGCGCCTCCAGCACTTGCTCGACGATGTAGCGCGCCTGATCGGCTTCATCGGCGACACTCACCACGCGCGGTTTTTGCGCCGATGCCTTGTCGGTCCAGAGGTTCTTCGTATAGCGCTCGGTGGCCATGCCAATCACCGCGTTGGACGCTTCGAGAATGGGCTGCGTCGAACGATAGTTGCGATCGAGCGTAACGGTCGCGGCGGGCGGGTCGAAGTGCCGCGGAAAATCGAGGATATTGCGCACCGTCGCGCCGCGAAACGAGTAGATGGACTGCGCATCGTCGCCGACGACGGTGAGGCCGCGGCCGTCCGGTTTCATCGCCAGAAGAATGGTGGCCTGAAGGCGGTTGGTGTCCTGATATTCGTCGACGAGCACGTGATCGAAGCGGCTCGACAGATCGGCGGCGATAGTCGGCTCGGCCGCGAGATGCGACCAGTAAAGCAAGAGGTCGTCGTAATCGAGCACGCTTTGCGTCTGTTTGGCCGCGACGTAGGCGGCGAAGAGACGCTTCAAGTCCGCCTCCCACTCGCGGCACCACGGATACGACTGATCCAGCACGGCGGCAAGCGAGGCGCCCGTGTTGACCACGCGCGAATAAATGCTGAAGCACGTGGACTTGGCGGGAAAGCGCTTCTCTTTCGACGATAACCCGAGCTCGTGGCGCACGAGGTTCATGAGATCGGCGGAGTCTTCGCGGTCGTTGATGGTGAACGACGGCGCGAGCCCGACGAGATCGGCGTAATCGCGCAGCAAACGCGCGCCAACGCTATGGAACGTGCCTGACCACGTGAGACCTTGCGCGATGGCCGCCTTGGTGCCAAGCGCGTTCATGGCGATGCGCGTGACGCGACGCGTCATCTCGACAGCGGCGCGGCGCGAGAAAGTAAGCAAAAGGATGCGATGCGGGTCGGCGCCTTTCACCAGCAGATGCGCGACGCGGTGCGCCAGCGTGTTGGTCTTGCCAGACCCCGCGCCCGCGATGACGAGAAGCGGTCCGCCGCAGCGGTTGGGTTCATCGACGCCGAATTCGACGGCGTGGCGCTGCGCCTCGTTGAGCTTGGCGAGATAGGCGGCGACCTGGGCTTCGGCTGCGTCGGCGGTGGCGGTTTCTTCAGGGAGCGTCAGCACGGGAAGAGGCGCAAAAAAGTGTGACGTGTACTGTATATCCATACAGACTGGAGACGCAAGGGTTTGCGCTCACCGGTTGGTTGGGCAAAAAAAAACGGCCCAGCGGGTTGCACCCGACTGGACCATTCGCACTACCCGAACAACCGTCCTGCTAATCCGCCTTTTTCGCGTTCTTGAGCTTCGCATCCGCAGCCGCTTCGTTCGCTTCCGACTGCGCTTCGGTTTTCTTCTTGTCGGCCTTGGCCTGAGCGACGGCCGCGTCCTTGTTGGCTTCGGCCTGCTTTTTCGATGCCTTCTTGTCCGCGCTGCTCGGCTGCTGATCGCTCGTCGTCTGCGCGAACGAAACCACTGAGACGCTCGCAAGCGTCCCGGCAATCACGGCGGCCAACACTGCATTCTTTGATCGAGTCATGGTGTGTCCTCCCTTTCTCAAGCCTCATGAAGCGCGCGCCACGGCACCGCGGCGCGCGTCCAACGCATCAAAATCAATGCTGCAAGCCCGTGTCCTTCGGCGTGTTGGATTCCGTCGCGTTCAACTCATCCTTGGCGGCGTCCTTATCCGCCTTGCGATTGATCTTCGCGTTACGCACCTGCTCCTTGTACTGCGCCTTCGCCTGCTTGTTCGCGGCCTTCAGGTCGGCCTGCGAAGCCTTCTTCGATGCCTTGTACTCCGCGTTCGCCTCGGCGTTCGCGTTGCGGCGCTGGACCAGCGGATCGGTCGGCGCGGGCGCGACGAGATTTTGCGGCGCGGGCGTCGCCGGTTGTGCCGGCACGGCGTCCGTGGTTTGGGCGAAAGCGCCCGAAGCGGCGGTCAGGGCGGCGAATGCGGTGCCGATCATCAGATTTCGAGTCTTAATCATGAGCGAGGTCCTCTCTTGGTTTAAGCGTCGGCGGCCACGAACTGCGATGACGCACGACTTTTGTCGATTGGAAAGATGACCGAAGCTGTATCGATCAAACTATCGGACTCGGCGATGCGCGTCCAAGTTCGACGAACCGAGTCGTTGTTACCGACCGTTTCATCTGGCTACAATTGCCATCGCGCCTGCTTTCAATACGATGACAGCGCGCGCCGAAGTCCGTCATGCACCAGCACGGCGCGTGCCCAGCTATTCGAGGGCGGCCACTGGTTTATCATTGACGCCTTCGCCCCGAATTCATCTCGAATCCACCTCGAATCAACCCGAGTAACCTCCGCGCCCGCCATGCCACCGCTTCAATTCACCCTTACGGGCGACTACGTCGAACTTCATAACTTGCTCAAGCTGATGGGGCTCGCCGACAGCGGCGGCTCCGCGAAAGCGCGCGTTGCCATGGGCGATGTCCGCGTCGACGGCAAAGTCGAGATGCGCAAGACCTGCAAGATTCGCGCGGGTCAGGTCGTCGCACTCGATGGTCAGAAGATCCAAGTCCGCGCGCCGGAATAAACCGTCGCCACGAATGGCCGCTCAAGACATGCAATCCCATTTCACGCGCGCGGCGGCGCATCCGCCGAGTTTTTCGCGCCATGCCGTCGATACGGCGCGGCTCGCGGCGCCGCTCGCCATCGCGCAACTCTCGCAAATGGCGATGGGCGTCACCGACACCATCCTGCTCGGCTCGTTAGGCCCCGATGCGCTCGCCGCCGGCGGCCTGGGCGCGAACGTGTTCTTCGTGATCGTGACGCTGCTGCAGGGCGTGCTTACGTCCGTCAGCGTATCGGTGGCGCATGCGCGTGGCGCGAACGCCGAACATCAGGTGCCGGGCATCTACTGGACGGGGCTCGTGTTGTCGGTGCTGCTTGCGGTGCCCGCGTTCGTGCTCCTGAGCTACGCCGAGCCGATTCTCCTCGCGTTCCATGAACCCGCGACGCTGGCCCGGAATGTCGGTGAGTATTGCGCCGTGCTGCGCTGGGGCACGCCGGGCAGCCTCATCGGCATTGGATTGATGCGCGCGTTTCTGCCGGCTATCGGCGCGGCGCGCAGGCTTTCATGGGTGTCGATCGGCGGTGTGTTCGTCAACGGTTTCCTCAACTACGGGCTGATTCACGGCGCCTGGGGCCTGCCGCGCGAAGGGTTTCTCGGCTCGGCTGCGGCGACCACGATCACCATTTGGGGCATTGCGCTCGCGCTCGTCGCGCTGTTGCATCTGCGGCCGCGCTATCGTCATTTCGTCGTCGCGGCGCGTCCGCGCATGCCGCTCATGGGCGAACTCTTCGGCATCGGCTGGCCGGTCGCCATCACGTATGGCGTCGAATCCACGCTGTTTCTCGCCACCGGCCTCATGGTCGGCTTGCTTGGCGAAGCGCCGCTCGCCGCGCACCAAATCGCGATCAACGTGGCGTCGGTGGCCTTCATGGTGCCGCTTGCCATCGGACAGGCGGCGAACGTGCGCGTGAGCTATTGGGTCGGCGCAGGCGTGCCGCTCGCGGCGCGTCATGCGGGCTTCGTCGCGCTCGCGCTCGGCGTCGGCTTCATGGTGCTGTCGGGACTCGTGCTGATTACCGTGCCGCGCGCGATCGTCGGGCTGTATCTGCATCTCGGCGATCCGAAAAACGCGCAGACGGTTGCGCTCGCGGCCTCGCTGCTGGGTGTCGCCGCCGTGTTCCAGATCGTCGATGGCATGCAGACGGTCGGTTCCGGCTGCCTGCGCGGCCTCAAGGACACTCGCGTGCCGATGCTCGCCGCCGCGTTCGGTTACTGGGGCGTCGGTTTTCCGACGGGTTATGTGCTCGCGTTTCACTTCGAACTGGGCGCGAAGGGCTTGTGGTGGGGCCTCGCGGCGGGGCTCGCGAGCGTTGCCATGCTGATGACGCTGCGTTTTCATCGAATCAGCCGGCGGATGGTCGAGACGGGAAGCGTGAAGGTTGCGGATGGCGCGACCGCGCCGGTTCACGGCCCGACCTGAGCGCGTGGTTCGAGCAAATAAGCATCACAACCGCTTCCCCACATACAAAGCACGAATCCTTGGTTGGAGAGACCAGCAGGCATTGTTAGGATGAACCCGTCTCCTCCTTGAGACTCCAGTGACAGGGGTTCAAGCCCGCTCCACCCGAGCGGGCTTTTTTTCGTCCGCGCTCCGGCGCCGATACGCGGGTCGCGTACTGCCTTTCCGGGCGAATCGTCCAATTTCCCATAGAATATTTTCGAGACCAGCACGGCGAGAACGGTAATTGCTACGTCGCGAAACCGAGCATCGGCATCGTCATGAATGCCGGGCCGTATCGAGACCACGAAAAAGAGGAATGACAGTGTCGCGAAACCGGGGAATGGATGAAGCTGCCATCAGTGCAAGTGCAAGTGCGAGTGCAAATGCAAGAACGAGCAGCATGAGGAAGATTTCGAGTCGCACCGCGCGCCTCTTCGCAACGCTCGCGCTGACGGCACTTTGCGCCGCTTGCGCGACACGCCCGCCCGCCACGGCGTTCGATCGCCCGGTGAGCCAGGCTTTGCCGGCCAGCGAAAGCACGCCGCTCGGCGACGCGCTCGCGCCGCTCGAACGCAAGCACCCGGACCAGTCCGCCGTGCGTCTCCTGCCAAGCGGCACGGAAGCGCTGCAGGCGCGCATTGCGCTCGCGCGCGCGGCGACGAAAACGCTCGACATGCAGTACTACATCGCCGAGGAAGACAACACCGGCAAGCTGCTGCTCGCCGCCGCGCTCTACGTGGCGGACCACGGCGTGCGCGTGCGCATGCTCGTCGACGACCTGAACTTCAAGGACATCGACCGCATCATGGCGGCGCTGAACACGCATCAAAACATCGAGATTCGCGTGTTCAACCCATACGGCAGCGCGCGCGAGAGCTTCACCGAACGCACGCAGAACTTCTTCTCCAATGTCGATGGCTTCACGCGCCGCATGCATAACAAGGCGATGATCGCGGATAACCAGATCGCCATCGTCGGCGGCCGCAATCTCGGCGACGAATACTTCAGCGCGAGTCCGACGCTGCAGTTCCGCGATCTCGATGTCTTCACCGCCGGACCCATCGCGCAAAAAGTCTCCGCGAGTTTCGACGACTACTGGAACAGCGCGCTGTCGTATCCGCTGCGCGTGTTGAACAAGCAGAAATTCGACGCGTCCGAGCTAGACAAGACGCGCGACGATCTGCGCGCACACTGGCGCGCGCAAGCCGAACCGCTCAATGCCAAGCCGCTGAACGCGACGCCGCTCGCGCAGCAGATCGCGCAGGAAGATCTGGAACTCGTGTGGGCAGAGACCGAATTCTGGGCCGATTCGCCGTCGAAGATCGAGAACCCGAGCGAGGACTACAAGAGTCCGCCGATGACGCGTCTCGCCGACCTGCTGAAGAGCGCGCAAAGCGAATTCCTGATTCTGTCGCCCTACTTCGTGCCGCACGATGCAGGCGTGAAGGCGCTCGCCGATGTCACGCGGCGCCACGTGCGCGTCGCGGTGCTGACCAACTCCCTCGCCGCCACCGATGCCGTCGCGGTCCAGGCGGGCTACGCGCCGTATCGCATTCCTCTGCTGCAAAACGGCGTCGAACTGTACGAATTCAAGCCGATTCAGATTCAGGGCGAAGGCCGTCCGCGCGCCGGGCTGTTCGGCTCGCAATCGCGCGCGAGTCTGCATGCAAAGGCGTATGTCATCGATCGGAGTATCCTCGTGATCGGCTCGATGAATCTCGATCCGCGCTCGGCGCTGCTCAACACCGAACTCGCGCTCGTGATCCATAGCCAGCCTATCGCCGATCAGACCGCGAAGCTGTTCGATCGAGGCATCACGCCCGAGGTGAGCTATCGCGTGGAACTGGCGAGCGCGGCGGTGATGGCGAGTCTGCAGCGCACCGGTTCGCCGCAATCCGGCCTCGTCTGGACGACGAAGGGCAAGGACGGCATGGTCACCTATAACTTCGATCCCGAAGCGGGCTTGTATCGAAACGTGATGACGGGCCTCTTCATGCTGCTGCCAGTCGACAAGCAGTTATGAAGCGGGCGGCTCGCATCGGCACCGAATCTGACTCTCGTAAGGAGCTTCAAGCAATGACACAGAACGCAAAGGGCGATGTACGCATGGAGAAGGACACGTTCGGCGAGATTGCCGTGCCGAACGACAAGCTTTGGGGCGCGCAAACGCAGCGCTCCTTGCAGAACTTCAAGATATCGACTGAAAAGCAGTCGCCCGAGCTGATCACGGCGCTCGCTATCGTCAAGCACGCAGCCGCCGACGTGAACGAAGAGCTGAAGGTGCTCGACGCCAAGAAAGCCAAGGCGATCAAGGAGGCCGCGCAGGAGATCATCGACGGCAAGCATCCGGACGAGTTTCCGCTCGCCGTGTGGCAGACGGGCTCCGGCACGCAGACCAACATGAATCTCAACGAGGTGATCGCGAATCGCGCAAGCGAGCTGCTCGGCGGTGAGCGCGGCGAAGAGCGCCTCGTGCATCCGAACGACGACGTGAATCGCGGACAGTCGTCCAACGACGTATTTCCGACGGCCATGCATGTCGCCGCCGCATTTGCCATCGTCAAGCATCTCGTGCCGGCGCTCAAGACGCTGCGGGACACGCTCGACAAAAAATCGAAGGCCTTCGCGGATATCGTGAAAATTGGCCGCACGCACTTGCAGGACGCAACGCCGCTCACGCTCGGCCAGGAATTCTCAGGCTATGTCGCGCAACTCGATCAGGGCATTCGTCACGTCGAGGCAACCTTGCCGCATCTGTATCAGCTCGCGCAAGGCGGCACGGCCGTCGGCACGGGGCTCAATGCGCATCCGCAGTTCGCGGTGAAGGTCGCGGCGGCCATCGGCAAGTTGACCGGCCTGCCGTTCGAAACCGCGCCCAACAAATTCGAAGTGATGGCCGCCGCCGATGCGCTCGTCGCCGCGCACGGCGCGTTGAAGACGGTCGCCGCCGGGCTCATGAAGATTGCCAACGACATCCGCTGGCTCGCGAGCGGTCCGCGCTGCGGGCTGGGCGAACTTTCGATTCCGGAAAACGAGCCGGGTAGCTCGATCATGCCGGGCAAGGTCAATCCCACGCAGTCCGAAGCCGTGACCATGCTCTGTTGTCAGGTTTTCGGCAACGACGTGGCGGTGAACTTCGGCGGCGCGAGCGGCAACTTCGAACTGAACGTGTTCCGGCCGATGATCGCGCATAACGTGCTGCAGTCCGTGCGTCTGCTCGCGGATGGCGCGCTCAGTTTCAACGACAACTGCGCGGTCGGTATCGAGCCGAACGAGAAGCGTATCGAGAGTCTCCTGAACGAATCGCTGATGCTCGTGACGGCGCTCAATCCGCATATCGGCTACGACAAAGCCGCGCAGATCGCAAAGAAGGCGCACAAGGAAGGCACGACGCTGAAGGAATCGGCGCTGGCGCTCGGACACGTAACCGAGCAGCAGTTCGATGAATGGGTCAAGCCGCAGGACATGGTCGGCAACAAGTAGCTTGTCGATCGATCACGAAGCCCGCGTGCGCATGCGCGGGCTTCACCGGTCAATGCGCTTCAAACCTTCCCCGCCGCGACCTCTTCCGGCTTCAGTTCGACGATAGCGTCGAGCGCATCTTTCACGTCCATCGCGTAGCGTGCAAGACGCTTCTCTTCGTCCGATTCCGGCACGAACGCGGGCACGGGTGTCGGTTGACCTTTTTCATCGACGGCGACGAAGACCATCAGGCAATCGGTGGTCTGTTCGAGCTCGCCGACTTTCGGATCGCCCGCGTGCACGGAGATATGGATATGCATGCTGGTGCGCCCGGTCGCCACCACGCGCGCGCGTAGTTCCACGAGATTGCCGACGAGAATCGGCCTGCGAAAGCGGATATTGCCGACGCTCACCGTCACGGCATACCGCCCGGACCACATCGCCGCGCATGCGTACGCGGTTTCGTCGATCCACTTCATCAACGCGCCGCCGTGCACCTTGCCGCCGAAGTTCACCGAAGTCGGTTCGGCGAGAAAACGAAACGTGGTTTCGGCGCGGCCCGCGCGAAGGGCGCCGGGTTCGGCGGGAGCGAAAGTGGAAATGGGCGTATTCATGGCGTTCCGTTTTATCGAAGTTGCACGCGCTCTTCAAGGCGCATACGCCCGATTATAGGGTCGGCAAAAAGCTCGGCTAATTGTGCACGGTCACGCCTTCGTCGATGGTGCCGTACATCGTGATGCTGCCGCCGCCCGCGCCCGCCGAAGAAGGCCCGCCCGCGCATCCGGCGACAAGCGCGATCAACCCGGCGACGACGGTGACTGTGATGAATCTGATCATGCGAACTCCTTGCTGCCGCGATTACCGATACGAAGGGCCATACTAGCGCCGGCTGCGGATGCATCGACGTTTCACCGGGCAGTGAAACATCGCGTGCGATTGCGCGCTAGAGTATCTGAAACGGTTCCGGAGAAGCGCCATGAACTCAAGCCCCGAAGACTCTCGCTCCCGCCACTTTCCCGGCCTTTCGCGCATTGGGGCGTTGCTCGCCGATCCGGGCCGCGCGGCCATGCTTTGGTCGCTGATGGACGGCACCGCGCGCCCCGCCGGCGAACTCACGATGATCGCGGGACTCTCGCCTTCCGCGGCGAGCGGACATCTCGCGCGTCTGACCGAAGGCGGGTTGCTGGCGCTGGAAGTGAGCGGGCGGCATCGCTATTACCGGATCGCGACCGCCGATATCGCTGCCGCGATCGAAGCGCTCGCCAATCTCGCGCGCGCGAGCGCGCCGGAGCGCGAGCCGCAGCGGCCGCCGAGCGCGGTGCCACTCGACATGCGCTACGCGCGCACGTGCTACGACCATCTGGCGGGCGAACTGGCGGTGCGTGTCTTCGATACGATGATCGCTCGCGACTGGCTCGCCGCAGACGGCGCCACCGAACTCGAAGCCACGAAAGACGGCGCGCAGGCCTTCGCGCAACTGGGTATCGACCTGACGGCACAGCGGGCGCGCCGCAGACGTTTTGCGTGTACGTGCATCGACTGGAGCGAGCGGCGGCCGCACTTAGGCGGCGCGCTTGGTGCGGCGTTTCTCGACGCTTGCGAAGCGCATGGCTGGATCGAACCGACATCGAAACGCCGTGTGCTGCGCGTAACGCCCTCAGGACAGCAACACTTCCAACAATTTCTGTCGATGCGCTGAGCCAAACAAAAACGCACGGTTTTGCGCCGTGCGTTTTTGCGTCCTGCATGAGAAAGCGATAATCAAACCGCCATCGGCGCCTTCAAAGCTTCATGGTGTTTATAACCTTCGAGCGCAAAGTCTTTCGGCTCGATTTGTTCCAGCCATTCCGGTTCATAGCGTTTCGTGACAGCGTAATCCGGCACGCGATCCGAAATGATGAGCTGGGGACTCGGAAAAGGCTCGCGCTTCAATTGCTCGTTCAGCATATCGAGTTGATTCTCGTAAATATGCGCGTCGCCGATGAAATACGTGAACCAGCGCGGCTTGAAACCGGTCAGCCGTCCGACGAGATGCAGCAGCGCCGCGCCTTCGGTCAGATTGAACGGCGTGCCGAGCCCGACATCGTTACTGCGGATATAAAGACACAGCGAAATCTCGCGCGTCGTTACGTTCGGGATGAATTGATACAGCAGATGACACGCGGGCAAAGCAATCTCGTCGAGCTTGGCCGGATTCCACGCATGAAAAAGAATGCGCCGGTCGGTGGGACGCTCGATGATCGTATCGAGACATTGCCTCAACTGGTCGATCGCCTTATACAGCAGCACCTGCTCGCGGCCGTTTTCGACGAAGCTCGTCACCAATTGATAGCCGCGATTGGTGGCGTCGGCGATCTGGTCGCCCGCGCAGGCATCCACGAGCTTGTAGGCGGGCCATTTACGCCATTGCACGCCATACACGTCGCCGAGATCGTCCTCGCCCTGGCGATACGGATTCTCGAGCCACTGCGGATTTTCATTGGCGTTCGCGTCCCAGACCTTGCAACCGAGCGCGCGGAAGTCAGCGGCGCTCTTCGAGGCGCGCAGAAAGCCGACCATTTCGCCGATCGCCGACTTGAACGCGAGCTTCTTCGTCGTAACGGCAGGAAAGCCTTGTTGCAAGTCGAAGCGCAACATCGCGCCCGGAATGCCGATAGTGCGAATGCCCGTGCGGTTTTCCTGCCACGTGCCGGTATCGAGAATCGTCTGGACGAGCTCGAGATACTGTTTCATTCGATGATCCTTGGAGGCGCGACGCGCCTGAGCGAATGCCGGCGCAAAGAAGCAATTTTACCAAGCGCAGCGCGCGGACGCTCTTCGTGACACAAAAGAAACGGGCGCTTGAAGCGCCCGTTCGAATGTCCTGCCAAGCCTGAGTCTTAGCCGCGCGTGGCGTGCTCCGGCGGCGCATCCACCTCGATATGGCGCATGCCATGCGCACTCAGCAACCGATACAGCGTGACGCGCGAGATGCCGAGTTCGTGCGCGGCATCGCCAAGACGCCCGCGATGACGCAGCAATGCGAGTTCGATGGCCTGACGCTCCGCCGCCTCGCGCGCTTGCGCAAGCGACACCGGCGCCACTTCGACGTATTCGCCCAATTCGAGATCGCGCGCGGTGATCTGCCGCCCTTCCGACATGACGATGGCACGCCGCACGCGGTTGATGAGTTCGCGCACGTTGCCCGGCCAGCCGTAGTTGTGGATCGCGGCGATGGCGCACGGCGAAAAGCCGCGCAGACGCCGGCTTGCGTCCTTCTTGAAGCGATCGAGCATGTGCTTCGCGAGCAATTCGATATCTTTACCGCGCGCGCGCAGCGGCGGCTCGTCGATCTGCAACACGCACAGGCGGTGATACAAGTCGGCGCGAAAACGCCCTTCGATCATCGCGGTTTGCATATCGACGTGAGTCGCCGAGATGATGCGGACATCGACGGGCGTCGAACCGTGACCGCCCAGACGCTCCACCTTGCGCTCCTGCAGGAAGCGCAACAGGCTCGCTTGGCTTTCGAGCGGCAGATCGCCGATTTCATCGAGGAACAGTGTGCCGCCGTTGGCCGCCTCCACGCGCCCGATCTTGCGCTGATTTGCGCCCGTGAACGCACCGCGCTCGTAGCCAAACAGCTCCGATTGCAGGAGATGCGCCGGAATCGCGCCGCAGTTGATGGCCACAAACGGTTGATCGCGACGCGCGGAGCGCTCGTGAATGGCAACCGCCGTCAGTTCCTTGCCTGTGCCCGATTCGCCCGAGATGAACACGGGCGCGTCCGTCATGGCGACTTTGCGGATGGAGCGAAACAGCGCCAGCATGGCGTCGCACGATCCGACCATTTCGCCTTCGGCGCGGCCTTCGCTGCGCGAATCGTTCGATGCCGCGTCATGCAGCGCGACCATGCCGTAGGCGTGTCCCACGGAATCGACGATGCGATCGTTCGAAGTCGGCATCGTGACGTAGTCGAAACAATAGTCGCGAATCAGCCGGCGCACGGCGGCGTCTTCCAGTTGTCCGGAAACGGTGGCGGCGACCCAGCCGACGTTCGTCATGGTCAACGACGACTCGAACGCCGCCAATTCGTGAGACTCGAAGTGACTCGACAAGTCCAGCAGACCACCGATTGCCATATCGCTACGCAGGGCTTTCTTCGTGTCGCGCGCGCTCGCCACGATTTCGATTTGCCAGCCGCGTTCTTCGAACCGCGCACATAGCATCTCGCTGGGATCGCGAGTCACATAGATAAGTTGCCGCCGAGCGACGTCCATTATTCAGATCCTTTCTTCAACATTCGTTGAAAAGGTCGCGTAGTTCAGGCTCTCGCTGCATGCAGAAATCAATGTCCTCGCGCTGTGTGGCGAGCGGACTCGCGTTTCGATTCGTTGCCTCCGGGAACGACGCATCTGGCGCCGTGAACCCTTCCACGAATCCCTATTGACCGGTTCTGCGCCATTTTCGAGAGACTACTATAACCCATAAACCCCGCAAACAAATATCGTCAAGGCCCATTGGACTGGTCACAAAACCCTGACAGGACGGGGCTGGCAAGAATTTCTCAATGAATTATTAAAAGCAAATGAGACGTTTTAATAAGACAAAATCTTATACCTGATTCACAGGAAATTCATGTTTTTCTCCCTTCGCGTTTCACGTGTGAAACGTTTTCGTCCATTCGGCCACGATGATTTTCTGCCGTTTTCATCATGTTCTTTGCACGGTAACGGATTGCGCCCGCTGGCATGCATCTGGCTATATTTGATGCATGCGGACAGGTAAGAAATGCAAGCCGCATTTCGTTTCGTCAGCAGATTTTCAGCCTGGTCGCATCTCAACTCGATATACCAGCCGCTTGACTGTTTTATTCCCGAAACACTTCCGGGAATACTTACTCGGATATGTCGCCACGATGGCTTTCGATCATTCTTTACCGGATTGCGCGCCGACTTCCCGTTCGTCGGACGACGACGAGCGACGCGCCTTGTCGTGGACAAATGCGCGGGATGCAGCGAACACGAGCGACGCCGAATCGCACCAAAGGCAGTCTTCGAACTACGGCGTGAGCGTCACGCTATGGGACGAGTTCACGCCCGAGCGGCCGGGCTTCGATCGGACCAAAGGCTGAGTCGAGGCAAGACAGCGGCGGGCGTCGGTTAAAATCGCGGCACGGTCGCGCCTCCTGCGCGCCTCACTCCTGCACGACTTTCCGACTACATGACGACGCTGACCCTGATCGTCGCCCGCGCGCGCAATGGCGTGATCGGACGCGACAACGACCTGCCCTGGCGCCTCCCCGAGGATCTCGCTTTCTTCAAGCGCACGACGATGGGCGCGCCGATCATCATGGGACGCAAGACGCACGAATCGATCGGCCGGCCGCTGCCCGGGCGGCGGAATATCGTCGTGTCGCGCGACGCCACGCGTCGCTATACCGGCTGCGATACCGTCACGAGCTTGGCCGATGCGCTCTCGCTCGCCATCGCCGACCACGCAAGCGAGGCCTTCGTGATCGGCGGCGCGCAGTTGTACGGCGACGCCATCGCGCAGGCGGACAAGCTGATCGTCACCGAGATCGATGCCGATTTCGAAGGCAACACGCATTTTCCGGCGCCGGACGCCGCGCACTGGCAGGAAGTCGCGCGCGATCCGCGGCGCGCCGCGCCACCGAACGCGTTCGACTTCGCGTTCGTCACGTATCGACGCCGGGCGGACGCATGAACGAAGGCCCCGGATAGCTCGCGCCATCCGGGGCCTTCTTCTTGAACCACCTCTGAGTTTTACTGCCCCGCGATGGTCATCCGCTCGATCAGCACCGAGCCGATTTCCTTCGTGCCGCGCACGACCGTATCCGCGCCGATCGCCTCGATGTGGCGGAACATTTCCTGAAGCGTGCTCGCGACCGTGATTTCCTCGACCGCGTGCTGAATCTTGCCGTTCTCCACCCAAAAGCCCGACGCACCGCGCGAATAGTCGCCCGTCACGTAGTTCACGCCCTGCCCCATCAGTTCGGTAAGCAAAAGGCCGGTGTCGAGCTTCTTCAGCATGGCCTCGAAGTCGTCTTCCGGTTTCGTATTCGAGCTTGTCATCGTCAAATTATGCGAGCCGCCCGCGTTGCCGGTGGTCTTCATGCCGAGCTTGCGCGCCGAATACGTGGACAGGAAATAGCCCTGCACAACGCCGTCATCCACCACATTGCGACGCTCGGTGCGCACGCCTTCCTCGTCGAACGGCGCGCTGCCCATGCCGCCCTTCACGTGCGGATCTTCGACGATCTGAACGTGCGGCGCGAACACCGGCTTGCCGAGGCTATCGACGAGAAACGTCGTCTTGCGATACAACGCCCCGCCACTCACCGCTTGCACGAACGAGCCGAGGATGCCCGCCGCCAGCGGCGCTTCGAACAACACGCGGCACTTGCGCGTGTCGAGGCTCTTCGCGTTCAGACGCGCGAGCGCGCGTTCGGCGGCGTAGCGTCCGACGGCTTCCGGCGCGGCGAGTTCGGTGGCATTGCGGCGCGATGTGTACCAGTCGTCGCGCTGCATGTCGCGTCCGCTCGCGGCAATGGGCGCGCACGCGATGTAGTGCCGCGAGTACGGATAGCCCGCGAGGAAGCCGCGCGAGGTCGCGAGCACGAACTGCGAATGCTGCGCCGATACGCTCGCGCCCTCGGAATTGGTCACGCGCTTATCCACCGCGAACGCGGCGGCTTCGGCGCGGCGTGCGAGCTCGGCGGCCTCTTCGGCGTCGATGACCCACGGATGATAAAGATCGAGGTCCTGAGGCGACTTCTCCAGCAAGTCTTCTTCCGCAAGCCCGGCGGCGCTGTCTTCCGCCGTGAAACGCGCGATGTTGTAGGCGGCCGCAACCGTATCGCGCAGTGCTTCGCGCGTGAAGTCCGCGGTGCTCGCATTGCCGCGCTTCTTGCCGATGAAGACGGTCACGCCCACCATCTTGTCCCGGTTGTGCTCGATGGTCTCGACTTCGCCGCGCCGCACGCTTACCGAAAGGCCATCGCCTTCGGAGATTTCGGTGGCGGCATCGGTCGCGCCGAGTTCCTTCGCGTGACGCAGGATGTCGGAGGCAATCTCCTTGAGTTCGTCTTGCGTATGCGGGAAAAAGCGTTGCTTGACGTCCATGTCTGCTGCCATTTTGTGTGTGCCTTAGGAGGTCGGGGGCGCCGCGCGCCCGCGCGTGTCGTTGCAAGAGGATTCCCGCTTTCGTCCGGCCTTTCGATGAAGCAGACGGCGGGGTCGATTCGATCGACGCATGCTGCGATCATAGCAAGGACCGCGCACCCGCACCGCATGCACGATGCATCGCTTGGCGGGCGCGAGCCGAGCGCTGCGACGCGCAAGCTACAATATCGCCATGAACCGTAAAACCCGCATTCAACCGATCGAAGCCGAGCCGGAAGTCGACGAAAACGGCTACGATCGCCCGAGCAAATCCCAGCTCAAGCGCGACATGCACGCGCTGCAGGAACTGGGCGAGGCGCTGATCGCGCTGCCGAAAGACGCGCTCAAGCGCATGCCCATGTCTGAGAAGCTGAACGACGCCGTGCGCGAAGCGCGTCGTATCACCGATCACGAAGGCAAGCGCCGTCAGGTGCAATACGTCGGGCGCGTCATGCGCACGCTGCTCGAAGACGAAGTCGCCGCGCTGCGCACCGCACTCGACACGCATCGCGGCGTGAACAAGGCGGAGACCGCGCGCCTGCATTGGATCGAACGCTCGCGCGACAAGCTGCTCGCAAACGACGCCGCGCTGACCGATTTCATCCGCGAGCATCCGGGCGTGGACGCGCAGGAAGGCCGCACGCTGATCCGCAATACGCGCAAGGAGCGCGAGCTGCAAAAGCCGCCGCGCTATTACCGCGAATTGTTCCAGTGGATCAAGAACGCAGCGGGCGTGGAGCAGGAAGACGAGAGCGACAGCGACGAGGACAACCGTGACGACGACGAAGCGTAATCATCCGGACGAGTTGCTCGTCGGACTCGTTTCGATCAGCGATCGCGCCTCGCAAGGTGTTTACGAGGACAAAGGCGTGCCGTCGCTCGAAGCGTGGCTCGGAGAAGCGCTGAGCTCACCCTGGCGCGCGCAAACGCGGCTGATTCACGACGATGCCGCCACCATCTCGGCCACGCTCATCGAACTGGTCGACACACACGGTTGCGATCTCGTGCTGACCACGGGCGGCACCGGTCCCTCGCGCCGCGACGTGACGCCGGAAGCGACGCTCGCCGTCGCCACCAAGCCGATGCCAGGCTTTGGCGAGCAGATGCGCCAAATTAGCCTGAACTTCGTGCCGACCGCCATTCTCTCGCGCCAGGTTGCCGTGATTCGTGAGACGGAGGATCACGCCGCGCTCATCATCAATTTGCCGGGACAGCCGAAGTCGATCAGGGAAACGCTCGAAGGCCTGAAGGACGCCGACGGCAAGACGCGCGTGCCGGGCATCTTCGCGGCAGTGCCGTATTGCATCGATCTGATCGGCGGGCCTTACATCGAAACGAAGCCGGAAGCGGTTGCCGCGTTCCGGCCCAAAAGCGCCATTCGAAAGTCAGGCGCTTCCAAACCTCAAGCCTGAGCCGACGATGCCGACGCCGCGGGAATCAGGAAGTGCTCGCGGTAGTACTTGAGTTCGTCGATGGACTCGTGGATATCGGCGAGCGCCGTGTGCATCGCGCGCTTCTGAAAGCCCTTGTAGATGGCTGGCTGCCAGCGGCGGCACAGTTCCTTGAGCGTGCTCACGTCCAGATTGCGATAGTGAAAGAACGTCTCCAGTTCCGGCATCCAGCGCGCCATGAAGCGGCGGTCCTGGCAAATGGAATTGCCGCACATCGGCGACTTGCCGGGCGGCACGTACTGACCGAGGAATTCACGAATCTGACGCGTGGCTTCCGCTTCATCCACCGTCGATGCCTTCACGCGTTCCGTCAGCCCCGAGCGGCCATGCGTATTGCGATTCCACTCGTCCATGCGGCCAAGTGCTTCTTCCGACTGATGGATCGCAAACACCGGCCCTTCCACCAGCTTGTCGAGCGTCGAATTCGTCACGACCACCGCGATCTCGATGATGCGATCATTGTCGGGATCGAGCCCGGTCATCTCCATGTCGAGCCACACGAGATTCATGTCGCTGCGCGCGAGGACGGGTTCGGGTTGGTCGAGAGAATCGGTCATGGAAAGTACCTGGAAGAGGTTCGAGTAACGCTGATGTTAGTGTCTTGAGGCGCATGAAGCCCAGTCGCCGCGCGGGCTTTTCGGCAACCACGGGTTGTGGCAACGCGAGCACGGCCTAGAACCTATAATTCTCGCATAGTTCAATCGGAAGCCCTGCATGGCCAACCTCACACTCGCTTTTTCGACGATCTTCGTCGTCGCCCTCGTTGCGATGGTTTCAACGAAGCTCTGGCTGGCCTCGCGCCAGATTCGCTACGTCGCGGCGCATCGCAACGGCGTGCCGCCGCAGTTCACCGGCACGATCCCGTTGACGGCGCACCAGCGCGCGGCGGACTACACCGTCGAGCGCACGCGCCTCACGATGATCGAAGTCGTCACCAGCGCCATCGTGCTGGTCGCGCTGACCTTGCTCGGTGGCTTGCAGGCACTCGATATCGCCATTACGGAGTGGCTCGGGCGCGGCTATCTCGGACAGATCGCGCTGGTCGCGGCGGTCATCGCAATTACGAGTCTCATCGACCTCCCGTTCGACTATATCCGCCATTTCGTGATCGAGGAAAAGTTCGGCTTCAATCGTATGTCGAAGAAACTGTTTTTTCTCGATCTCGTGAAGGGCACGGTGCTGGGCGCGATCATCGGTGCGCCGCTTCTGCTGCTCGTGCTCTGGATGATGGATCGCGCCGGCAGCTACTGGTGGCTCTACACGTGGATCGTCTGGGTTGCGTTCCAGTTGCTCGCGATGATCATCTATCCCACTTTCATCGCGCCGCTTTTCAACAAGTTCGAGCCGCTCAAGGATGAAGCGCTGCGGGCTCGTATCGAGAATCTGATGTCGCGCACCGGCTTTGCGGCAAAGGGCTTGTTCGTCATGGACGGCAGCCGCCGTTCCGCGCACGGCAACGCGTATTTCACGGGCTTCGGCGCGGCGAAGCGCATCGTCTTCTTCGATACCCTGCTTGCGCGCCTTTCCGGCAGCGAGATCGAAGCCGTGCTCGCGCACGAACTCGGCCACTTCAAGCGCCGTCACGTGCTCAAGCTGTTGGTCGTGATGTTCGCCATCAGCCTCGCCATGCTCGCGCTCCTCGGTTGGCTCGTGCAGACCGTGTGGTTCTACGAAGGCCTCGGCGTGCATCCGTCGCTCGTCGGCGGCAACAACGGACTTGCGCTCGTCCTGTTCATGCTCGTGCTGCCGGTGTTCATGTTCTTCATCACGCCGCTCGGCAGCCTGAGCTCGCGCAAACACGAATTCGAAGCCGATGCCTTCGCGGCCAGCCAGACCGATCCGAAGGATCTCGTCAACGCGCTCGTCAAACTGTACGAAGACAACGCGTCCACGCTCACGCCCGATCCGCTCTACACCGCGTTTTATTACTCGCATCCGCCCGCTTCGCAGCGCATCGACCGCTTGATGCAACACACCGCATGACGGCGCGTGGCGTGTCATCGGGCCGCGGCGCGCGTCAGGGCGGCGCGGCTTCCGCGGAGGCCCGACTGGAAGGCACCGTGATCGCCGCGCATGGCCGGCACTATCTCGTCGCGCCGCACGACGGCGGCGCGAAGCTGCAATGCTTCCCGCGCGGCAAAAAGAGCGAAGTCGCCGTCGGCGATCGCGTGATCTACGAGCAGTCTTCGGCGGATCAGGGCGTGATCGTCGAAATCGGCGAGCGGCGCAACCTGCTTTACCGGTCCGATCAGTTCAAGTCGAAGCTCTTCGCGGCGAACCTCGATCAACTGCTGATCGTGCTCGCCACCGAGCCGCATTTCAGCGAAGACCTGCTCGGGCGCGCGCTGATCGCCGCCGAGGCGCACGGGCTCGAAGCGCTCATCGTGCTCAACAAGATCGACGTGGAAAGCGCGTTGCCCCTGGCGCGCGAGCGACTTGCGCCCTATCGCGCGCTGGGCTACACGGTGATCGAACTGTCCGCGAAGATGGCGCCCGGCGAAGTGCATCCGCAACTGGATGAGCGCCTGAAAGATCGCTCGACGATCTTGCTCGGCCAGTCGGGCATGGGCAAATCGACGCTCGTGAATCTGCTCATCCCCGACGCCGACGCCGCCACGCGCGAGATTTCGTCGGCGCTCAATAGCGGCCGGCATACCACCACCTTCACGCGTCTGTACGAATTGCCAGGCGGCGGCTCGCTCATCGATTCGCCCGGCTTTCAGGAGTTCGGCCTGCATCACTTGTCCGAAGGTCAACTGGAACGCGCCTTCGCTGACTTCCGGCCGTATCTAGGGCATTGCCGCTTCTACAACTGCCATCATCTGCAGGAGCCGGGCTGCGCTGTTCTCGAAGCGGTCGAAGCCGGCAAAATTCGGCCGGCGCGGCATGCGCTTTATGCGCAACTCGTCCACGAAGCAAGCCAGATCGTTCGATGAAACGGCTCACGCGCGCACCGAACCTCATCACGGCGCAACACTGGATGAACGTGCTCGCGACCGCAGGCGTGCCTTGCGAGCTACACAATCGGTATTTGAACGGCGCGCTGGGTGACATTCCGGCGGATCAATGCGCGCCGGAAATCTGGATCGTCGATGAACGCGACGAAGCGCTGGCCACTCGCCTTCTGGAGCGTGCGAAGCGCGGACCGGAAGCGAATGCCCGGCCCTGGCGATGCCGTCAGTGCGGCGAATGGCTCGAAGCGCAGTTCACCGTGTGCTGGCAGTGCCAGACGGACCGCGATCCGCTGGACGATTGACGCCTTGCTATGCCAGCCAGACGGCAATGGTCAGCATGAGCAGGATCAACATCCACAAGATCACCGCGCGCCACACCAAGCCAACCGCCGATTGGAGCGTGCGTGGCGTGCAGTCGTCGCCGACGGGCAGCGGGCTTGCATCGCCCACGGCGAGCGCCTCGACGCTCAGCGGTTCGGCGAGCGGTCCTGCGAGACGCGCGCCCAACGCGCCGCTGCCGGCCGCGAGCAACACGCCTTCGTTCGGGTCCGGCCACTGACGCGCGTGATTGCGCCACGCGTAGATCGCATCCTCGAAATTGCCGACGATTGCGAAGCCGAGCGCGGTGAGCCGCGTAGGAATCCAGTCGATCACGAAAAACGCACGCTGCGCGAACGATGAGAACGCTGCGGTCCGCTCGGGATTCGGCTCCGTCCACGCACGCGCCAGATACTCGGCGATCCGATAAAACACCGCGCCAGCCGGCCCGATGGGAATCAGAAACCAGAAGAACACGCCGAACACATGCCGATGCGACGCGATCACCGCATGTACGAGCGTGTGGCGCACGATCTCGCTTACCGGCATGTCGACGGTATCGAGACCGGTCCACTCCGTGAGCACCTCGCGGGCGCGCGGCACGTCGTCGTTATTGAGCGCGAGATGGATATCGGTGAAATAGTGGCTGAACTGACGAAAGCCGAGCGTGAAGTACACGATCACCACGTTCCAGAAAAACGCCAGAACGAAGTTGATCCGATACAGCACGTAATAGATGAGCCCGACCACGAGCGTCCACGGCAATACCACCACCAGCCACGCGACGATGCCGTGCTTTTCCTTGCCCGCGTCGAAGCCATGGGCGGTGCTTTCCGCATGATACTGAAGCAACGCCGAGATCGGATTGTGCGGCGATAACGCACGCACCTGCTCGAGGATAAGAGCCAGCAATACAGAGAAAAAAGTCATGCGGTGCGCCGAAACGGTCGGAGTAGTTCGAGTTTCGCGTAACGATAGCACAGCGTTCGATGCGTTCAGACGCGCTGACCAATCGCAAGGTCGCGTAACGTCGCACGTTGACGCGTCAGGCGGCGAGGAAGCGGTAGAAATTGCGCAACATGCCAGCCGTTGCACCCCAGATGAAATACGGAGCCGTCTTTTCATCGGGTTTGTAAGGCATGGCAAAAAAACGACGCTCGCCACCTTCCCATTGGAAAACGCGCACTTCGTGGTTTGCCGAGTCCATCAGAAACGCGAGCGGCACTTCGAAGATATCGGCAACTTCGCTCGTATCGGCTTTGAGCGCGAACGGCGGATAGACCAAGGCAACGACAGGCGTCACGCGAAATCCGGTGCCCGTCAGATAGTCTGGCAGCGCGCCGACCACTTCGCAATGCTCCGCGCCCAAGCCGACTTCCTCGCGTGCTTCGCGTAGCGCGGTGGCGGCGGCATCGGCGTCTTCGGGTTCTTGACGGCCGCCGGGAAAGCTGATTTGTCCCGCGTGGTCGGAAAGATGATCGGCCCGCTGAGTCAGGAGCACGGTCAGACCGCCTTCACGCACGACGAGCGGCACGAGAACAGAAGCCACGCGCGGATCGCCGCCGATGGCCTTGATGCGCTGTTCGGGCGCTTCCTGCGTCCATTCGAGCGTCTGTGCGAAACGCGCTCGCAGTCCTTCGGGCGTAAGGCGCGCGGGTGGTATGGCGGGAAGCGCGGCGCCCGTCGAGAGGACGGGCATTCGTTCAGGTTCGAGAATGCGGGGAGTCGAAGTCTTGCCGGTGGACACGGGTCGAAAGCCAGGATGTCGAAGATTCAATTTGAACACACCAAAGAAAAAAGCACCCGCGAGGGTGCTTTTTCAGTACGGCGCCTGGACGCTGAGTCTTTACTCTGCAGCGGCTGCGGCGGTACGGTCCTTCGTAAACAGCTTTTCCTTGATACGTGCCGACTTGCCCGAGCGCTCGCGCAGGTAGTACAGCTTCGCACGACGGACGTCGCCGCGACGCTTCACGACGATGCTCGCCAGCAGCGGCGAGTAGGTCTGGAACGTACGCTCAACGCCTTCGCCCGAGGAAATCTTGCGGACGATGAAGTTCGAGTTCAGGCCACGATTACGCTTGGCGATCACGACGCCTTCGTAAGCCTGCACGCGCTTGCGCGTACCTTCGACGACGTTCACGTTGACGATGACCGTGTCGCCCGGACCGAAGTCGGGGATCGATTTCTCGCCCAGAACGCGCGCGATCTCTTCCTTCTCGAGTTGCTCAATCAGATTCATTACTGACTCCTTGTGCCATCTTGCCGGAGTTGTGTGCCTAGATTTCGCTTGCGCGATTTCGTTGATAAGGCCCCGGTAGAGGATGGGTTCACTTCTGGCGCCGAGGTTGAATTCAGCGCCCCCATTTGTCTCGCTCGTCGGCTCGAAGTCTATTCGGACTTCAACGCCGTCTTCGCGAGATCTGCGAGCCATGCCTCGTCGGCACGGCTCAACATCTTGCTTTTGCGCGCCCGGTGAATCAGATCGGGCCGCTTCGTGAATGTGTTGCGTAATGCTTCGCGCCTGCGCCAGGCGTCGATTTCCTTGTGATGGCCGCCGAGCAGCACATCGGGAACGCGCGCGCCTTCGTATTCTTCCGGACGCGTGTAATGCGGACAATCCAGAAGTACGTCGACAAAACTGTCTTGCACCGCCGATTGCGCGTCGTTCAGCACGCCGGGCAACTGGCGCACGACGGCGTCCATCAACGCCATGGCGGGCAATTCGCCGCCTGACAGCACGAAGTCGCCGAGGCTTATTTCTTCGTCTACTTCACGATCGATCAGACGCTGGTCGATTGCTTCGTAACGACCGCACAACAGTACGAGGCCCGGCTCGGCGGCCATGCGCATCACGCGTTCGTGATCGAGCTTGGCGCCTTGCGGCGACATCATCACGACGCGCGTCGTCGCGATGCCTTGCTCGCGCTGCGCGGTTTTCGCGGCCGCGATCGCGTCTTCTAGCGGACGTGCCAGCATGACCATGCCGGGGCCGCCGCCGTACGGGCGATCGTCGACGGTGCGGTAATTGTCCGTGGTGAAGTCGCGCGGATTCCACGTACGCAAACCGAACCGCTCCTGCTTCACTGCCCGGCTGGTAATGCCCCAGTCGGTCAGCGCGCGGAACATTTCGGGAAAGAGCGTTACGACATCGAACTGCATCGCTCTCTCCGTAACTTGCCGATGACGAGCACCGGGTTAATAGTCGGCGTCCCAGTCGACGATGATGCGTTTCGCCGCCCGATCCACCGTCTTCACATACACACCGACGAACGGAATGAGCCGCTCTTCGGTGACGGGCTTGCCATCCTTGTCGGTACTCGGATACTCGATCCGCAGAATGGAATGCGCGCCGTTGTCGATCATGTCGGCGACACGGCCAAGCGCCACGCCCGCTTCGCTTTCGACATCGAGGCCGATCAGATCGACCCAGTAGAACTCGTCTTTGTCGTCGAGCTTCGGGAAGTCGCTGCGAGCGATGTAGACCGCGTGACCCTTCAGCAACAACGCGGCGTCGCGATCGTCACAGCCCGACAGGCGCGCGACGATGGTATCCGCATGCACTTTAGACTGAACACAACGTGCGGACTTGAACTCGCGGCCTTTGACGAGCCACCAGTTCTTCGCGCCAAGCAGCGCGTCGCCGCCCAGCTTGCCGTTGGCGTGCGGAACGATCTTGATCCAGCCCTTCAGACCGTAGGCATCGGCGATAAAACCGATTTCCACCGCGTCTTCCGGGAGACCATCTACCGACTCGACCGCCGCCGATGCTTCATGCGCTTTGCCTTCGCCTGAAGCGTCCGCCGTCACGCGACGCGCGCCGGGTTTCCGGACGAACGCGCCAAACGTGCTGGCATTTTCTTCTTGCTTCGGCTTCGGCCGACTGACATTGCCAGCGACGTTGCCGGATTCGGAATCACGCGCGGGCATCAGCAGACCTTGAAGCGGAATACCTTGAACGACTGAACTTCAGTCGACAAATTAACCGGCACTTAAGCAGCCGGTTGAGCTTGCTGAGCTTGCTTGACCAGACGCTCGACGGTCGGCGACAGTTGCGCGCCAACGCCTTGCCAGTAGGTCAGACGATCTTGAGCGATACGCAGCGATTCGCCCTTGGTCGCGACCGGGTTGTAGAAACCAACGCGCTCGATGAAGCGGCCGTCACGGCGGCTACGCGAATCGGTTGCGACGATGTTGTAAAACGGGCGCTTCTTCGAGCCGCCACGAGCCAAGCGGATGATGACCATGCTGAAATCCTTGAAAACCGGGGTTCGGAACTACCAGAACACGCGATTATAGCGGAAACCGACGCTCCAACAAACACTTAACGTGATTATTGCGCGCAGTTCGGGTTTGGAACGCTTCAAACGGCGCGCCGCAAGGACAAAAGCCCCGCAGCGGCCAGTGCGGCATTGTGCCAGTGTGTGACCGCCGAAGCGAGCAGCGTAAGATGTCGGATTCTCGCCTGGCGCAATCAGAGCAATCCGCGATAAGACGGCGCGCGCGCCACTATTTTCACCACCGATACCACCGTTTTCGCTGATGACTTCTTCGTCCGTCGCTACCGAGACCGGCCCGAAACCGGCCGGCAACCAGAATTGCCCGTATTTCCGCTCGAAGACGCTCACGGCGGCGCTCGCGTTTTTCTTTGGCAGTATTGGACTGCACCGTTTCTATCTGTATGGAATGCGCGACAAATGGGGCTGGGCGCATATCGTCGGCATCGTGTTGGGCGCGGTGGGTTATCTGTTGCTCGCGGCGACGGAGCGGACTTCGATTCTGGGCTGGGTGCTGGCGTTTCCCGGCGCCGTATCGCTGCTGGCGGCGTTTCTTTCCGCGATCGTCTACGGTCTTCGACCCGACGCCAAGTGGGACGCGCAATTCAACGCGCATACCAACCGGCAAAGCGATTCGGGCTGGACGGTCATCTTCATCGTCATTTTTTCATTGCTGTTCGGCGCGTTCTTGCTGATGACCGGCCTCGCGCTGACGTTCCAGACTTATTTCGAAAGCCAGGTGGAAGCTGCGAAGACACTGTCGCAGTAGGCGATAGACGACGATCGCAGGCGTTAGAACAAGTCGAGCTGGCCTTTGTCTGGCACCGGTTTGACGAACGCCGGCGGCTTGAAGTCCGACATGTCGAGAATGCCGCGCTGCCGGGCGTTCAATCCCAGCCGCTTGGTTGCTTGTTGAAAGCGCTGCTTCAGCATGTCCGCCCATAATCCTTCGCCCTTCATGCGTTTGGCAAAGTCCGCGTCGTAGTCCTTGCCGCCGCGCATGTCGCGTACGCGGCTCATCACGCGGTCGGCACGATCGGGAAAATGCGCCGCGAGCCAATCCTTGAAAAGCGGCGCCACTTCCCATGGCAGGCGCAACACGATGTAGCTGGCGGTCTTCGCGCCCGCTTCCGCACACGCTTCGAGCACCCGCTCCAGATCCGGCTCCGTGACGAACGGAATAACCGGCGCGATACTCACGCCCACCGGAATGCCCGCCTCGGCGAGCGTGCGGATCGTGCGCAGACGCCGCGCGGGGGTGGCCGCGCGTGGTTCGAGCGTGCGGGCGATGTCTGCATCGAGCGTAGTCACGGTGATGGCCGCCATGACCTGCCCGCGCTCCGCCATGGGCGCCAGCAAATCGATATCGCGTTCGATCAGCGACGACTTCGTGATCGCCGCGAACGGATGACCGCAATCGTGCAGCACCTGGATGACGCTGCGCGTGATCTTGAGATCGCGCTCGACGGGCTGATAGGCGTCCGTATTCACGCCGAGCGCAATGGATTCCGGCTCGTACTTCGGCTTTCCGATCTCGCGCCTGAGAAGTTCGGCGGCGTTGACCTTGGCGTAAATGCGGCTTTCGAAATCGAGTCCCGGCGACAGGCCAAGATAACTATGCGTCGGACGCGCGAAGCAGTAGATACAGCCGTGTTCGCACCCGCGATACGGATTGAGCGACACGCTAAACGGTATGTCGGGCGAATTGTTGTGCGTCAGAATGCTCTTTGCGCGTTCTTCGAACACCTGTGTGCGAAGCGGCGGCGCGCCCTCGTCGTCACCGTCCGTTTCGTGTAGCCAGCCGTCGTCCACGCGTTCGCGCGCGTCTTTCTCGTAGCGTCCCTGCATGTTCGTCACCGCGCCGCGCCCTTTCAGCGGCGCGGGCGGCGCGACAGGAAATTCACGGTCGGGTGTCGGCATTACGATGAGCGCAGCAGAAAATGTACTGTACAAATATACAGTATCGACACGTCATCGCAAGCAGAAAATCACACGTCCACCGGGATCGTCAGCGTTTCCTTGATTTCCTCCATTACCACATAACTTTTCGACTGCACCGCGCCCGGCAGTTGCAGAAGGATGTCGCCAAGAAGCTTGCGGTAGTCGGCCATTTCACCGATCCGCGCCTTGATCAGATAGTCGAAATCGCCGGAAACGAGGTGGCATTCGAGCACTTCCGGAATGCGCTGCACCTCGCGGCGAAACTGCTCGAACATATTGCCGCTCTTGTGATCCAGCGTGATCTCAACGAACACCAGCAGCGCCGCGCCGAGTTGAGCCGGATTAACACGCGCGTAATAGCCCGTGATCACGGCGTCCCGTTCCATGCGCTTCACCCTTTCAATACAAGGCGTGACGGACAGCCCGACGCGCTCCGCAAGGTCCTTCATCGCGATGCGGCCATCCGCTTGAAGAATGTTCAGGATCTTGTGGTCGAGCTTATCGAGCGCGCGCACCGGATTTCGCTGTGTTCTCATGCGTTTTTCCTGAAAATCCGCCGAATACATTAACTAAAACTATATAGACATCAATAGTATAGGCGATAACACTACACAAACTTCCGTCCGCGGCTCAGTTCCACTTCTTGCGCGCAAACGGGCAGTTTCATCGAATCCTGATGGAGAACTCATGCGTATCGTTATTCTCGGAAGCGGCGTCGTCGGCGTGACCAGTGCTTATTATCTGGCGCGGGCGGGTCACGAAGTCACGGTCATCGACCGCGAAGCCGGCCCCGCGCTCGAAACGAGTTTCGCCAACGCCGGGCAAATTTCGCCGGGCTACGCGTCGCCGTGGGCCGCGCCGGGCGTGCCGCTCAAGGCCGTCAAATGGATGTTCGAGAAGCACGCGCCGCTTGCCATCCGTCTCGATGGCACGATGACTCAGCTTCAATGGATGTGGCAAATGCTGCGTAACTGCACGCAAGATCGCTACACGGTTAACAAGGGCCGCATGGTGCGCCTCGCCGAATACAGCCGCGATTGCCTGCAAGCCTTGCGCGCGGATACAGGCATTCACTACGAAGGCCGCACCGGCGGCACGCTGCAACTCTTCCGCACGCAGGCGCAACTGGACGGCGCGGCGAAAGACATCGCGGTGTTGAAAGACGCGAACGTTCCGTTCGAATTGCTCTCGTCGGCCGAACTCGCGAAGGCAGAACCGGCGCTCGCAGCGGTATCGCACAAACTGACGGGCGGCTTGCGCCTGCCGAACGACGAAACCGGCGATTGCCAGATGTTCACCACGCGCCTCGCCGCCATGGCCGAAGCGTTGGGCGTCAAGTTCCGCTACAACACGCCAATCGACGCACTTGCCATGAGCCAGGGCCGGATTGCCGGCGTGCAATGCGGCAAGGAACTCGTGACAGGTGACTCCTACGTCGTCGCGCTCGGTTCATATTCGCCGAAGTTGCTTGGCGATCTCGTCAAGATTCCGGTTTATCCGCTCAAGGGTTATTCGCTCACCGCGCCCATTGTCGATGCGACCCGCGCGCCCGTTTCGACCGTGCTCGACGAGACGTACAAGATCGCGATCACGCGTTTCGACGACCGCATTCGCGTGGGCGGCATGGCGGAGATCGTCGGCTACGACAAGTCGTTGAAGCAGGCGCGCCGCGAGACACTGGAAATGTGCGTGAACGACCTGTTCCCCGGCGGTGGCGATACGGCCAGCGCCAAGTTTTGGACTGGCCTGCGCCCAATGACGCCGGACGGCACGCCGATCGTTGGCCGCACGCCGGTGCCGAATCTGTATCTGAATACCGGACACGGCACGCTCGGCTGGACGATGTCGTGCGGTTCCGGCCAGTTGCTCGCCGACCTGATGTCCGGCAAGCAACCCGCGATTCGGGCGGACGATTTGTCGGTGCATCGTTATATGGGCGAAGTCGGTGTGAAGACGCGTCCCGCTTATGCTTGAGAAGGCAATCACGCACGAAGAAAACCCCACGTTGCGAACGACGTGGGGTTTTTTCATGCGCGGGCGTCGGCTCGCGTTCGATGAGCTTCGGCGCTCACATCAAAACTGATCCTCGCTCAACGCGAGCACGCCTTCGCTCCCATTCGCGCTGACAATCGATGCCTCGATGCCCGGCGCCTGCGACAGAATGTGTTCCGCGAAAAACTGAGCCGTCGCGATTTTCGCCGCATAAAAGCGCTCGTCCTCGCCGCGCTTTTTTTGCGCGGTGAGCATCGCGCGCGCCATCTGCCAACCGCACAGCACGATTCCCGCTAGTCGCAAATACGGCACGCTGCCCGCAAACACCGCGTTCGGATCGCTTCTGAATTTTGCGACGATAAACTCGACCGAGCGCGCGAGCGACAAGCTCCCCGCGCTCAAGTGCCGATGCATCGACATGAACGCCTGGCCCTCCGTATCCGCAAGAGCAGCCTTGGTCTGATCGATCTGCGCGAGCAACGCCTGCGCCGTCGCGCCGCCGTCGCGCACCGTCTTGCGGCCGATCAGGTCGTTGGCCTGAATGGCGGTCGTGCCTTCGTAAATCGGCAGAATGCGTGCATCGCGATAATGCTGCGCGGCGCCCGTTTCCTCGATGAACCCCATGCCGCCATGCACCTGCACGCCGAGGCTCGCCACATCCACCGACATCTCCGTGCTGAATCCCTTGATGATCGGCACGAGATATTCGTAGATCGACTGATGGCTCTTGCGCGTTTTTTCATCGGGATGACCATGCGCGAGATCGCTGTGCGACGCGGCGACATACGCCAGCGCGCGGGCGCCTTCGGTATAAGCGCGCATGGTGAAGAGCATGCGGCGCACGTCGGGATGATGAATGATGGTCACTGGCTCTTTCGATGAGCCATCGACTGGACGGCTTTGCACACGGTCCTTCGCATACGCGACCGCCTGCTGATACGCCCGCTCCGCAACCGCGATGCCCTGCATGCCAACGGCGAAACGCGCGGCGTTCATCATGATGAACATGTATTCGAGCCCGCGATTCTCTTCGCCGATCAAATGCCCGACCGCGCCGCCGTGATCGCCGAATTGCAGCACGGCCGTGGGACTCGCCTTGATGCCGAGCTTGTGCTCGATCGACACGCAATGCACGTCGTTGCGCGCGCCGGTCGAGCCGTCCTCGTTGACGAGGAACTTCGGCACGATGAATAGCGAGATGCCCTTCACGCCTTTGGGCGCGTCAGGCGTGCGCGCCAATACGAGATGGACGATGTTCTTCGCCATGTCGTGCTCGCCGTAGGTGATGAAAATCTTCGTGCCGAACAGCTTGAAGGAACCGTCGCCCTGCGGCTCGGCGCGCGTGCGTACCAGCGCGAGATCGGAGCCGGCTTGCGGCTCGGTGAGGTTCATCGTGCCTGTCCATTCTCCGGAAATGAACTTCGGCAGATAGCGGGCCTTTTGCACGTCGTCGCCTGCAGTGAGCAGCGCTTCGATTGCGCCATCGGTCAGCAAGGGACACAGCGCGAACGAAAGGCTCGCGGAGTTGAGCATCTCGATGCACGGCGTGGCGATGAGCTTCGGCAGGTTCTGTCCGCCGAACTCCTCGGGATGCACGACGCCTTGCCAGCCGCCCTCGCCGAATTGACGGAACGCTTCCTTGAAACCGGGCGTGGTCGTGACTTCGCCATTTGCCCACGCGCTCGGATTGCGGTCGCCTTCGACGTTGAGCGGCGCGACGACCTCGCCGCAAAAGCGCGCGGCTTCATCGACGACGGCTTGCGCGGTATCGAAGCTGCCGTCTTCGTGGCCTGGCAAAGCGGCGATGCCGTCGATACCGGCCAGTTCCTTGATGACGAACAGCATGTCCTTGACGGGGGCGTGATAGCTCATCGTTCTTGTCTCCTCATTCATCCGATACAAAAAGGGCGCAACGAACGTCGCGCCCTTTCGGTTCTAAGTCGGCGAGCGACGCGTGCTCAGCCGATTTCCTTCACCAGTTCCGGCACGAGCGAAAAGAGGTCGCCGACGACGCCGTAATCCGCGACGCTGAAAATAGGCGCTTCCGGATCTTTGTTGATGGCGACGATGACCTTGCTGTCTTTCATCCCGGCCAGATGCTGAATGGCGCCCGAAATACCAACGGCCACGTACAACTGCGGCGCGACGATCTTGCCCGTCTGACCCACTTGATAGTCGTTCGGCACGTAACCGGCATCGACCGCCGCGCGCGAT